>NZ_CP043320.1:321736-643473 GCF_008807395.1 Pseudomonas sp. C27(2019)
AACGTCCATCACTGCGTGACGTTCGTTAATAAATAAATTGCCTTCAACCACGCCTTGCTGCTTTTGCAGGGCCAGACGGTGAGCCGCAGCACGATAGGCCTTGTAAGCCTCCTGCAAAATGTGAACGAGATCCACATCAAGCAGGTTTTCTGCGCCGAGACCGTCAAGAATACGGATATTGTCGGTATAGGTTGCTAATTGCGGGTATTGCCATGACCAAGCTAGGACGGCATATTGCACCATAAATTCGATGTCAACGATACCACCAGCATCCTGCTTTAGATCAAATTGCACATCACTATTGAATGCATTTGGACCTAAACCGCCTTGGGTGATCTGAGTGCCATGATTATGCCGCATTTTGGCGCGCATTTCGCTGACTTCATCTTGCAGTATCGGCAAGCTGCGCTGGCGCCCTAAAACATTCAATCGCACTTGGTTAAATTGTTTGCGCAGTGATGGGCTGCCGACCAAAACCCGCGCGCGTACCAGTGCTTGGTGCTCCCAAGTCCAGGCCTGCTCTTCTTGGTAGCGTTTAAAAGCACTGAGTGAGCTGGCCAACAGACCTGAGTCACCGCTGGGTCTTAAACGCATATCAACATCATATAGGCCGCCTGAGGTTGTGCGCGTGGTCAGCATGGAAATAATCCGCTGGCCCAGACGTGTATAAAATTGTGCGCCATCGACTGGGCGCGGGCCATCTGTTTCGGCCTGCGGGTCGCAGTCATAAATAAATACCAAGTCAAGGTCGGAACCATGCCCCAGCTCAATACCGCCCAGCTTGCCGTAAGCGACTACGACAAAATCCAACTCGCTGCGGCTGCCATCCATACGCTGTGGTACGCCGTGCTTGCGTACCATTTCATTCCAGGTTAAATGCATGACTTGTTCAAGAATCGCTTCAGCCAGCCAGGTTAGATAGTCACTGACTTTCATTAATGGCAGTGTCCCTGCGATTTCTGATGCAGCGACTCGCAAGCGGTGTGCCAGTTTGAAGTGACGCAAGGCATTCATATGCTGCTCAAGGTCCTCTTCGGGGATGCGTAGCAAGTGTTCGCGTAGCTCTGCGGTGAGTTCCGGTGCCTGTGGCGGGCTGTAGAGACGCCCTTCATTGAGCAGCTCATCAAGCAATGCAGGGAAGCGTGTGAGCTGTTCGGCAATCCATGGGCTGGCGGCGCACAAATTGATCACGCCCAAGAGTGCACCTGGGTTTTCTGTTAAAAGCACTAAATAGGCGGAGCGGCGTGCGACGGCTTCAATCAGTGGTATCACCCGTTCCAGCACTAAGTCGGGGTTGTCGTGTTCTGTCGCTTGCGACAGGAAACGTGGCATAAACGCGTCTAAACGTTCGCGCCCCAATCGTTGCATAGCACGTACTTGGCTGCTTTCTCGTAACAGAATGATGCGTTGCCAGGCGGCATGGCTGTCTTGATAACCGGCTTCGGTAAGTTGCTGATAAATACTGTCCAAGGCAATGGTGTCTTCCCATGCTGGTATCCACTCGCCGCCGATGCAGTCATCTTCATCTTGGTCAGGGTCAGCAATAATATCGCGAAAATGATGCTCAATGCGTTTACGCCAATACATCAACTGCCCGAAAAATGTCGGCCAATCATTAAAGCCCATAATAAAGGCAAGGCGTGCTTGTTCCAGTCTGGTGTCGGGCAGACTTTGTGTTTGCATATCGGCTACGGCTTGCAGTGCATGCTCGGTATAACGCAAGAAACGGTAAGCATCTTTCAGTTCGGTGACATCGGCAGAGGGCATATAACCTTGCGCTGCTAAGGTGTCTAAAATATTTAGCAAAGGCCGCTGCTGTAGGCTTAAATCACGACCACCATGAATCAGTTGAAAGGCTTGGGCAATAAACTCCACTTCACGAATCCCACCGGAGCCGAGTTTGATGTTGTCATCCATGTCTTTGCGCCGCACTTCTTGTTGAATCAGTTGTTTCATTGAGCGCAGCGCTTCGATTGCAGAAAAGTCTAAATAACGGCGATAGACAAAGGGGCGCAGAATTCTGAGCAAGCTCGATCCTGCATTCTGATCACCGGCAACCACGCGCGCTTTAATCATGGCGTAGCGTTCCCAATCTCGACCTTGGTTTTGGTAGTACTGCTCAATAGCGGTAAAACTGAATACCAACGGCCCGCTGGAGCCGTATGGGCGCAGGCGCATATCGACACGAAAGGCAAAGCCATCCACGGTAATGGTATCCAGCGCCTTAATCACTTTTTGTCCGAGGCGGGTAAAAAACTCTTGGTTATCCAAGCTGCGTTTTGCACCTTCAGTTTCGCCGCCTTCTGGGTAGGTGAAAATCAAATCTACGTCGGATGACAGATTCAGTTCATAGGCGCCAAGCTTGCCCATGCCGAGAATTACCAGTTGCTGAGGCTGTTTACTGTGGCGTCCTATCGGCGTGCCAAATTGTTGGCAAAGCTGCTGATACAGCCAGTGGTAAGCTAAATCAATACAGGCATCAGCCATGGCAGATAAGTCACGGCAGGCTTCGCTGAGTTCGACTTGGCGGGTCAAGTCGCGCCAAATAATGCGCACTTGCTGGCGGTTACGGTATTGACGCAAGTGCAGTAATAAACTCTCTTCGTCAGCACAGTCTTGTAAACGCTCGTTGAGTTGATGGCGAATTTCACCAGGAATTAAAGAACGGTCCAGTTGCCCTGAGTTTACAAGGTCAATAAACATCTGTGGGTCACGAATGGCTTGACTGAGGACAAAGTCGCTGAGGCTGCACACGCGAATAAAGTTTTGATAACGGCTATCAGGCCATTGCGGGTCGTCGATTTGCTGTTCTTCTAGGGCATGCGCCCAGCCACGCTGTGCTTTCTGTTGCAACAATAACAAGCTAGAAGGAATCGTAGCCAAGAGAAGAGGGGTCATGCGCAGTCCTGAACAGTGTCATGCTAAGAGTGTCGATAAAGATACCTTAAATTTACTTGCTATGGTGTGTTCAAGAAAAGCACTCGGCTAAAAAATGTAACGAATAGAGGCTGACTAATGCGTCATTTTGTAGTAAAACTACAAGACAAAGAGAGTATGGCTTTGCTGTGGTATGGGCTGAGTGTCCACAAGACATGAAGCACGCATAGGTCCATCATCAATAGACCCCTCATTTCGGGAGCGAAACATGCAAGATATTGATTCGGTAGAAACACAAGAATGGCTGGATGCATTGGAATCCGTGCAAGCGCATGAAGGTGAAGAGCGCGTTCATTATATTTTATCGCGCTTAGGCGAACTGGCCAGCCGCAGCGGTACACGCTTACCGCATGCGATTACCACACCGTATCGCAACACCATCCCTGTTACCCATGAAGCACTGATGCCCGGCGATTTATTTATGGAGCGACGCCTTCGCTCCTTAATTCGCTGGAATGCGCTGGCTATGGTGATGCGTGCTAACCAAGCTGACCCAGACTTAGGTGGGCATATTGCCACCTTTGCCTCGAGCGCTACGCTATACGATATTGGTTTTAATTATTTCTTTAAGGCGCCAACCGAAGAGCATGGTGGCGACTTAATTTATTTCCAAGGGCATGCTTCGCCTGGTGTCTATGCGCGTTCTTTTCTAGAAGGACGTATCACTGAAGAGCAGCTGGATCATTTCCGCCGTGAAACCGATGGCAAAGGTTTGTCATCTTACCCGCATCCATGGCTGATGCCGGATTACTGGCAGTTCCCAACAGTATCAATGGGCTTGGGTCCGATCCAAGCCATTTATCAAGCGCGCTTTATGAAATACCTTGAGCACCGCGGCTTTATTCAGCCCGGTAAGCAAAAAGTGTGGTGTTTCTTAGGTGACGGTGAAACCGATGAGCCCGAATCATTGGGTGCGATTTCACTGGCCGGACGTGAAAAGCTCGATAATCTGATTTTTGTTATCAACTGTAACTTACAGCGCTTAGATGGCCCTGTGCGCGGCAACGGTAAAATTATTCAGGAGCTGGAGGGTAACTTCCGCGGCGCTGAATGGAACGTGATTAAAGTACTCTGGGGTCGCTTATGGGATCCGCTGTTTGCTAAAGACACTGAGGGCGTGATGCAGCGTCGCATGGATGAAGCGCTGGATGGTGACTATCAAAACTATAAAGCGCAAGACGGTGCGTTTGTCCGTAAAGACTTCTTTGGTGCTGATCCACGCTTAGCTGAGATGGTTGAGGACTTGTCAGATGCGGAGATCTGGAACCTTAACCGTGGTGGCCATGATCCCTTTAAAGTGTATGCGGCTTACCATGCTGCGGTGAATCATACCGGTCAGCCAACTGTAATCTTAGCCAAAACCATTAAAGGCTATGGCACCGGCACTGGTGAGGCACAAAACATTGCCCATAACGTTAAAAAGGTTGATCTAGAGAGCCTAAAAGGCTTTAGAGACCGTTTTGATATTCCGGTCAGCGATGAAAACATCGAAAGCTTGCCCTTTTATCGTCCTGCAGAAAACAGCCCAGAAATACGCTATCTAAAAGAATGCCGCGAAAAACTTGGTGGTTTTGTACCCCAGCGCCGCATGAAGAGCATGAGTATTCCAACGCCATCGCTGGAAACCTTGAAAAACATTCTAGATGGCAGTGGTGATCGTGAAGTCTCTACCACTATGGTGTTTGTGCGTATTCTTGCGCAATTGTTAAAAGATAAAGACCTTGGCAGCCGTATCGTGCCGATCGTGCCGGATGAAGCACGTACCTTTGGCATGGAAGGCATGTTCCGTCAGTTGGGTATTTACTCAGCCGTGGGTCAGTTGTATCAGCCGGTCGACCAAGGCCAAGTGATGTACTACAAAGAGGATGTCAAAGGTCAAATTCTTGAAGAAGGTATTACCGAAGCCGGTGCGATGTCAGCGTGGATTGCTGCAGCAACGGCTTACAGTAATCACAACCAGCCAATGCTGCCGTTTTATGCGTTCTACTCAATGTTTGGTTTCCAGCGTATTGGTGATTTAGCTTGGGCCGCGGGTGATATTCACGCACGTGGTTTCTTAATGGGTGGTACCGCAGGGCGCACGACGCTCAACGGTGAAGGCTTGCAGCACCAAGATGGTCATAGTCATATTCTCGCTGGCACGATTCCGAACTGTCATGCCTATGATCCAGCTTATGGTTACGAAATGGCCGTGATCATTCGTGAAGGTATTTATCAAATGCTGGAGCTGCAAGAAGATCGCTTCTATTACATCACTATGATGAATGAGGCGTATGAGCAGCCAGCGATGCCAGAGCGCGAAGGTATTGAAGAAGACATTATTCGCGGTATGTATTTGCTCGAAGAAGATAAGCGCAGCACTGACTTACATGTGCAACTGCTAGGCAGCGGTACGATTTTACTGGAAGTGCGTGAAGCGGCAAAAATCCTGCGTGATGAGTTTGGTGTGGGTGCTGATATATGGAGTGTGACCAGCTTCAATGAACTGCGCCGCAACTGCTTAGATGTTGAACGTTGGAACCGTTTGCATCCGCGTGAAGCTGTGCGCCTGTCGCATATTGAAAACTGCTTGCAGGGCCGACAAGGGCCAGTGGTCGCCTCGACTGATTATATGAAGCTTTATGCTGATCAAGTCCGCCAGTGGGTACCGCAAGATCAATATAAAGTACTTGGCACCGATGGTTTTGGCCGCAGTGATTCGCGCAAGAAGTTGCGCCACTTCTTTGAGGTGGATCGCCACTGGGTGGTGTTAGCTGCTTTAGAAGGCTTGGTTGCGCAAGGCCAAATGGATGCACAGGTGATGCTAGATGCCATGGACAAGTTTGGCATTGATGCTGATAAACCTAACCCACTGGACTGCTGAGGAGAGCGATAATGAGTGAATTAATTCGCGTACCCGACATCGGCAGCGGTGAGGGTGAAGTGATAGAGCTGTTTGTAAAGGTCGGTGATCGTATTGAAGTCGAACAAAGCCTGCTAACGCTTGAGTCGGATAAGGCCAGTATGGAAATTCCAGCACCCAAAGCTGGGGTGATCAAAAGCTTAGCCGTCAAGCTGGGCGACCGGCTCAAAGAAGGCGATGATTTACTTGAACTTGAAGTGGATGAAGCGCCTGCTGCAGCATCTGTGGAAACATCTGAGCCTGCCGCTGAGGTGCCTGCAGAAACAGCTGCGCCGGCTAAGGCCGCGGCCAGTTCTGCTGCAGAAAGCGTCATTGAAGACATCCATGTGCCGGATATCGGTTCGGCGGGTAAGGCGCGGGTGATTGAGCTGATGGTCGCTGTGGGTGATCACATCACTGAAGAGCAATCGCTGCTGACCCTTGAGTCGGACAAAGCCAGTATGGAAATTCCTTCACCGGTAAGCGGTGAAGTGGTTGAAGTCTTGGTGCAGTTAGATGCTGACGTAGGTACAGGCGACTTAATCTTTAAGGTCAAAGTGGCGCAAGCCGCTGCGAGCCAGCCTGTTGCAGAAACTGCGTCTAAGAAGCCTGCAGCTGAGGCAGCAACACCTGCAACAATGCCAAGCGCAGCAGTATCAGTGGCGCCGCAGAGCGCGCCGAGTACTGAGAAACGCAAAACCAGTGTGGTGCATGCTGGTCCTGCCGTGCGCAAGTTGGCGCGAGAGTTCGGTGTCGATCTGGGTTTGGTGTCTGGTAGCGGACCGCATAAACGCATATTGAAAGAAGATGTGCATGCTTATGTACAACAGGCACTGAGTAAGCAAGCCAGCACTACGTCAGAGCAGGGCAGCGGTATTCCACCGATACCTGAAGTGGACTTTGCCCGTTTTGGCGAGATCGAAGAAGTTGCGATGACGCGCTTGCAGCAGTTGGGGGCAATGAACTTGCACCGCAGTTGGTTGAATGTGCCGCATGTCACTCAGTTTGAGTCTGCTGATATCACTGAGTTGGAAGCGTTCCGCGTAGGTCAAAAAGGCGTTGCAGAAAAGGCTGGGGTCAAACTAACCATACTGCCGTTCTTGCTCAAAGCCTGTGCGCATCTGCTGCAAGAAATGCCAGACTTCAATAGCTCTTTAGCACCGAGCGGTAAAGCGCTGATTCGCAAGAAATATGTGCATCTGGGTTTTGCCGTGGACACGCCTGAAGGTCTGTTGGTGCCGGTGATTCGCGATGTCAATCAGAAAAGCTTGCTGCAGTTGGCTGGCGAAGCGGCTGAGTTAGCTGATAAAGCACGCCATAAAAAGCTTAGTGCTGAGCAGATGCAAGGCGCATGTTTTACCATCTCTAGTTTGGGGCACATTGGTGGTACTGGTTTTACACCGATTGTGAATGCGCCTGAGGTGGCTATTTTGGGTGTATCACGCGCGACCATGCAGCCGGTATGGAATGGCGCGGACTTTGATCCACGCTTAATGCTGCCGTTGTCACTATCTTATGACCACCGTGTCATCAATGGCGCGGCTGCAGCACATTTCACTCGACGCTTAAGTGAGCTGTTAGCAGAAATACGTAGCTTGTTGCTATAAAAGTACGCTAAACAGTTGTGCTAGATAAAACAATCCCGCTCAGGCTCTAGGCTTGGCGGGATTTTTGTTATTGGCTAACAAAACCAGACTGGCGCCATGCTTCATACACGGCAATAGCCACTGTATTAGACAGGTTTAAGCTGCGCGAGCCTTCGCGCATGGGTAAGCGCAGCAGTTGCTGCGGCGGAATACTGCTGCGCACGTCTTCTGGTAAGCCGCGTGTTTCTGGACCAAAAATAAAAGCATCACCATCTTGATAGGCGACATCAGCGTAGCTGTGTGAGCCCTTGGTGCTAAAGGCAAATAAGCGTGGCTGCTGCAAAGCGCTTAAGCATTCCGCTAGATTAGCGTGGCGCTGTACATGAGCAAATTCTTGGTAGTCGAGCCCTGCACGGCGCAGACGTTTGTCGTCAAAATCAAAGCCAAGCGGTTCAATTAAATGTAAGCTGCAGCCTACATTGGCGCACAGGCGAATAATATTACCTGTGTTTGGTGGAATTTCTGGCTCAAAGAGAATGACGTGAAACATGCTCGATCCTGACAATAAAGTGGATGCCAATTCTACATGGGAATCTCCACCAAGACGGCAATGGATATTCAAGGTTTTTGCAAGTTTGGCTTTATTTAGTTTTTTAGTCGGCATGATGCTGGGGCGTTTGTTAGAAGAACCGACGCCGCCTCAGTACAGCAATACTATTGTACAGCTGCAGACCTATGCCGATGGTTTGGGTATATGTTTAGCTCAGCCTGCGCAGGTGCACGCACAGTCTCAGCAAGGTATTTATCAGTTGTTGCTGTTAGATAGCAAAGGGCAGGCGGCGCAAGGCGAGCTTGCTTTAGCTGGTGATCAGCCTGTGCGTTGGCGGGTAGAGCCGCAGGAGACAATGGTGCGCATTGTTTTTATTGGTTTGCAGCCTGTAATGGGCCAATGGCGCGCACGAATCAATGATGATCTGTGGTGTGTTGATGTGCAGGTTGGCTTGGCAAACACTTGGACTAAATAAGAGGTGATTCTCGCCGGTCTCAGTTGTTTTTAAGGCGACGTAAATTGCCAATCACAGACTCAAGCGCACGATCAAATAATAAATCATTGTCGAGCAAGGTGGCTGCATTGTTTTTAAATTCAAGCGCCAATGACATGCGGTTTTTTTCGAGGACTTTAACGCCGCTGCGATTGACAAAAATATAGCGCCCTGCAGGTTTTATAATGGCGGCTAATTTGCAGCGTAGTTTACGTTGATCGTCTTGGGCAAACTCAATCCAGCTGCCATTGTGCAAGCTGTCCACTTGCAGTAATGCAGGATCATCATCACCCAGTATTATTGCGCTCGCTGAACTATCAGGGCTTTCTGTTTGTTGTAAGCTGATTTCTTGTTGAACCTCAACCATCACTGCAGGCTTTTGTTGTGCTTGTTGAGCTGCAGCGTGTAATTCTTTTGGCAGTTCGTTAAGGGTGATATCGGCAGGGGCTGCGGCATTGCTTTGAGCAGTGTTTTCAGATGCGTTTTCATGAGCCGCTAGTGCGCGCGTCGTTTTGCGCTTATAACGCTGGAAGGCTTGCACATGTAAGGTTTCTAGGCGGCTAAAGAAGTCATTAGCAACAAAGGGATCAATGGCTGCATCGGAAAACCCCGTGCGCAATTGACGTAACAATGAGGGCACCACTTGCAATAGTTTTAAGCGGGCCTCAGCATCATCATGCGGTTCAATGCTCCAAATTAAATCATCCATAGTGGCTAAATTGTCGCGCCACTCGCTGGAGCTCTCGCCACTTTTTAGGTAAGACAGCAATAAAACCTTGCTCCATGCATCCTGTAGCAACTGCACAACCACCTGTGGCAGTGTTTTGCCCAGCAGGCGAGCGTTGAGTTCTTGCTCAACCTGCAAGCGTGCTATTTCAGCGCGCGCGCGGCCTTCCTCAGCATCACGGGTGCGCTGCTCAAGCAGCTCACTGCGGCGTCGTTCGTTACCAGTAAAGGCAATAAAATCAGACAGTAATTCATTGAAAATATTAGGGTCATCAGTGAATTCAGTCAGTGTGCGTTGCACAGTGTTTTCAATTTTTTGATAAAGGCTATCGCGGCGCTCGCTGTCTTGGTCGTTCCAACCTAAGGCTGCCGAGGCGATTTCATTGAGAAGTCTGCGCGCAGGATGGCTACCTCGATTGAAAAAAGTTTTGTCCAATACTGCAGCTTTAAGTAATGGTATCTGTAAGCGTGCAATTAGAGCTTTGAGAGAGTCTGGAAGGTTGCGGTCATCTAAAATAAATTCAAACAGCATAGCAACTAAGTTGATAACGTCATCATCAACTTGACCAACAACGCGTGCTTCTTTACTGCTGCTGCTAGCGCGGGTCAGTAAATGATCAAGCTGTTTACGCAGATCCTGATCCTGTGCTGACTGAGGTGGCAAGTGCTGCTGCATATGCGAAAGCAAGCGCATTAAATCATTGCTAGAAATAGGTACAGCATCAGCGGGAATCTGTCGATCTGGAAATACATTGCCGCGCAGCTGTGACAGCATCGCCTGTAATTCACTAAAAGCTATGTGCAATTCATTAGCGTCAATTGCAGCGTCTTGACTGCTTACTGGGCTGTGCGCGCGACTTACTGAAGCGTCTTGTTTTTTATGGCCGGGCTGGGTGATTTTTAAAGATGGCAAAATACCTGCATCAATTAAAAGTGTATTGATGTCTTGGTAAAGGCTGTCGAGTTGACTGATAACGTGCTTTTCGAACAGCTTGAGGATAATGAGTCTGATGTTGATCGAAAAGTTGATGCTGTTGCAGCTTTTTATAAAGCTCGCCGACAGTAAGCTTGGGTTCAGAGGGTTGCTGTCTTCGGTCATTTTACGACTTAATACATGGTTAAAACGTGCAGTCAGTTGCTGCAGCGCGAGTTCATCGCGACGTTTTACTTTGGCAACCATGCTATCAATCGCCACTGACTCTTCAAGTTCATCATTTTGCACCAAGGATAGCGACTCAAATGATGGTGTGTCTAACGTTGGTGGCTGACCTATGTGATATTGATTGAGGTCTGCAAATGACTCGAACAGTTGCTGTAAAAAACTGCGCTCAATGTTTTTACGTTTGAGGCGTAAGTCGCGCATGGCTTCGAATAGACTATTTTGCTCGGTATTGCTGGTGGCGCGATCTGCCATTTCAAACAAAGTATCATCTGCGTTAGCAAACAGTTCTTGAATATAGCTTCTGAGTAAGTTGGCGGCTTTATCGCGCACGCAGACCAGTACGGCGGGCAGTTTTCCTGAGGGCGCAGAAGAATGCTTGCTTTGACTAGCAAAGGGTACAATGTTGGCATCATTCTTCACTTTGTGCTGCCTCCCGTAAAAACAACTCTAGGCAAAAAGAAGGCTTCTGGAGCACTGAGAGTTAGGTATATACAAATACTAAGACTGATTGTAAGCACTTATCGGTTAGAACCAAGCGGTATCTGTCTGGCGTTTGATGTGAGTCACAGATGAATAAATTTTATTGGTTCTGTGCAGAAACGAGTGGGACATACTGCTAAGGCGTTGTCCAGTCACTATAATAAACGTAATTAATTGAGGAGCATAGCATGAGCAACATTTTACTTGAGCAGTTGACAGCAGAAATTCAAGCTGGTGTGCGACTTGCCTTGGCAGAGGATGTCGGGTCGGGTGATATTACTGCACAATTGATTCCTGCTGAGCAATCTGCCAGCGCACGAGTGATCACCCGTGAGACGGCAGTGATCAGCGGTGTTGCTTGGGTCAATGAAGTGTTTCGTCAAGTGGATAGCAGTGTCCATATACGCTGGCACGTTGCTGATGGTCAGCGTGTGCAGGCCAATGATGTGTTGTTTGAGTTGGAAGGTAAAGCCCGAGCTTTGCTGACTGGCGAGCGTGCAGCGCTAAACTTTTTACAGACGTTATCGGCGGTAGCAACACGTTGTCAGTACTTTGCAGATATGGTTGCTGGCACCTCCGTGAAGCTTTTAGATACACGAAAAACCTTGCCTGGTTTGCGTGTGGCGCAAAAATACGCAGTGACCTGTGGCGGTTGCCATAATCACCGTATGGGTTTGTATGATGCGTTCTTAATCAAAGAAAACCATATCACTGCCTGTGGCGGTGTGGCTGCAACTGTGCAAGCTGCGCATCGTATCGCGCCAGGCAAACCCGTTGAAGTTGAGGTCGAAAACCTTGATGAGTTGCGTCAAGCACTGGCTGCCGGTGCGGATATTATTATGCTGGATGAGCTAAGCCTTGAGGATATGCGCACTGCTGTCGAAATCAATGCTTCACAAGCTAAGTTGGAAGCATCCGGCAACGTCAATGAGCAGACGATCCGTGCAATTGCAGAAACCGGTGTTGATTATATTTCGTTGGGTACCCTGACTAAGGATATTAAAGCAGTGGATTTGTCCATGCGCTTAAGTTTGTGAGCACAAGCTCGGCTAAAACGAGTGACTCATGTCAATGACTGACTGCCTGTGTAGGCAGTCAGCTCAGTTAAGCTTAGCGGCGGCGCAGATTTTCTTCGATTGCTTGGTCTAAATCGGGAGGCAAAAAGTCGCTGTCTGGATCGTAATCAGGATTTAAATAAGCTGATAACGCTTGCAAATTGTCAGGGCTGAGCGTGCCTGCTGTTTGCTGTAGGCGCAGATTATTCAAAATGTAGTCATAGCGCGCATTGTTGTAGTTACGCACAGCGGCATACAGCACGCGCTGCGCATCCAGCACATCGACAATATTACGCGTACCTACCTCGTAACCAATTTGTGTGGCTTCGACCGCGCTTTGGCTGGAAATGATCGCTTGCTTAAGCGCTTGCACTTGTTCTACGTCGGTATTGACCGCACGGTAGAAATTGCGCGCGTCCTGCACTGTTTTGCGGCGTAGGCTTTCACGCATTTGCTCCGCTTGGTCTAAGCGATGCACGCCTTCACGAACCTGCGAGCTGGTCATGCCACCTGTGTACAGTGGAATATTGAGTTGTAGGCCAATACTGCTTTGCTCAGCATTGCCGTCAAACCTAGGGCTTTGGCCGCTATTAATAAAGCCCATGCCGTCATTATCGCCCTTTTGATACTGGGCAATGGCATCAACTGTCGGCGCATGTCCAGATTTGCGTTGTTTGACGCTGTCTTGTGCTGCTTGCACAGCAAAGTTGATTGCTTGTAAACCAAGGTTTTGTTCGGTGGCAGTATTGACCCAAGCTGTGGCGTCGTTGGGTGTGGGTGCCAGAATTGGCAGGCTATGCTTCACACCTTCGAGCGCGGCTAAATCAACATTGGTCAGGGTGGTTACTGCTTGAAAGGCGTCACTGACCATGCGCTCAGCTACTAAGCGGTTGGCGCGTGCTGCGTCATAGGCGGCCTGGGCTTGGAGGACATCAGTTTTATCAGATAAGCCCACATCAAAGCGTTCACTGGCGAGATCAAATTGGCGCTTAAATGCTGACTCTTCCGCTCGGCTCGCGGCTAGATTATCTTGTGCACGCAGCACAGAGAAATACACATCAGAGCTTTGTAAAATTAGATTTTGTTCAATCGCAGAGAGCTCTAAAAAAGACTGCTCATTGCTGGCCTGCGCTGCTTGTAACTGATACCAGCGATCCAAACGAAACAACGGTTGGCTAAGACTGGCCTGATAGACCAAAGCGCTGCGTGACGTCGTCATCGAGCCCTGAGTGGTATCTGCTTTGCTGCGGCTGTTGGTGTTGCTAGCGCCGGCGCCAATTTGTGGCAGTAAACCCGAACGCGCTTGCGGCACACGCTCACTTTGCGCTTGGTAATCAGCATGCGCTGCGGCTAAATCTGCGTTGTTATCAACTGCGAGCTGATAGACATCGAGCAGGTTTACTTTGTTTTGAGTAACAGGTGCTGCATAAGCCACCGAGCCCAAAACTGTAGCTATAGCAAAAGTAAGCGACAGTACACGCATTATCAATATCCTAAGTTTTGCAAAGAGAAATCTATCTAAGGCTACGGCTGATCAGCAAAACGGTCAAGCGCGCTCTAACATTGTTTAAGGCGTGGTACAGCTTAGCATTTGGTCGTATGTGCTTGCGATCTGCTTATTGAGCTGAGTAAACTGCAGGCTGTTTCTTGTCGGGGTGCTCTGAATAGAGCTGAGATCGGTTAAACCGGATCCCGTTGAACCTGATCGAGTTAATACTCGCGTAGGGAACAAGATGAATTTACCATACGGTAAATCTGCCTTTGTCCATTGGTTCCCCGACACTTTTAATCTGTGATTTGGAGAGCCAATAAAATGAATAAAACGCTATCGCAACATCTCAGTGATACCGCCCAAGTTGACCTGCAGTCGATCCAGCCTTTTCCTAACTCCCGCAAAATTTACGTGCAAGGCTCGCGCCCAGACATTCTCGTGCCTATGCGAGAAATCAGCCTAACGCCAACCGAAACGGATGCAGGCATTGAAGAGAATGCACCTGTATTTGTTTATGACACTTCTGGGCCTTATAGCGACCCGAGTGTAAAAATCGATGTGCGCAAAGGATTAGCAGATGTGCGCAGCAGCTGGATTAAAGAGCGCGATGATACTGAGGTGCTTAGCGGTTTAAGCTCAAGTTATGGCCAAGAGCGCTTAAATGATCCTGAGCTGAAGACCATGCGCTTTGCCTCAATTGGTAATCCGCGCCGTGCTAAAGCTGGGAAAAACGTCACGCAAATGCATTATGCCCGTCAAGGTATCATTACTCCGGAAATGGAGTTTGTGGCGATTCGCGAAAATATGAAATTAGATAAGGCTCGTGCAGATGGTTTGTTGGATAGTCAGCATCCAGGGCACAGTTTTGGTGCCAGTATTCCTAAAGAAATCACCCCCGAGTTTGTACGCTCAGAAATTGCCCGCGGTCGTGCAATTATTCCTGCCAATATCAACCACACTGAACTGGAGCCGATGATTCTCGGCCGTAACTTCTTAGTAAAGATTAACGGCAATATTGGTAACAGTGCGCTGGGGTCGTCGATTGAAGAAGAAGTGGCCAAACTGACTTGGGGTATTCGTTGGGGCTCAGATACCATCATGGATCTGTCCACGGGTAAGAATATCCATGAAACCCGTGAATGGATTGTGCGTAACTCACCGGTCCCAGTCGGCACAGTACCTATTTACCAAGCGCTAGAAAAAGTGAATGGGGTTGCTGAAGACCTGACTTGGGAGTTGTTTCGCGATACCTTAATTGAGCAAGCCGAGCAAGGCATTGATTATTTTACGATTCATGCCGGTGTTTTGCTGCGCTATGTACCACTGACCGCTAAGCGAGTAACTGGGATTGTATCGCGTGGTGGCTCGATTATGGCCAAGTGGTGTTTAGCGCACCATAAAGAAAATTTCCTTTACACGCACTTTGAAGATATCTGCCAGATCATGAAAGCCTATGATGTCAGCTTCTCCTTGGGTGATGGTTTGCGCCCAGGCTCGATTGCTGATGCCAATGATGCTGCGCAGTTTGCCGAGCTAGAGACTTTAGGTGAGTTAACCAAAATTGCTTGGAAGCATGACGTGCAGTGCTTTATCGAAGGCCCGGGTCATGTGCCGATGCATATGATTAAAGAAAATATGGACAAGCAGCTTGAGTGCTGTGATGAGGCGCCGTTCTATACACTGGGCCCATTAACCACAGATATCGCACCCGGTTACGACCATATTACTTCGGGTATCGGTGCGGCAATGATTGCTTGGTACGGTTGCGCAATGCTCTGCTATGTCACACCAAAAGAGCATTTAGGCTTACCGAACAAAGATGATGTGAAAACGGGGATTATCACCTACAAGATTGCTGCGCATGCTGCTGACTTAGCAAAAGGTCACCCTGGCGCGCAATTACGTGATGATGCGTTAAGTAAAGCGCGTTTTGAGTTTCGCTGGGAAGATCAGTTTAACTTAGGCCTTGATCCTGATACTGCACGCTCGTTTCACGATGAGACCTTGCCAAAGGATTCGGCTAAGGTAGCGCATTTTTGTTCGATGTGTGGACCGAAGTTCTGCTCAATGAAAATCACCCAAGAGGTGCGCCAATACGCCAAAGACAATGGTTTAACCGATGAGCAGCGTGCCATTGAAGCCGGTTTTAAAGAGCAATCAGAGCGTTTTCGCGAGGAAGGTTCGATTATTTACAAGCAGGTTTAAATACTCAGTGATATAAAAAGCGGCCATAATGGCTGCTTTTTTTGTGAGAGATAGATATGACTGAAACAGTAATGACGGCTGCCGACGATGTTGTTATTGAGCAGCGCGAGCGCTGTTTTCAAGGGTTTTATCGTTTGGATCGTGTGCATTTAAAACATCGCTTATTTGCCGGAGGAATGGGGCCGGTTATCAGTCGTGAGTTGTTTGTTCGGCCTGATGCCGTATGCGTGCTGCCGTATGATCCGCACAGTGATACTGTGGTGCTGGTAGAGCAGTTTCGCATCGGTGCCTTGGATAAAAGCCCTGAGCCTTGGTTGCTAGAAATTGTTGCAGGGTTGATCGATAGCGGTGAGCAGCCGCAAGAGGTTGCGCGACGTGAAGCCCGCGAGGAGGCTGATTTAGAGCTGCATGAATTGCTGTCAGTGATGACTTATTACCCGTCGCCGGGCGGCTCCGATGAGCGCGTGTATCTGTATGTGGGGCGCTGTTCAACAGAGGGTATCGGCGGTGTATTTGGCTTGACCGAGGAGGGAGAAGATATCCGTGTGCATGTTTGGTCATTAGATGCCGCCTTGCAAGCGGTGGCTGATGGCCGTATTGATAATGCCGCGAGCATTATTGCCTTGCAGTGGTTAGCGTTAAATAAGCTGAAAGTAAGAGCTGATTGGCTGGCGCTTTAAGCCAGCCTTGTCTACGTCTGCAAAGGCGCAGCCAAGGCTGGGTTGTGCTTATAAACCCGGCAAGCGTTTACGGATGTGGCTAATGAGTGTATCTAAAGTTGCTGCATCATGGGTGTCGACACGGTAGCTTTGTGCAACTTCCTCGGCACTTAGAGGTTCGAGATTTTTCCGCTGTGCCAAAATAACGTCTGCAGTGGCGTCTGAGGGGTCTAGTCCCTCTGCCTGACGCTGCTTGAGCCATGTTGCAACCACTTCATCAGGGGCTTGGCAGTCGAGAATCAAAAAGGGTGTGCCTGTGCTTTCGGCAATCTGCCATGCATCATGGCGCTGCTCACTTTTCAAGTAAGTTGCATCAATGACGACAGGGAAACCCGCTTGCAATGCATCCGCGGCCAGTGCATGTAGGCGCTGATAGGTCGCCGCACTGGCGTTCGGATTGTAAATGCCGCCACCTAGTATATTTTGCTCTGCGCTATCTTGCTCACCAAACAAGCGTTTGCGCTCAAAGTCAGAGCGGAAGCGCAGTGCGCCTAAGGCCTCAACCAAGCGCATCGCTACTGAGCTTTTACCAACTGCAGAAATGCCGTGGGTAATTGCCAATAAACGAGATGGGATAGCGCTGTAGCTTTCCGCTAAGTTAGCGTAGCTGCGGTACTGGCGCACAATCACCGCGCGCTGTACAGGGTCAGATTCCTGCTCAAGGCGGAATAAATTGACTTTACCGCGTACCATGGCGCGGTAGGCTTTGTAAAAATTAATCAGCGGCATCGCTTGATAGTCGCCTGTCAGCTCCAGCCAGCCATTAACAAAACGGCGTGACAAAGGTTTCAAGCCGCGATCCTCTAAGTCCATGGCAAGGAATGCTGCATCGGATGCGACGTCAATTAAGCGGAAAGGCTCGTTAAACTCAATGCAGTCAAATAGCACTACTTCACCGTCGAGCAAGGTGGCATTACCGAGGTGGATATCGCCATGACACTCGCGAATTGAACCATTGTGGCGACGCACCTCTAATAGTGGGAGTAAGCGGGTAAAACTGTCCTCGGTCCAAGCTTGCAGTGCATCCAGTTGTTGTAAGTCAGCTGGCTCGCTGAGCAGTGGGCGGATTTGCTCAAAGTTTTGTCGAATAGGTGCCATAATTGCGTGAGGGTCACCCAATGAATGTTCTGCCGGCACGCGAGGCGCTTCATCGTGGAAACGTGCGATTTGTTTAGCTAAAGCGTCAATATGGGTTTCAGAGAGTTCGCCACGTTTTTGCATATCGCCCAGTAGCTGGGTTTGCGGAAACTGACGCATTTTCACTGCATACTCAATGGCAGGGCCATCGCCTTGTAGCTGTGGCGCTTCGACAGAGCCGGTAATAGCGACAACCTCAAGGTAGAGGCCGTCGGTTAAACGCTGATTTAGGCGTACTTCTTCAGAGCAGAAGTGCTGGCGAGCTTTAATGTCAGTGAAATCTAAAAAGCCAAAATCTACAGCTTTTTTGATTTTATACGCATAAGGGCCCGTTAGGATGACCCAAGAGATATGCGTTTCGATAACCTGAAAATTTTCCACTGGGTGTGGGTATATATCAGGGTTTTGTAGGGCGGCAATCAGGGCTTGAGTCACGGGTGATCCTTGGAAGTAATAAAATAATGGCTGCATTATGGCAACTGTGGGCGACTGTGCAAACTATAAGCATGCATTTTGAACTGAAACAAACTGGATATAATTAACAGCATGACTCAAAAACGAACGTCTCGGCCATCTAAAAAGGCTGCAAGCCGGCGCAAAACAAAAGCCTCAGGTCGTTGGCTGGGCTTATTTGTAAAGCTATCCATCGTCGCAATTGTAGTACTTGCCGGCGTACTTATATATCTTGATGCAGTGGTTCAGGAGAAGTTTTCCGGTAAGCGCTGGACTGTGCCAGCTAAAGTCTATGCTCGGCCTTTAGAGTTGTTTGCTGGACAAAAGCTTAACAAGCAAGATTTTTTAACTGAGTTGAGTGCTTTGGGTTATCGTAACGAGTCTTCGGCCAGTAGTTCTGGGGCTGTGGCGGTTAACGGCAATACCGTTGATTTGCATACCCGTGGTTTTCAATTTTATGAAGGTGCTGAGCCTGCGCAAGCACTGCGCGTGCGTTTCTCTGGAAACAGCGTTGCTAGTTTGACGCAGAGTAATGGTCGCGCGCTGGCGGTTGCTCGCTTAGAGCCCTTATTAGTTGGTGGTTTGTATCCAGCACATCAAGAAGATCGAATTTTAATTCGTCTCGATCAAGCGCCTGAATTATTGTCGCAAGCGCTGATTGCAGTCGAGGATCGAGACTTTTATACGCACCATGGTGTCTCTCCCAAGTCGATTGCACGTGCTCTGTGGGTTAATACCTCATCAGGCGCTTTGCGCCAAGGCGGTAGTACGCTGACTCAGCAGCTGGTGAAAAACTTCTTCCTCACTAATGAGCGCACTTTGACTCGAAAAGTCACAGAGGCATTGATGTCGCTGCTGCTTGAGTTGCATTACAGTAAGCAAGATATTTTAGAAGCCTATCTCAACGAAGTGTTTCTTGGTCAGGATGGCCAGCGTGCGGTGCATGGTTTTGGTTTGGCCAGTCAGTACTTCTTCAGTCAGCCCTTGTCTGAGCTGAAGCTGCATCAGGTGGCATTGTTAGTGGGGATGGTGAAAGGACCGTCCTATTACAACCCGCGTCGCCAGCCTGAACGTGCGCTTGAGCGCCGCAACTTGGTCATTGACTTGCTCGCTGAGCAGGGAACGGTTGATAAGGAACAAGCAGCGCAAGCTAAGCAACGCCCGTTGGGTATTACCAAGCGCGGTAGCCTTGCCAATAGTACCTATCCAGGATTTATGGATTTGGTCAAACGTCAATTGCGTGAAGACTACCGTGACGAAGATTTAACTGAGGAAGGTTTGAGTATCTTTACCAGTTTTGACCCAATCTTGCAGCGCAAAGCAGAAGAAACGCTGGCGCAAACCTATAAGCAATTAGCAGGTCGCAAGGGGATTGATGAGGTTGAGGCGGCAATGGTCGTGAGCAACCCAGAAACGGGAGAGGTGTTAGCCTTGCTCGGTAGTCGCTTGCCACGTTACGCGGGCTTTAACCGCGCCTTAGATGCTGTACGACCAATTGGATCATTGGTTAAGCCTGCGGTCTACCTTGCAGCTTTAGAGCAACCTAGTCAGTATACTTTGACGCATTACATTCAAGACGCATCATTTTCAGTGAAAAGCCGCAGCGGTAAAGTGTGGACACCACAAAACAACGATCGCAAAGAGCATGGTACGGTTTTTTTATATCAAGGATTGGCGCAATCGTATAATCTCTCAACAGCCAAACTGGGCTTGGAAATGGGCGTGCCACAGGTTTTAAAAACTGTACGCAAACTAGGTGTTAAGCGTGACTGGCCGGCTTACCCGTCTATGTTGCTGGGGGCGGGCAGTTTGACACCAATAGAAGTTGCTGACATGTATCAAACCATCGCCAATGGTGGTTTTAATACCCCTCTACGTGCTATTCGTAGCGTGCTAAATGCGCAAGGAGAGCCCTTGGGGCGCTATCCGTACACAATTGAGCAGCGCTTTGATGCGGGTGCAATCTACTTGACTCAAGAAGCGATGCGACGGGTGATGACTGAAGGGACAGGTCGTTCTGTTTATAACCGCGTACCCTCTTCTGTGGTGCTGGCAGGTAAAACAGGCACCAGTAATGATTTGCGCGATAGCTGGTTTGCAGGGTTTGGTCAGGATTTGCTTGCAGTGGTTTGGATGGGGCGTGATGATAATGGTAAAACACCACTAACGGGTGCCAGTGGCGCATTACAAGTTTGGGCGAATTTTATGCAAAAAGCAGCGCCAAGTTCATTACAGATGCCTCTCCCGAGTAATGTGGTTATGGCGTGGGTGGATGCGTATTCTGGCCTAGGCAGTGCCGAAGGCTGCCCTGGCGCGGTGCAAATGCCTTATATACGAGGCAGTGAACCATTGCCTGGTGAGTCTTGTGATAAGCCGATCTCTTTACCTGCGCCTGTAGAGTCGGTCAAAAGCTGGATTCGAGGTTGGTTAAATTAATATTAACGAGGAAACAATGTGAGCAAGCACGCAGTCATTTTAATTGCACTAGCAGCACTTTTAGCTGGCTGTTCTGGTGCGCAGCATCGATCTATTCCGGTTGTTGAAAGTGGTGGGCCGCTAACGCCTGGCGCTATGCGTGATAGTAGAGTGCGGCAGGCTGGCACGCAGCAGCAGATGCAGCAAGGTCAAACTGCTCATGAGCAAGCTGATGCGCAAGGCGTGCAGGTTTATGCTGTGCCAAGTGCGCCGATTGGCGGTATCGAAACGCACAGTCCTGGCTCAACAGCTGAGACGCCTGCTGCTCCTGTGGCATCGATGCCGATTGGTAATCAGACACGTTTAGCTGCAGATGAGCAGCTGTCGGGGCCTGTGCTTGCGCTGCTAACAACTGCAAAGCAGCAGCAAACGAGTGGTGATTTTAATGGTGCAGCATCAAGTCTTGAGCGTGCACAGCGAATCGCACCACGCGAGCCGCAAGTGCTTTACCGCTTGGCAGAAGTACGCTTAGCGCAGGGTAATCCAAGTCAAGCTGAACAGCTCGCTCAACGCGGCTTGAGTTACAGCAATGGTCGACCTGCTCTACAGGCGGGGCTTTGGGAATTAATTGCCCGCGCTCGAGCGCAGCAAGGTGACACTGCTGGTGCAGAAGAAGCACAGCGTCGTGCTCGGGTTAACTTGTAATGGCTGCACAGATTCGTTTGAAACTGCGTGAGTTGTTGTCCAGCTTAGAAAATGAGTTGCAACAACTGGGCTGGTGGCAGCAGCAAGAGCCGAGTATTGAGGCGCTACAAAGCCAGCAGCCGTTCTGTGTTGATACCTTGGAATTTGCGCAATGGCTGCAGTGGGTTTTTGTGCCGCGCATGCTGAGCATTTTAGATTCTGGGCATGCGTTGCCGAGCCAGTGTGCAATTTTTGAGATGGCAGAAGTTGTATACCGTGAACAGCGCACTACAGTTGCAACCCTGCTTGACTGTTTAAAGTGCATAGATGCAACCATTATGACATCGAATCGACTTGGTTAACCTGCTGAAAGTACTGAGCGGTGCAATTATTGAATATTTGTGCAGCGCTCAAGTATGACTTGCTTCATTTCGGCTATACGGGCTTGGCGTTCTTCTTCACTGAGGCGTGTCGGCTTGCCGTCAATTTCAGCTAAAACCCTGGGGTTGTTTTCCAGCTGTGCAAGATTATGCCGGACGTTCTCGCAATACTTTTTAAGGGCAGCTGTCTCTTCAGCGATCTGTTTGCGAACCTCACGGTCTATTTGAGCTTGTGTTTTAGAACTTTGCTGTTCAGCTTCTTTAGCCAACTGCGCTGCTGATTTTTCTGGCAGTGGTGGCTGGAAAGAATTCGTGCTCACGCTTTCTGCAGGACGATCACTTGGCGGCTCTGATCCGAAATGAGTAACGCCTTGCGCATCGACCCATTTGTAAATAGGTGCAGCAATTGCTAAAGAGCTGAACACTAATAGAAGGCTGGCGGTGGTTATTAAGCGTCGCATGCTATTTCCTTATTATGAGAGAGTAAGGGCTGGGTACGATTATATAAATAATGAGCTTGAATATACTCTAAAAGTTTGGCTTGCAAGCTTGTGGTTGCATACAAGGCTTATAAATATCTATCATAGACGCTTGTCAGTCTTGGAAATGAGATAAATGTCTCGTATTGCTTGACTTGCGACTGCTGATTACGAACAATCCGTAGATTGCTGTAATGTTTACCCCAAAAAGGTGCTTATAGCGTTAATTAATGAGGTGCGTACCCGTACCGTCCGCTATACCCGTATCGCGTTACCTCGCGCAGGGTGAGGAATCTTTAGACATTCGGGTTTCTCTATGCTGCTTAATTTAGGTGGCAGGGTAGTCGGCAATCACCGTCAACCGTGCTGCAAATAACAGCAACCTACAATCAGATTGCCCTTGATGAGGGGCGCTACTCTGGCGTTTTAGAGGTGTTACTGTGGAACTTTTATCCGGCGCAGAAATGCTCGTTCGCGCACTGCGTGACGAAGGCGTTAAATATATTTATGGCTACCCAGGTGGAGCCGTACTGCATATCTATGATGCATTATTCAAAGAGCCTGCTCTAACGCATATTTTGGTGCGTCATGAGCAAGCTGCAACGCATATGGCCGATGGCTATGCGCGTGCGACAGGTAAGGCGGGCGTTGTTTTTGTAACCTCAGGTCCAGGTGCGACTAATGCGGTGACGGGCATTGCTACTGCTTTTATGGACTCGATACCAATGGTGGTTATTTCTGGGCAAGTGCCGACTGATATGGTGGGTACGGATGCGTTCCAAGAAACCGATATGATTGGTATCTCACGCCCAATTGTTAAGCACAGCTTTATGGTTAAGCACCCTTCAGAAATTCCTGATGTGATCAAGAAGGCTTTCTATCTGGCTGAGTCAGGGCGTCCGGGCCCAGTGGTTATTGATGTCCCTAAGGATATGACTAACCCTATCGATAAATTTGAATACAATTACCCGAAAAAGGCCAAGTTGCGCTCTTATGCGCCGGCGACGCGTGGCCATTCAGGGCAAATCCGTAAGGCTGCTGAGATGCTGTTAGCTGCCAAGCGCCCTGTTGTCTATGCTGGTGGCGGTGTTATTTTGGGCGGAGCCTCAGCGCAGCTGACCGAAATGGCAAAACTGCTTAATGCGCCAGTTACCAATACCTTGATGGGTTTGGGTTGCTTTCCTGGTGATGATCGCCAGTTTGTTGGCATGCTGGGTATGCACGGTAGTTATACTGCTAACCTAACGATGCACCATTGTGACGTTTTGATTGCGGTGGGTGCGCGCTTTGATGATCGTGTTATTAATGGCGCAGCTAAGTTCTGTCCGAACGCAAAAATCATCCACATTGATATTGATCCAGCATCAATCTCTAAAACAATTAAAGCGGATATTCCAATTGTTGGCCCAGTTGATAGCGTTTTAAATGACATGCTGGCGGCTCTTAAAGATATTGGTACGAAGCCAAATCCTAATGTTGTTGCCAGCTGGTGGAAGCAGATTGATGAGTGGCGTGGTAACGGCAAGCTGTTCCCTTACGATAGTGGTGACGGGACTATTATCAAACCACAAGCTGTTATTGAGACTTTGTGTGATGTGACTAACGGCAATGCCTTTGTTACTTCCGATGTTGGCCAGCACCAAATGTTTGCTGCGCAATACTACCGCTTTAATAAGCCAAATCGTTGGATCAACTCAGGTGGTTTAGGAACGATGGGTTTTGGTTTTCCTGCGGCTATGGGGATCAAACTGAACTTTCCGGATGATGATGTTGCATGTGTGACCGGTGAAGGCAGTATTCAAATGAATATCCAAGAGCTTTCAACCTGTCTGCAATATGATCTACCGGTTAAGATCATTAACTTAAATAACGGCGCGCTAGGCATGGTTCGTCAGTGGCAGGACATGGTTTACAATAGCCGTTACTCTCATTCGTATATGGAATCATTGCCTGATTTTGTTAAGTTGGTTGAAGCTTACGGGCATGTGGGTATACGCATTACCGACTTGAAAGATCTCAAGCCGAAAATGGAAGAGGCGTTTGCAATGAAAGACCGTCTCGTATTCCTAGATATTCAAGTAGACACCAGTGAGCACGTGTACCCGATGCAAATTCGTGATGGTGCGATGCGCGATATGTGGCTCAGCAAAACGGAGCGGACATAATCATGAGACATATCATTTCTTTGTTGATGGAGAATGAACCTGGTGCCTTATCTCGCGTGATCGGGCTGTTTTCCCAACGTAACTATAATATTGAAAGTCTGACAGTTGCTGCGACAGAAGATCCAACCTTGTCGCGTCTAACGCTAACCACGATTGGCAAAGAAGAGGTGATTGAGCAAATCACTAAGAATCTAAATAAATTAATCGAAGTGGTGAAGTTGGTTGATTTGTCAGAAAGTGCACATATTGAGCGCGAGTTGATGCTGGTTAAAGTTAAAGCAAGTGGCGCTCAGCGAGCAGAGATCAAACGTACCGCTGATATTTTCAGAGGTCAGATTGTTGATGTTTCACCGAGTCTATATACCGTACAACTAGCGGGAACAACTGATAAACTGGACAGTTTTATCCAGGCGATTGGGCCTGCCTCTATTTTAGAGGTTGTACGCAGCGGTGTTACCGGTATTGCACGTGGCGATAAAGTTTTGAGCCTTTGAATAAAAACTGAAGGGTACAAGCCTTTCAATATTAGGAGAATTTTATGAAAGTTTACTATGACAAAGATTGTGATTTATCGATTATCAAGGGCAAAAAAGTAGCCATTATTGGTTATGGTTCACAAGGCCATGCGCATGCATGCAACCTGCAAGACTCAGGTGTTGATGTGACGGTTGGCTTGCGCGTTGGCTCTTCTTCAATTGCTAAGGCTGAAGCGCATGGTTTGAAAGTTGCGGATGTTGCAACTGCTGTTAAAGCGGCAGATGTTGTAATGGTTTTGACGCCAGATGAGTTTCAAGGTCAGCTGTACAAAGAAGAGCTAGAGCCAAACTTGAAAAAAGGCGCAACTTTGGCCTTTGCTCACGGTTTCTCTGTGCATTATAACCAGGTGACGCCGCGTGCTGATCTTGACGTCATTATGATCGCGCCAAAAGCGCCGGGCCATACCGTGCGATCAGAATTTGTTAAGGGCGGTGGTATTCCAGATCTTATCGCTATTTATCAAGATGCGTCTGGTAATGCGAAAAATGTTGCTCTGTCGTACGCAAGCGGTGTCGGTGGTGGGCGCACAGGTATTATTGAAACCACATTTAAAGATGAAACAGAAACGGATTTGTTCGGCGAGCAGGCTGTTCTTTGTGGTGGTACGGTTGAGCTGGTTAAGGCTGGCTTTGAGGTACTGGTTGAAGCGGGTTACGCTCCAGAAATGGCCTACTTCGAGTGCCTGCATGAATTGAAGTTGATTGTAGATCTGATGTTTGAAGGCGGTATTGCAAACATGAACTACTCTATTTCAAATAACGCTGAATACGGTGAGTATGTTACCGGCCCTGAAGTGATTAACGATGAGTCGCGCGCCGCAATGCGTAATGCTTTAAAGCGTATTCAGAATGGTGAGTATGCGAAAATGTTTATTACTGAAGGCGCAACCAACTATCCGTCAATGACTGCTTACCGCCGCAACAATGCTGCGCACGGTATAGAGGTGGTTGGTGAAAAATTGCGTTCGATGATGCCGTGGATATCTGCTAACAAAATTGTTGATAAGTCAAAGAACTGATTTATTTGCAATTTAAAAAACGCGGCTCAGGCCGCGTTTTTCGTTTCTAGTGCTGATTTAGTATAAAATGCCAATTGTGTTAAGTAGATTGGCTCATTGCTTAGAAGAAGCTTAAGGAAAACTATGAATCAACGTCCTGAAGAACATGATGAGGCATCATCGATTGAAAGTTTATTGCCTATAGATGAGCATATCGAAGAAGGTCATGATAATGAGGGTCGGAAAGTGCGGCACAGAGGTATTTATTTGCTGCCGAACTTGTTTACAACCGCCAATCTGTTTGCTGGGTTCTATTCAATTATGTGCGCGATCAATGCTAACTTTGCAGTTGCTGCGGCGACTGTCTTTGTTGCTATGGTGCTTGATGGTTTGGATGGTCGTGTTGCGCGCATGACTAATACGCAAAGTGCTTTTGGTGCTGAATATGACTCATTGTCTGATATGGTTGCATTTGGTTTAGCGCCGGCCATCTTGGCTTATCAATGGGTCTTGTCAGGGTTGGGTAATGTAGGCCTTATGATTGCGTTTATTTATGTGGCCTGTGCTGCACTGCGTTTGGCGCGCTTTAATACTCAAATAGGAGTGGTCGATAAACGCTGGTTTATAGGCTTAGCAAGCCCAGCTGCTGCAGGCGTTGTGGCTGGCGTGGTGTGGGCACTAAGTGATAACGGTGTTGGTGCTATTGATTTGCCGGTCGTAGTGGTTATTTTGTTTGCAATACTTGTGGCGTTGGCTGGTATGTTGATGGTGAGTAATATCAAATACTACAGCTTTAAGGATTTGGATCTTAAAGGTCGAGTTCCGTTTGTGGCAATTTTAGTTGCTGTATTGGCTTTTGCTGTTGTTTTTAGTGATCCCCCTAGGATTCTACTGCTGTTGTTTTTGGTCTACGCTTTGTCAGGTCCGGTGCAGTATGCGTTACGCTTGCGTAAACGTCAGAATAGGGCTGTATAGTTAATTTAAAAGAAAGTTGATTTGTTATGTAGTTGCTGTTGACAGAATCGTTTTGTGATGTAGAATGCACGGCCTACCAACGAGAAACGTAAGTGTCTCGGGGTAACAAGGGGTTAGACGGAAACAGTTGTTTTAAACTTCCAGAAAATAAGCCTTGACAGTTACTTTGGGAGATGTAGAATACGCCTCCTCGCTGAGACACTCAGCGAAACGTTCTTTAACAATTTGAATCAAGCAATTCGTGTGGGTGCTTGTGTGAGATGATTGATAGTCAGCAAGATTATCAGCAACACAAGTTATTCGGCGAATGAAAATTTGTAGAATTATTTTTGTCTTTTTTAATTTATTAATAAAAGATATTTGCGATTGCTGAGCCAAGTTTAGGGTTTTCTCAAAACCCGATCAGTATATAACTGAAGAGTTTGATCATGGCTCAGATTGAACGCTGGCGGCAGGCTTAACACATGCAAGTCGAGCGGTAACAGAGAGTAGTTTACTATTCTGCTGACGAGCGGCGGACGGGTGAGTAATGCCTAGGAATCTGCCTAGTAGTGGGGGATAACTTGCCGAAAGGTAAGCTAATACCGCATACGTCCTACGGGAGAAAGCAGGGGACCTTCGGGCCTTGCGCTATTAGATGAGCCTAGGTCGGATTAGTTAGTTGGTGAGGTAATGGCTCACCAAGACTGCGATCCGTAACTGGTCTGAGAGGATGATCAGTCACACTGGAACTGAGACACGGTCCAGACTCCTACGGGAGGCAGCAGTGGGGAATATTGGACAATGGGGGCAACCCTGATCCAGCCATGCCGCGTGTGTGAAGAAGGTCTTCGGATTGTAAAGCACTTTAAGTTGGGAGGAAGAGCAGTTAACGAATACTTGACTGTTTTGACGTTACCAACAGAATAAGCACCGGCTAACTTCGTGCCAGCAGCCGCGGTAATACGAAGGGTGCGAGCGTTAATCGGAATTACTGGGCGTAAAGCGCGCGTAGGTGGTTCATTAAGTTAGGAGTGAAAGCCCCGGGCTCAACCTGGGAATTGCTTCTAAAACTGGTGGGCTAGAGTACGGTAGAGGGTGGTGGAATTTCCTGTGTAGCGGTGAAATGCGTAGATATAGGAAGGAACATCAGTGGCGAAGGCGACCACCTGGACTGATACTGACACTGAGGTGCGAAAGCGTGGGGAGCAAACAGGATTAGATACCCTGGTAGTCCACGCCGTAAACGATGTCAACTAGTTGTTGGGTTCCTTGAGGACTTAGTAACGCAGCTAACGCATTAAGTTGACCGCCTGGGGAGTACGGCCGCAAGGTTAAAACTCAAATGAATTGACGGGGGCCCGCACAAGCGGTGGAGCATGTGGTTTAATTCGAAGCAACGCGAAGAACCTTACCTGGCCTTGACATGCTGAGAACTTTCCAGAGATGGATTGGTGCCTTCGGGAACTCAGACACAGGTGCTGCATGGCTGTCGTCAGCTCGTGTCGTGAGATGTTGGGTTAAGTCCCGTAACGAGCGCAACCCTTGTCCTTATTTACCAGCACGTAATGGTGGGCACTCTAAGGAGACTGCCGGTGACAAACCGGAGGAAGGTGGGGATGACGTCAAGTCATCATGGCCCTTACGGCCAGGGCTACACACGTGCTACAATGGTTGGTACAACGGGCTGCCAAGTCGCGAGACGGAGCTAATCCCATAAAACCAATCGTAGTCCGGATCGCAGTCTGCAACTCGACTGCGTGAAGTCGGAATCGCTAGTAATCGTGGATCAGAATGCCGCGGTGAATACGTTCCCGGGCCTTGTACACACCGCCCGTCACACCATGGGAGTGGGTTGCACCAGAAGTAGCTAGTCTAACCTTCGGGAGGACGGTTACCACGGTGTGATTCATGACTGGGGTGAAGTCGTAACAAGGTAGCCGTAGGGGAACCTGCGGCTGGATCACCTCCTTAATCGAAGACATCATCGTCTTCATAAGTATCCACACGAATTGCTTGATTCAATCTGTAGTAGCGATTGGGTTGTTAGGCCCTTGATAATTGGGTCTATGCTTGGCTTGGTTAAAGCGAACCCCCTGCCGTTGAGGTGGAAAGTAGGGTGAAGTTTGACCGACCGACTGACGGACCAAATGGTGGATTGACCTGTATGGGTCTGTAGCTCAGTTGGTTAGAGCGCACCCCTGATAAGGGTGAGGTCGGCAGTTCAACTCTGCCCAGACCCACCAAATTTTACTTATGCTGCGTTATTTAAAGACTCGTTTAGTGTTACTAAACTTCGCCTTTAAATGCCTTGCCTAAGAAAAATTACATTTTGAAGAGAAAGCTAAAAGCTAATTCGAATAAATGACAATTATTAGGTGGTTTAAAGGTACCGTTTCATTTGGCTTGTAGCTTTTAAGTTATGAGTTAGGTTTAACGAGTTATTTTTTGCTTAGATCGAGGAAGCTGCCGGAGCGAACGAAGGAGCATACTTCTGTATGTGACTGAGTAAGTGACAAGGCTGACGAAGATATAATCAAAAAAGAGCCGTTAAAAATGGGGCCATAGCTCAGCTGGGAGAGCGCCTGCCTTGCACGCAGGAGGTCAGCGGTTCGATCCCGCTTGGCTCCACCATTATCCAATCGTTCGAAGCTCAGACATGAGCATTTAGTCAGCCGCAGGCTGTTTGAATGTTGATGTCTGGTCTTTACCAGAACTGTTCTTTAAAAATTTAGGCATGTGATAGAAGTAAAAAAGACTAGATGATTACTTTCACTGGTAATTGTTTAGGCTAAGGTAAAATTTGTGAGTTTTTTAATTGCGAATTTTCGGCGTAATATCGATCTTCACGTTATAGATATATAACCAAATTGCTTGGGGTTATATGGTCAAGTGAAGAAGCGCATACGGTGGATGCCTTGGCAGTCAGAGGCGATGAAAGACGTTGTAGCCTGCGATAAGCTTTGGGGAGTCGGCAAACAGACTGTGATCCAGAGATCTCTGAATGGGGAAACCCACCTAACGTAAGTTAGGTATCTTATAGTGAATACATAGCTATAAGAGGCGAACGCGGGGAACTGAAACATCTAAGTACCCGTAGGAAAAGAAATCAACCGAGATTCCCTTAGTAGTGGCGAGCGAACGGGGACTAGCCCTTAAGTGGCTTAGAGATTAGTAGAAGGCTCTGGAAAGTGCCGCCATAGTGGGTGATAGCCCTGTATACGAAAATCTCTTAGTCATGAAATCGAGTAGGACGGAGCACGAGAAACTTTGTCTGAATATGGGGGGACCATCCTCCAAGGCTAAATACTACTGACTGACCGATAGTGAACCAGTACCGTGAGGGAAAGGCGAAAAGAACCCCGGAGAGGGGAGTGAAATAGAACCTGAAACCGTATGCGTACAAGCAGTGGGAGCCCGATCACTCAATAACATTGAGTGGCACAATTTTGATGACACACATGGGTTGTTTAGGTAACAATATTTGCTTGCAAATGTTGGTCAACACACTAAACAAGCAGTGTTATTGAGGATCGGGTGACTGCGTACCTTTTGTATAATGGGTCAGCGACTTATTTTCAGTGGCAAGCTTAACCGAATAGGGGAGGCGTAGCGAAAGCGAGTCTTAATAGGGCGACAGTCGCTGGGAATAGACCCGAAACCGGGCGATCTATCCATGGGCAGGTTGAAGGTTGGGTAACACTAACTGGAGGACCGAACCGACTATCGTTGAAAAGCTAGCGGATGACCTGTGGATCGGAGTGAAAGGCTAATCAAGCCCGGAGATAGCTGGTTCTCCTCGAAAGCTATTTAGGTAGCGCCTCGTGTATCACTGCTGGGGGTAGAGCACTGTTTTGGCTAGGGGGTCATCCCGACTTACCAACCCAATGCAAACTCCGAATACCAGCAAGTGCGAGCACGGGAGACACACGGCGGGTGCTAACGTCCGTCGTGGAAAGGGAAACAACCCAGACCGTCAGCTAAGGTCCCAAAGTTATGGTTAAGTGGGAAACGATGTGGGAAGGCTTAGACAGCTAGGAAGTTGGCTTAGAAGCAGCCATCTTTTAAAGAAAGCGTAATAGCTCACTAGTCGAGTCGGCCTGCGCGGAAGATGTAACGGGGCTCAAACCATACACCGAAGCTACGGACATAGACATTCCACTTAAAATCATTCAATTGTTTACGCTTGCGAGCCGTTAGGCGAGCAAAGCACACCCTCACGTTGAGGGAAGTAAAAGTAAAATAAACAGTGGTTTTAAGGGAATGTCTATGTGGTAGAGGAGCGTTGTGTAAGCCGTTGAAGGTGAGTTGAGAAGCTTGCTGGAGGTATCACAAGTGCGAATGCTGACATGAGTAACGATAATGAGTGTGAAAAACACTCACGCCGAAAGACCAAGGTTTCCTGCGCAACGTTAATCGACGCAGGGTGAGTCGGCCCCTAAGGCGAGACTGAAAAGTGTAGTCGATGGGAAACAGGTTAATATTCCTGTACTTCTAATTATTGCGATGGAGAGACGGAGAAGGCTAGGCCATCAGGGCGTTGGTTGTCCCTGTTTAAGGTGGTAGGCAGAGATCTTAGGAAAATCCGGGATTTTGTTAATGCCGAGAGCTGATGACGAGCGTTCTTTAGAATGCGAAGTGGTTGATGCCATGCTTCCAAGAAAAACTTCTAAGCTTCAGATAATTAGGAACCGTACCCCAAACCGACACAGGTGGTTGGGTAGAGAATACCAAGGCGCTTGAGAGAACTCGGGTGAAGGAACTAGGCAAAATGGCACCGTAACTTCGGGAGAAGGTGCGCTGGTGAGGGTGAAGTATTTACTACGTAAGCCTTTGCTAGTCGAAGATACCAGGCCGCTGCGACTGTTTATTAAAAACACAGGACTCTGCAAACTCGAAAGAGGACGTATAGGGTCTGACGCCTGCCCGGTGCTGGAAGGTTAATTGATGGGGTTAGCGTAAGCGAAGCTCTTGATCGAAGCCCCAGTAAACGGCGGCCGTAACTATAACGGTCCTAAGGTAGCGAAATTCCTTGTCGGGTAAGTTCCGACCTGCACGAATGGCGTAACGATGGCGGCGCTGTCTCCACCCGAGACTCAGTGAAATTGAAATCGCTGTGAAGATGCAGTGTATCCGCGGCAAGACGGAAAGACCCCGTGAACCTTTACTATAGCTTTGCACTGGACTTTGAAGTTGTTTGTGTAGGATAGGTGGGAGGCTTTGAAACTGCGACGCTAGTTGCAGTGGAGCCAACCTTGAAATACCACCCTGGCAACTTTGAGGTTCTAACTCTGGTCCGTTATCCGGATCGAGGACAGTGTATGGTGGGTAGTTTGACTGGGGCGGTCTCCTCCTAAAGAGTAACGGAGGAGTACGAAGGTGCGCTCAGACCGGTCGGAAATCGGTCGTAGAGTATAAAGGCAAAAGCGCGCTTAACTGCGAGACCAACAAGTCGAGCAGGTACGAAAGTAGGTCTTAGTGATCCGGTGGTTCTGTATGGAAGGGCCATCGCTCAACGGATAAAAGGTACTCCGGGGATAACAGGCTGATACCGCCCAAGAGTTCATATCGACGGCGGTGTTTGGCACCTCGATGTCGGCTCATCACATCCTGGGGCTGAAGCCGGTCCCAAGGGTATGGCTGTTCGCCATTTAAAGTGGTACGCGAGCTGGGTTTAGAACGTCGTGAGACAGTTCGGTCCCTATCTGTCGTGGACGTTTGAGATTTGAGAGGGGCTGCTCCTAGTACGAGAGGACCGGAGTGGACGAACCTCTGGTGTTCCGGTTGTCACGCCAGTGGCATTGCCGGGTAGCTATGTTCGGAAGAGATAACCGCTGAAAGCATCTAAGCGGGAAGCTTGCCTCAAGATGAGATCTCACTGGAGCTTTAAGCTCCCTGAAGGGCCCTTGAAGACTACAAGGTTGATAGGTTGGGTGTGTAAGTGCTGTGAGGCATTGAGCTAACCAATACTAATTGCCCGTGAGGCTTGACCATATAACACCCAAACAATTTGGGAAGACGAATTGTGACCGAAAGTTCGCAAAGCGCACAAATAAACTGATACTATTGCATGCCTAATTAGAGAAGACGATGATCACGAAAGTGAGAAACGGCTCCTCAAAAAGAATTGCTTGACGACCATAGAGCATTGGAACCACCTGATCCCATCCCGAACTCAGAAGTGAAACGATGCATCGCCGATGGTAGTGTGGGGTTTCCCCATGTGAGAGTAGGTCATTGTCAAGCTTAAACACAAAACCCTAGATCAGAAATGGTCTGGGGTTTTTTTATGCCTGCAATACGATAAATTAACTTGTTCATGCAGACGGTACCAGTTCAGAAGCAAACAAGGCGCCCAGGTCCGTAGAAGGCTACATCGATGTGTTTGTAATAGTTAATTCACCGCTCAGCAATAAAGAGATGTTTCGGTGGCGACCAGCTTGCCTCAGGCTAGCTACGGGAGAAAAATAAGCTAGACCGATAAAAGTGTCTAAAAGGACATTAGTCGATTGAGTGCTTTCAGTACCACCAGCTAATATTAAATAATCGAATCGACAACCTTTAATATTTTCATTTCTTGTTTTTTTGTGAATTTCATCACGCAACTATATTTAAAAATAAGTGAGTATGACCACGTAGTCACGGACGACTGGTGAAATATGATTTCAAAAGCAAATGGATTTGCTACCCTAATTTTTCTTTATCTATCGAGTGCTGATGCGTATGCACAGCTTCCTATAGACATAGAGCTGTCGCGCGAGCGTCAAGAACGTTTGCTGCAAGAGCAGCAGCGTCGCTTCGACGAGCTACAGTCCCTCCCAAGCCGAGAGGTGAGCGTACCAAGTCTGCCAGCAGACGACAGCAGCGCTTGCCTTCAAGTCGATAGCATTGAGCTTAACGGTGCAGATGTTCTATCGCCGCGTCAGCGTACACGACTGCTTCAGCCTTTTGTTGAGCAATGTTTAAGCGTTAGCGAACTAGTGACTTTTCACTGCTGGATTGGCGCGACACAATTAATCAGGATGTCAATCTCAAAGCTGGTGCAGCAATCGGTCTAAATGCCGACAGTAACTGGCTATTGGTGTCTGCTGAAGAAAACAAATAAAGGATGCACCAAGACAAACACTGTTTTCGTAGCAACATTATCGCCACTCAGATGCTAGTGATATTTAAGCAAGCATGCAGTTGAACGTGAGCGCAGGGCTGGAAGTTGGGCGGTGATTAGTCCAGCTATTTGTGCAGTTCAAAATCGCTTGGGATTTTTTATAACTGGAATAAGATTAATACGTTGCGCTCTGCGATCTGTGACCTTCTCCGAAAGGTGTATCCTAGGAATGCTAAACAGCAGTATTACTTAGGGAAACGCTGAATAATTACCTGCATTGTTAGGGCAGCGTTAAAAAATGGCTCACAATCTTTATATTGAACGTGTTTTGCATAGCTCCGAAGGGTGGGCGAGGCGAATAAAATACTCATTTACTATGTGTAAACCGCGCTTTTGAGCCGATTTGACTCGCTAGCGCTCCCCTTCGGGTCAGCCTTTGGCTGTTCTCCAGCTGATCGTTGCACCTAGCCCTGGACTGCCTCGCCAACATTATTCAGTGTTTCCTTAGCTTTGCGCCTAACCCATAGTTTTGCTGGTAAAATGCGGCAATATTTTTAGGTGTGTCACTATGGATCCAAGAAGTCAGGTGCTGTTGCGAAATGTCGCTCTATTTCAAGGCAAAGTATTGTTAGCTGGCTTGCCCGCTGATGATTTACTTAGTCAGTTACCGGAAGCGCGCGGCTGGAGTTGGCACGCTGGTGAATATCAACAGCTCATCCAGCGCTTTACCCAGCGTTGTTTTTTTTCTACGGAGCTACAGCCAGCAGAATACACAGCAGGGGTTTTGTTTTTACCAAAGTCACGCGACCTGACTGAATATTTACTGCAAGAGCTTGCTGCCAAAATACCTGGTGGACTGTTGTTTTTAGTGGGTGAAAAACGAGCAGGTGCAGAGCGCGCTGCAAAGCAATTGGCGGCATTTGGTAAAACCAGTAAGGTCGATAGTGCTAGGCATTGTCAGTTGTGGCGCTGTGAAGTGAGCGATAAGCCACAGGCACCAGATTTAACAGCAGCCAGTAAGGTCTTTAGTGTCAATGCAGCAGGGCAACCCCTTCAGGTGCATTCGGTGCCAGGTGTGTTTAGTCATGGGCGTTTGGATTTAGGTACGCAGTTACTTTTGGAGTGTTTAGAAGATTTACCAAGCGGGCATTATTTGGACTTTGGTTGTGGCGCAGGTGTAGTAGGTTCTTTTTTGAAAATGCGCTATCCCAATGCACAGATCAGTATGTTGGATGTTGATGCCTTTGCTATATACAGTAGCCAATTAACCTTGGCTGCCAATGGGCTGGAGGCCAACACTATTGCTGGTGATGGTATTCACGCTGCACCGAAGCAATTAATGGCTATTATTAGTAACCCGCCGTTCCACCAAGGCGTACACACGCAGTATCAGACCACTGAAACTTTATTGCGTGAAGCGGCCGCGCATCTGCAGCCTGGAGGTGAGTTGCGTATTGTTGCCAATAGTTTTTTAAAGTATCCACCCTTGATTGAACAATATTTGGGTCCATGCACAGTATTAGCTGAGCGTGATGGCTTTAAAGTTTATCGAGCTCTACGCCGTTCATAATTTGCAAAATATTTAACTACTTAATGAAGGATATAACGTGACTGATAATGCTTTTGTATTTGATGTGGCAGGTGTTGAACAGTTCGAGCAGCTAGTTGTACAGAATTCATCACATAAGCCTGTTTTGGTTGATTTTTGGGCGCACTGGTGCGCACCATGCAAGCTGTTGATGCCTTTGTTAGAGAAGATTGTCGATAGTTATACGGGTGAGTTGTTGCTGGCTAAAGTTGATTGCGATGTTGAACAAGAAATTGTGGCGCGATTGGGTGTGCAAAGCTTACCGACTGTCGTGTTGTTTAAAGATGGTAAACCCGTTGATGGCTTTACCGGTGCGCAATCTGAGTCGGATATTCGCGCCTTTCTAAGTAAACATGTGGCTGAGCCTGCCGAGATTGCAGAAGATCCCATATTCACCGCACAAACCTTGTTTGATAACGGTGAGTTTGCTCAAGCTGAAAGTCTGCTCAAAAAGCTCTTATCTGGTGATGACCAGCAGCCTGCGGCGTTGCTGCTATATGCGCGCTGTCTCACGGAGCGCGGGGCATTAGCTGATGCGGAAACGGTCTTGAATTCAGTTACTGATGATGCGCAAAAACATGCAGTTGCTGCGGTGCGTGCACAATTAACATTTTTGCGCCAGGCAGCAGAGTTGCCAGATATGGCAGAACTGAAAACCCGTTTAGCAAAAAATGCCCATGATGATGAGGCAGTGTTACAGCTCAGTATTCAACAGTTAGCACGACAGCATTATGAGCCTGCTTTAGAGAGTTTGTTGCAGTTATTTATTCGTAACCGCAGTTTTGCGGATGGTGCTGCGCATACAACCCTGTTACAAGTGTTTGAGTTACTGGGCACCGAGCATCCGCTGGTGACCTTGTATCGCCGCCGTTTATATCAGGCGTTGTATTGATCTGACCTCGACCTAACGAGGGCTTTAGTTTTATGCAAGGCTTTTATGCCATGTTGCTTGATGCATGGCAGCACGCCGGTACACGCCAGCGTTTATTCGCCCTAGCTATACCGATGATCCTCAGTAATTTATCTGTACCTTTAGTGGCTCTGGTTGATAGCGCTGTGGTGGGACGCTTACCGCATGCCTATCAACTGGGGGCTGTCGCGGTGGGTGGCAGCATTTACACCATGCTGGTGTGGACGTGCGGCTTTCTGCGTATGGGCAGTACCGGCTTTGCTGCGCAAGCAGCAGGGCGTAATGATCAGCATGCTTTGCGCTATATATTATTGCAGAGCTTAATGTTGGTGGTTGTTTTAACGGTACTGTGTTTGGCGATTGCCTTGCCGTTGCTGCCGCATGTTTTAGCTTGGATGGACACGTCAGGAGATTTGCAGGCACTGGCACAACAGTATGTGTTGATACGTCTGTATGGCTTGCCTGCTGCGTTAATGATGCATGTGCTTGCTGGTTGGCTGTTGGGCTTACAAAATGCACGCGCGGCATTATGGATGTTGCTGCTGGCTAATTCAGTCAATATCGTTTTGGATGTCTATTTTGTTTTCGGTTTGCATTGGGGCGTTGCTGGTGCTGCGCGCGCTTCGGTCATTGCTGAGTGGTCAGGTGCTGTGCTTGGTCTGGCTTTAGCTTGGCGTTATGTTGATAAAGGACCCCTGCTCAATTTCTGGCAGCACTTGTTAGGCTGGAGTCATTGGCGGCCTTTATTGGCGGTCAATCGTGATATTTTGATCCGCAGTCTCGCCTTGCAAGCTGTGTTCTTTACAGTCACCTTTCAAGGTGCGCGTTTGGGTGATAATACTGTTGCCGCCAATGCTTTATTGCTCAATGGTCTGCTCTTGTGTTCCTATGCCTTAGATGGTTTAGCCCACGCTCTGGAGGCGCTCACGGGACACGCCTTGGGGCAGCAAGATCGCCGAGCATTGCAGAGGGCTCTGTGCTTGGTAAGCATCTATTTATTACTTGCTAGCAGCGTTTTTGCATTGTTATTTTGGTTGTTTGGCGATTTATTTATTGCTCTACAAACCAATATTCCAAGCGTGCAAAAAACCGCATCGGGCTATTTGATCTATCTGGCGCTCCTGCCACTGATTACAGTCTGGAGTTATGTCATGGATGGCCTGTTTATAGGTGCAACACGTGCGCGAGAAATGCGCAATAGCATGCTCTTGGCAGTCATGGTCTGCGCGCCTATCGCTTGGTTACTGCAGGGGTTGGGCAATCATGGACTGTGGATCGCTTTCTTGCTGTTTATGGCATTGCGCGCAGGTTTTTTAGGCTTCACTGCGCGACATTTACAGAGCTGGTTTCAAGAGCCTTTACGCTGAAGTTTGCGTTGTAACACTGCAGGTATCAAGCACAGAGCGCAGAGCAGGATTAACGGCCAAGACTGCCAGCGCAAGTAAGGTGTTAAGCCTTGCATAGGTACAACCGAACCACGCAACACGGCTTGTTGAAACTGCGGAACTGTTGCGCTGATTTGGCCCTGCGGATCAATCAGAGCGCTAACACCATTATTGGTGGCGCGAATCATCCAACGCCCTGCCTCTAGCGCGCGCATTTGTGCCATCTGCAAGTGTTGCATCGGGCCAATTGAGGTGCCAAACCAAGTGTCATTACTGATGGTCAGTAAGATATCGCTTTGCGCAGCCAGTTTAGTTGCGAACTCAGGGTAGACCACTTCGTAACAAATATAAGGTGCTATTTTGTAGCCTTTGGCGTTGAGCGGCGGTTGTTGGTTTGATCCGCGCGCAAAGTCGGACATCGGTAAATCAAAGAAAGCGATCAAGCCGCGTAGCAGATCTTGTAGCGGGACATACTCACCAAAGGGCACAAGTTTTTGCTTAAGGTATTCACCTTGACTTTCGCCGAGTGTGGTGATGGCGTTGTAATAGCGCAGGTTGCCATTGTCATCGTTTTGTCGCAAGGGCAGGCCGGTGATCAGTGCCGAGTCTTGTCGGCCAATGATACGATCCATACTGTTTAGATAGCCTTGTGCTTGGTCTTTTAAAATTGGCACGGCTGTTTCTGGCCAGATAATCAAATCACTAGGGGCGGCATTTAAAGTGAGTGATTGGTACAGCAAAAGTTGTGCTTCAATTTGTGTCGGATCCCATTTTAAATTTTGCTCGATATTGCCTTGGATAGCGGTAACGCTGAGCGGATCGCCTGAGGGCTGTGTCCATTCTAGAGATTGCAGAGCAAAGCCCGACACCCAAAGAATAGACAAGAGCAAAGCAGCAGTAAGGCGTGACTGCCATTGCTGGTTTTTCAATAGAATGAGCAGCAATACACTGCTGAGCGCTAATATAAAGGAAATTAACCAAACACCACCGATGGGTGCAAAACCTGCTAAAGGCCCATGCAGTTGGCTATAACCAATATACAGCCAAGGAAATCCGGTTAAAAACCAGCCGCGAAAGGCTTCAATAGCGACCCACAGGACGGCAAAGGCCAAGGCATTGCTAGTGGAGTGGTTATTCTGACGAAAAAAGCGTGCCCATAGCCAGCCAAATAAGGCTAAAAAAAACGCTAAACCAGCGACAAAAAGCACTGTTAAGAAAAAGGCTAACGGAGCTGAAGCCGCGCCATAGTCATGAATGCTGACGTATACCCAGCTGGTACCACTGGCAAATAACCCAAGACCAAACCACCAGCTGCGTATGGCTGCATGGCGTGCGCTGAGTTCACTCAGGCCAATATATAGCGTCATGCAAGCGATAAGCGCCAGTGGCCAAATATTAAATGGTGCTAGGGTTAGCGTAATTAATGCACCAGCAATGAGGGCAATGCCATTGCCAATCCAGCCGGTGCGAGTCAACCAATGCATGGGTTTAGTTCCTGAGCGCAATCCATATGTGAGTCAAGCCATCCCCGTGCAGCTTTATCGATGTGCTTTACAGAGGGTTTTTGTCCAAGCGTGTGACACGCAATAGATGTAAGCGACGGCTATCAGCATTGAGAATACGAAAACGCATGCGATCGACTTCAATGGTTTCATTGCGCTTAGGGAGGTGGCCGAAAGCACTCATCACTACGCCGCCGATGGTATCAAATTCATCCTCAGAGAAGCCGCTGTCGAAAAAGTCATTAAAGTCATCAACAGGGGTGAGAGCTTTGACAATGTAATCGCCTGTCGGAAGTGTGCGGATGTAGCTGTCTTCTTCGACATCGTGCTCGTCTTCAATATCGCCGACAATTTGTTCTAGGACATCTTCAATTGTAACTAAGCCAGCAACACCGCCGTACTCATCAATAACCACCGCCATATGGTTATGGTTGGCACGAAACTCTTTGAGCAAAACGTTGAGACGCTTGGACTCTGGTACGAAGTTGCAAGGGCGCAATGTACTACGCAAATCAAAGGTGTCGTTGTTTTTTAGGATCAGTGGTAATAAATCCTTAGCCAGTAAAATGCCCAATACTTCATCGTTATTTTCGCCGACAACTGGGTAGCGCGAGTGCGCTGCATCAATAATTGACGGCAAGAATTCTTCAGGCTTTTGGCAAGCTTTGATGCTGATCATTTGAGAACGCGGGATCATAATGTCACGCACTTGCAAGTCAGCAATCTGGATTGCTCCTTCAACAATGGCAAGGGCGTCATTATCCAACAGTTTATTGCGGTTTGCTTCGCGAAGCAGTTCGAACAATTCTTTGCGTGTTTTGGGTTCTTGGGTAAAAGCCTGGGTCAACTTATCCAGCCATGACTTTTGCCCGTTGCTAGAATTATCTTCACTCATGGTTGTATTAAATCCGTATATTGATTGTCGCGATAAGGGTCAGGGTAGCCAATTTCAGCCAGTAACTGGCGTTCTAAATTTTCCATCTCTTCAGCTTCAATATCGTTAATATGATCATAGCCCAATAAATGTAAGCAGCCATGAATGACCAAATGTGCCCAGTGCGCTGCCAGCTGTTTATTTTGCTTTGCTGCTTCTTTTTCAACAACGGGCACGCAAATAACTAAATCACCCAGAAAGGGAATATCCAATAAACCATCTGGAATGTCAGCAGGAAATGACAGTACATTGGTAGGATAGTCTTTTGCTCGCCATGTCGAGTTAAGCTGCAGGCCTTCTTCAGCGTCAACCAAGCGGATCGTCAGTTCAGAAGCATTGCTGCGTTGACGCAAGGCCAAATTGCACCAAGCGAGAAAATCAGCATGACTGGGTAGCGCATCTGCTGTGCTGGCTATCTGTAGATCAAGTTCAATCAAGGGCGTAGTTCTCTAACAGGCTCGGTGCGTGCTGCGCAGTCATAGCTTTCATAGGCTTCAACAATGCGCTGCACGAGCGGATGGCGTACCACGTCAGCGGACTTGAAAAATGTAAAACCTATGCCAGGTATATCTTGCAAGACCTTAGCAACATGGATAAGGCCCGAAGTTGTACCGCGTGGCAAGTCGACTTGGGTGATGTCGCCAGTAATGACTGCGGTTGAGCCAAAGCCAATCCGAGTTAAGAACATTTTCATTTGTTCAACAGTGGTGTTCTGGCTTTCATCTAAGATAATAAAACTATTGCTGAGCGTACGGCCACGCATGTAGGCCAAAGGTGCCACTTCAATGACTTGTTTTTCAATCAGGCGAGTGACGTGCTCAAAGCCAAGCATTTCATACAAAGCATCATATAAAGGACGCAAATACGGATCAATTTTTTGCGCTAAGTCACCAGGTAAAAAACCCAGTTTTTCGCCCGCTTCGACAGCTGGACGCACTAATAAAATACGCTGCACCAGTTCACGCTCAAGAGCATCCACAGCACAGGCAACCGCTAGATAGGTTTTACCTGTCCCTGCTGGGCCAACACCAAAGTTGATGTCATGCGCTAAGATCGACTTCACGTAATTTTGCTGATTTTCACCGCGCGGTCGAATCACCCCTTTACGTGTTCGCAGCGTTACAGTATGACTACTGATTGCTGAAGGGGTTGTCAGCTCTTGCATGCTCGACTCTTGCAAAAAGAGGTGCACGGTATCTGGTGCCAAGTCAGTATGTTTGGTTTCTCGATACAAGCGTCGTAACAGCTGTTCCGCTGCACGGGTCTGTTCGCGAGGGCCGAGCAGTTCGAACTGCTCGCCGCGATTGCGGATGGTGATATTTAATCGTTGCTCGATTAAACGTAAATGCTCGTCATATTGGCCGCACAAGTTTGCAAAACGTGCCACCTCAAAGGCGTCGAGGGTAAAGCGATGGGTATCAGTTGATGTGTTCAAGGGTTCGAAAAATGCCTACTTAACAAATTTAAGTGCCTAGGATACCGCTGCAAATGCAAAGCGGGAAGAGCTAAAAAGATCGACTGTTTATTTGCTAAGCCAAGACGGCTTCAAAGAAGCCGCTTTATTGAAAATAATAGGATTTTTTAGTGGTTAATTTGTGCTGTTAGCGCAGATCTGCGTTAAGGCTTGCGCCCAGTGTTGCTGGGCATTTAAGCAAGGAATAAGGACGAGCTCTTTGCCGCCAGCGGCTATAAATTCTTCGCGCCCTTCAATGCCGAGCTCTTCTAGCGTTTCGATACAATCTGCAACAAATGCAGGCGACATAACCAAGAGTTTTTTAACCCCGCGCGCTGCCAGCGCTTCTAAGGTCGCATCGGTGTAGGGTTCGATCCACTTATTGCGGCCTAAGCGCGACTGAAACGCTACCGACCATTGATCAGCACGTAAGCCAGCTTCTTGCGCAAATAACTCAGCGCTGCGCATGCATTGCGCGCGATAACAAGTATCCAATACCGCTTGGCTGGCTGTTGCACAGCATGATTTGTCGCTTAAACAATGCGAGCCTGTCGGGTCGAGTTTTTTTAGGTGACTTTCAGGTAAACCGTGAAAACTTAGCAATAGGTGATCAAAATCTTGTTGCAGTTCTGCTTCAGCACTTTTTGCCAGAGCCTTGATATAGATTGGATCAGCATAAAAAGGCTGAACGATATTTAACTTAAGCGCTAAGTTGTTTTTCTTAATGCACAGCTGCGCTTCTTTAATTGCGGTGGTTGTGGTGCTGTCAGCAAACTGAGGGTACAGCGGGGCAAATGTCACTGTTTTAACACCTTGCTTGGCCAGTTCGAGCAAGCGCGTACTAATTGAGGGCTCACCGTAACGCATGGCCAGTGACACTGGGCCGTGTGGCCATAAGGGGCGCACGGCCTCGGTTAACTGCTCGCTGATCACTACTAGTGGTGAGCCTTCTGGCCACCAGATTGAGGCATAAGCTTCAGCTGACTTGGCAGGGCGATTGATCAAAATCAAACCCACCAGTAAGCGGCGCAGCGGCCAAGGTATGTCAATGACATAGGGGTCCATTAAAAACTGGTTTAGGTAGCGGCGTACATCGCTGACGGAAGTTGAGCGTGGAGAGCCAAGATTCGCGAGCAGTAAAGCGTGATCAGACATAGGATGTATCCCGTTATTGAAAAAGCAAAACTCGCATTGTAAAGGCTTGTAACTGAAAAAGAACCCCCACAGGCCGCGAGCTTCTATTGTGTGCAGCGGATTCAGCAGAGAGGTTATGGATTGGGTTGATAGGCTTTTATAAATAAATCAACAACATCTTCGACATCTTGTTGTACGTTTAATGAAGCGTGTTCTGGCTGATAGCCGACCAGTAACTGCAAATTACGTGTGCCTTTAAGTAAGCTGAAAAAATGCTCCGCAGCTTGCCTAGGTTTTGCAATATCCAACTGCTTAGCTTTATCGATAGTCATCAGCAGTTGCTCCATCTTATTGATAATGCGCAGTGCTGTTGCTTCGTAAAATAACAAAGACAGTGCTGGATTGCTGAGGGCGTGGCTAATAATTAAGCGATGCATTGCCAAAGATTCTGGGCTGTCTACAAGCGCTTGGAAGCTGTGCGCAATACCTAATAAACACTCGCGCAAATTGCTCGGCGGTGTATCTGTTGAGCTGACAAATAATAACGTCAGCTGTGTTTCGCATTTGGCTTCAATGGCTGCGCAAAACAGAGTTTCTTTATCGGTAAAGTGGTTGTAAACCGTGAGTTTGGATACACCTGCTTCTTGCGCGATGGCATCCATACTGCTGCCGTCATAGCCGTGGCGTAAGAACAAAGCCTGTGCTGCATCAAGTATAGCTGCGCGCTTTATTAGGTTTTTCGGGCGGCCTGGGCCAGTTGTCGGTAAGGTTTTAGGCATATTAAATAAATAGTGAACTCATCAGTGTAGTATTTTACTATACTTCTCTTGTCATGTATTCCAGCCGCTGTCGCTAAAGGTTCATTTGTTATGTCGCACCGTATCTTTTATTTATGTCTTTACATGTCATTGGCACTGCTTAGCGCCTGCAGTGAAGAGGCACCTGTTGTCAGCAATACACGTCCAGTTATGGTGATCAAGCCGCTGCTATCCAACGATACAACTGTCGCTTTTCCTGGTGAAGTGCGTGCACGCTTAGAGCCTGCATTGGCGTTTCGCTTGGGCGGTAAAGTGACTGAGCGCTTGGTTGATGTTGGTACCAAGGTGACGACAGATCAAGTGTTAGCGCGGCTCGATCCAGAAGATGTGCGCTTGCACCTAGATGCAATGCAGGCGCAGGTTTCAGCAGCGCAAGCCAACTTGCAGTTGGTACAAGCCGAGCGTGATCGTTATAAAAAGCTGCTGGATCGACAGCTGCTCAGCCGTTCACACTATGACACAGCTGAAAACCAGTTTAAGGCTGGTGCAGCGCGCTTACGTCAGGCTCAAGCAGAGCTAGAAGCGGCAAAAAATCAAGCGGATTATACGGAGCTGCGCGCACCTTACTTTGGTGTGATTTCACAAGCACAAGTGGAGGCAGGACAGGTTGTTGCTGCAGGACAAACAGTGTTTATTTTGGCTGCTGATGGTGAGCGTGAGGTGGCGATTAACTTGCCTGAACACAGCATTGAGCGCTTTAAAGTCGGGCAAGCGGTTGAGGTGACGTTGTGGTCGCAACCGGATCGACGCTTTGCTGGGGAAATTCGTGAAATTGCCCCTTCAGCCGATTCACGTTCGCGCACCTATGCGGCGCGGGTTGCTTTTCGTACCGCCACTATCGCTGCCGAGCTTGGGCAAAGCGCTAGAGTCTATATGCATTCCAGTGCCGACAATGAATATGCTGTGCCATTGTCAGCGGTCACCGCAGAGGCTGATCAGCCTTATGTTTGGGTGGTTGATCCAGCAACCTCGCAAGTGCATAAGCGTAACGTGCAGCTTGGTGCATTTGGTCAAGAACAGGTGCCTGTTGTAGATGGCTTGCAGGGCGATGAGTGGGTTGTGGCGGCGGGTGTGCATCTGTTGCTAGAAGGGCAGGCGGTGCGACCGGTTGATCGTACTAATCAGCCTGTGCCATTAAGTGCCAAGGAGTAATGCAGATGCGCTTTAACCTTTCTGCTTGGGCGCTTAATAATCGTCCGCTGGTGTTGTTTAGTATGGTGTTGCTGGCGATCATTGGCAGCATGTCTTACAGCGGTTTAGGTCAGAGTGAAGATCCGCCTTTTACCTTTAAAGCTATGGTAATCAATACCGTTTGGCCGGGTGCGACTGCTGAAGAAGTGGCGCAGCAAGTCACTGAGCGCATTGAAAAGAAACTGATGGAAACCGGTGAGTTTGACAAGATTGTATCTTTCTCTAGGCCCGGCGAGTCGCAAGTCACCTTTGCTGCACGCGATAGTCTCAATTCTAAACAAGTTCCTGAACTGTGGTATCAGATACGCAAGAAAATTAGCGATATCAAACATACGCTGCCGCCGGGTGTGCAGGGTCCGTTTTTTAATGACGAGTTTGGTACCACTTTTGGCAATATCTATGCGTTGACCGGTCAAGGTTTTGATTATGCTGTTTTAAAAGACTATGCCGATCGTGTGCAGTTGCAATTACAGCGGGTGAAAGATGTTGGTAAGGTTGAAATTTTAGGCCTACAAGATGAGAAAATTTGGGTTGAGCTGTCCAATACCCGTCTAGCCAGTTTGGGTTTGTCGCTTAAAGCAGTGCAACACGCATTAAGTGAACAAAATAGCGTGTCAGCCACCGGCTTTTTTGAAACACCAACCGATCGTGTACAGCTGCGCGTCAGCGGCCGTTTTGATACGGTCAAAGAAATTCGCGAATTTCCCATTCGCGTCGGCGAGCGCACTTTTCGTTTAGGTGATATCGCCCAAGTGCGCAGAGGCTTTAATGATCCCGCTGCACCGCGTGTACGCTTTATGAGTGAGAACGCCTTAGCTATTGCAGTAGCAATGCGTGACGGTGGTGATATTTTAGTCTTGGGAGAGGCTTTAGAACTCGAGTTTGCACGCTTGCAAGCAACTTTGCCGGTCGGTATGGAGCTGCGCAAGGTCTCTGATCAACCCGCAGCAGTTAAAGAGAGTGTCGGTGAGTTCGTGCAAGTGCTGGTTGAGGCCTTGGGCATTGTCTTGCTGGTGTGTTTCTTCTCGCTGGGCTTTCGCACCGGTCTGGTGGTGGCGTTATCCATCCCACTGGTGTTGGCAATGACCTTTGCCTTAATGAATTACTTTGGCATCGGCTTACATAAGATCTCGCTGGGTGCATTGGTGCTGGCATTGGGCTTAATGGTCGATGATGCGATTATCGCTGTTGAAATGATGGCGATAAAAATGGAGCAGGGCATGGACCGTTTCAATGCTGCCAGCTTCGCTTGGACCAGTACCGCGTTTCCAATGCTGACCGGCACCCTGATTACTGCAGCTGGTTTTTTACCCATTGCGACGGCAGAGTCCAGTGTCGGTGAGTACACTCGCTCAATTTTCCAAGTCGTCGGTATCGCGCTGATCGTGTCGTGGATTGCTGCGGTGGTGTTTGTGCCGTATCTGGGTGATAAATTATTACCCGACCTAGGCAAGCTTAAAGCAGCCAAACATGGCAGCAAGGATGGCGAGCATGATCCCTATGCCACGCCATTGTATAAGCGTATTCGAGCGGTGATAACTTGGTGTGTCAGTCATAGAGCTATCGTTATTTTAGTGACCGTGCTGTTATTTGTCGGTTCTATTTATACCTTTCGCTTTGTGCCTAAGCAGTTCTTTGCTGATTCTAATCGCTTAGAGCTATTGCTGGACATCAAGTTGGCTGAAGGTGCCTCTTTAAAAGCCACGCAAGCGCATGTAGAAACCATTGAAGGTCTGCTCAAAGAGCGCGAAGGCATTGAAAACTATGTCGCTTATATTGGCTCAGGCTCGCCACGCTTTTACTTGCCGCTTGATCAGCAATTACCAGCAACCAGCTTTGCTCAATTTGTAATGATCACCCAAAGTTTAGAGCAGCGAGAAGCGGTGCGTGCATGGCTCATTGAGACCTTGCAAGAACAGTTTCCAGATCTGCGTTCGCGCATTACCCGTCTTGAGAATGGACCGCCAGTTGGTTACCCCGTGCAGTTTCGGGTGACTGGCGAACACATCCTGCAAGTGCGTCAATTGGCGCGACAAGTTGCAGTAGCCGTGCGTGACAACCCACACGTCAGTAATGTGCACTTAGATTGGGAAGAGCCCAGTAAAGTGGTGACTCTGCAAATTGATCAAGACCGTGCGCGTGCACTAGGCGTCAGCACTGTTGGTGTTTCACAGTTCTTGCGCGGTGCTTTATCAGGTGCCAGTGTGGGGCAGTTTCGTGAAGGCAACGAGCTGATTGAAATCCTCCAGCGCGGAACCTTAGAAGACCGTGAAGATCTGGCCAGCTTAGGCAGTTTGGCCATTCCCACCGAGCATGGCACCAGCATATCTTTGTCACAGGTGGCTACTCTAGAGTACGGTTTTGAAGAGGGTGTGATTTGGCATCGTAATCGTTTGCCCAGCGTCACTGTGCGCGCTGACATTTATGGGCAGCAGCAAGCGGTGGATGTTGTGCAGGAAATTTTGCCGAGCTTGCAAGCGGTGCGTGATGCGTTGCCTGATGGTTACTTGCTGGAGGTTGGCGGTACTGTAGAGGACGCCAATCGCGGACAAGAGTCAGTGATGGCGGGGATGCCGCTGTTCTTGCTGGTGGTGCTATCATTATTGATGATTCAGCTGCGCAGTTTTTCACGTTCAGTGCTGGTGTTCCTAACTGCACCACTGGGTTTAATTGGCGTGACATTGTTTTTATTGTTATTTAATCAGCCGTTTGGTTTTGTCGCGATGCTCGGTACCATTGCTTTAACCGGTATGATTATGCGCAACTCGGTTATCTTAGTAGATCAAATCGAAACGGATATCAGCCTTGGACATACTCCCTGGCAGGCCGTAATTGACGCAACAGTACGACGCTTTAGGCCCATTATGCTCACTGCTTTGGCTGCGATCCTAGCTATGATTCCATTGTCGCGCAGTGTGTTTTTTGGTCCAATGGCAGTGGCCATTATGGGTGGATTAATGATCGCTACGGTGCTGACGTTGTTATTCTTGCCGGCGCTGTATGCGGCATGGTTTCGTGTGCGCAAAGACTAAAACAGCGGTCAGTGGCAGCATTTTGTATGCCAACACTTGCCGCGCCTGCTCAGATGCTTGAAACTCTGCATTATGAATATATTGATTATTGGCCCAAGTTGGGTTGGCGACATGGTGATGGCGCAGACACTCTTTATCTGTCTGAAACAGCAGCACCCTGATTGCAACATTGATGTGTTAGCGCCGGACTGGAGCCGGCCTATTTTGCAACGTATGCCTGAAGTGCGCCAAGCACTAAGCTTTCCGCTGGGGCATGGTGTGCTCGATTTGTCTGCGCGGCGTAAAATCGGCAAGCAGCTTAAAGGTCAATATGATCAGGCTATTTTACTGCCGAACTCTTTGAAGTCAGCGTTAACCCCATTTTTTGCCGGTATTCCTCTGCGCACCGGCTGGAAGGGCGAGATGCGCTATGGTTTGCTCAATGATATGCGCACGCTGGATAAAGAACGCTATCCATTAATGATCGAACGCTTTATGGCGCTGGCCTATGCACCCGAGACAGAACTGCCTCAGCCGTACCCGCGCCCCTGCTTACAGATTGATAATCTTGAGCGTGACAGTGCCTTGACAGCATTTTCTTTGCAGCTGGGTGATCGCCCCGTATTGGCGTTATGCCCAGGTGCTGAGTTTGGTGATGCTAAGCGTTGGCCTGCCAAGCACTATGCGCAAGTGGCCGAAGCAAAAATCCGCCAAGGCTGGCAGGTGTGGATTTTTGGCTCCAAAAATGACCATCCAGGCGGTGAAGAAATCCGTCAGTTTTTGATCCCCGGCTTGCGCGAAGAAGTGTACAACCTTGCCGGTGAAACCTCATTGGCGCAGGCAATTGATTTAATGTCCTGTGCCACTGCTGTGGTCTCCAATGACTCCGGTTTAATGCATGTTGCCGCCGCCCTAAATCTGCCATTAGTTGCAGTGTATGGCTCGACTTCGCCAGAGTTCACGCCGCCCTTAGCTGAAAAAGTTGCTATGGTGCGCACCGGTATTGACTGCAGTCCATGCTTTGATCGTACCTGTCGCTTTGGTCATTATGATTGCTTGCGCTTGCTCAAGCCGGCACTGGTGATTGATGCATTAACTGAGCTTGTGGGCACTCCTCTTTCATTGCAAGAGCCAGTAATTTAGTGCGTGTATTGTTAATTAAAACCTCATCGCTGGGTGATGTGATCCATACCTTGCCAGCACTGACTGATGCGCTGCGGGCTAATTCTAATATCCGCTTTGACTGGGTGGTGGAAGAAGGCTTTGCGGAAATTCCGCGCTGGCATCCTGCTGTTGATCAAGTGATTCCTGTGGCGATTCGCCGTTGGCGTAAAAACCTGCTGCAAACCTGGCGCAGCGGAGAATGGCGGGATTTTAAACAGCGTGTGCATCAGCAAAACTATGACTTGGTGATTGATGCGCAAGGGCTGTTAAAAAGTGCTTGGCTAACCCGTGGCTTTAAAGTACCGGTCGTTGGCTTGAGTCGTAGCAGTGCGCGTGAGCCAATTGCCAGTTATTTCTATGATCGGCAGATCAGCGTTGCCCGAGAACTGCATGCGGTTGAACGCACGCGCCAGTTGTTTGCCCAAGCACTGAAGTATCCGCTGCCAGAACACATAGGTGAATACAGTTTAAGTCGTGAGCGTTTAGCCACGGTTGAGGCGCAAGCGCCTTATGTACTGTTTCTGCATGGTACTACTTGGCCGAGTAAGCACTGGCCGCAACAGGCATGGCGCGCTCTAGCTGAGCAGCTGGCAGCAGCTGACATTAATGTGCGTATTCCTTGGGGCAACGCCACAGAGCAGCAACGTGCGCAGGCGATTGCTGAGGGCTTGCCCAGTGTGCAGGTGTTGCCTCCGCTTAACTTAACCGGCGTTGCCGCGCAGATCGCTGGCGCACAAGCCTGCGTTGCGGTAGATACAGGTTTAGGTCATTTAGCCGCTGCCTTGGATGTGCCCTGTGTGTCGTTATATGGGCCAACCTTGCCAGGGCGCGTTGGTGCCTATGGACAAGGGCAAGTGCATTTGTGCGCAACTGGGCCAAATGCAGGGCTGGGTGATCGTCAGTTGCCTTGTTTTGATGATCTTGGTGCAGAGCAGGTGCTTGCTGCACTGCAACCACTGCTGGTTGCAGATGCCGATCCGATGCCCAGTGAGCACAGATGCGCAGAGCAGGCTGACCCCAATAAGGAAGCACACTGATGCAACTGGCCTTTATTCTGTATAAATACTTCCCATTTGGTGGATTGCAGCGCGACTTTATGCGTATTGCCTTAGAGTGCCAGCAGCGCGGCCATCAGATTCGTGTGTATACATTGATCTGGGAGGGTGATATTCCTGAGGGTTTTGACGTGCGCATTGGGCCGATTAAAGCCTTCTCTAATCACCGCCGTAACATCAAGTTTTATGATTGGCTGCAAGACGATATGCAGCGACAACCTGTTGATCGGGTGATCGGTTTTAATAAGATGCCAGGTCTTGATGTGTATTATGCGGCAGATGGCTGCTATGAAGACAAAGCACAAACCTTACGCAATCCCCTGTACCGTTTCAGTAACCGTTATCAGCACTTTGCCAGTTATGAGCGTGCGGTATTTGCGCCCGAATCCTCAACGCAAATTTTAATGATCTCCGAAGTGCAGCAGCCGCTCTTTATTAAGCACTATCAAACAGCGCCTGAGCGTTTTCATTTGCTGCCGCCGGGGATTGCTAAAGATCGCCAGGCACCGAGCAATGCACAGGCGATTCGCGCTGAATTCCGCGCTGAATTTAATCTACTTGATGACCAGTATTTACTCTTACAAGTGGGCTCGGGTTTTAAAACCAAAGGCTTGGCGCGCACTTTAAAAGCGCTGGCCAGCTTACCGAACGAGCAGCGTGAGCGAACGCAGCTGATAGTCATAGGTCAAGATGATCCTAAGCCATTTGTGGTTCAAGCTGCAGCCTTGGGCCTATCAAAGCAGGTTAAAATTTTAAAAGGGCGCAGCGATATACCGCGTTTTTTGTTAGGCGCTGATTTGTTGATGCATCCAGCCTACAATGAGAACACTGGTACGGTGTTATTAGAGGCTTTGGTTTCAGGTTTGCCCGTTTTAGTGACAGATATTTGCGGCTACGCGCATTACATTAACGATGCTGATTGTGGTGAGGTGTTGGCGAGTCCATTTCAGCAGAAACAGTTGGATCAGGCTTTGAGTCGTGCTTTAGGCGATCCGCTATTGCGCGCGCGTTGGTCAGCTAATGCACTAGACTATGCCAAAACGGCCGATCTGTATTCGATGCCAGAGCGTGCAGCCGATATTATTTTAGCGGAGCTACCATGAAACTTAAGCTAGACGAACCCTTTGCCAGCCTATGGGCGGGGCAAGATGCGTTTGTCGCTGTTGAGCAATTACAAGGAGAGGTCTACCGCGAGCTGGAAGCACGACGCACATTGCGCACTGAGGTGGCTGGGCGTGGCTATTTTGTCAAGATTCACCGGGGGGTGGGTTGGGCAGAGATTTTCAAAAACTGGCTGACTGCAAAAGCGCCGGTGCTGGGTGCTGAGCAAGAACTTATAGCGATTGAACGTTTACAGCAACACAATATCGACACCATGACCGCCGTTGCTTTCGGTGCGCGTGGCAGCAATCCTGCACAGCAGCACTCGTTTATTATCACTGAAGAGCTTGCGCCGACCATCAGTTTGGAAGATTACTCGATAAATTGGCCCGCTGAGCCGCCGGAGCCTCGTCTGAAATGGGCATTAATCGCCCGTGTCGCACAAATGGTTAGCGCTATGCACCGCGCTGGCGTCAATCATCGCGATTGTTATATCTGCCATTTTTTATTGCACACTGATCAACCGGTTTGTGCGGACTCTTTTCGCTTATCCGTGATTGATTTGCATCGCGCGCAAACGCGAGATCAAACGCCAAAGCGCTGGCGCAATAAAGATTTAGCTGCACTGTATTTTTCTGCACTGGATATTGGTTTAACTCAGCGCGATAAATTGCGATTTCTACGTGAGTATTTTCAACAACCCTTGCTTGAGATTTTGCACGACGAGGCCGCACTGTTGGCATTGTTAGAGAGCAAAGCGGCGAAACTCTATGCGCGTAAAGTGCGCTATGGAGATGCGTTGTAATGTCCAGTTGGCAGTTGGCAGAGGCTTATCAAGCGCTGCAGGCAGATTTTGGCAGTCTTGAAAAAGTTTTTGCACTACAGGGTGAGCGCATTACTCATGACCCTTTATCTGAGTTGATTCGCGTCAAGCGCCAAGGTATTGCTTACTACGTGAAACGCTATCGCAATGCCGGTAAAGGCTTGCGCCGTTATGCTGCGCGCCCACGGATTAAAGCGGAGTGGCAAAACCTCAAGCGCTTTGTCAAGTGGGGTATTCCCACTGCTGAAGTGATTGCGCAAGGTTTAGAGCGTAAAGGCGGAGCCTTTGTACGCGGCGCTATGATTACCCGTGAAATTCCTAATAGCCGCGATTTAGCTGACTTAGCTGATCAGGGCAGCCCATTGCTGCAAGATCGAGTATGGGTTAAGCAAGTCAGTGCGCAACTCGCTGATGCTGCGCGGGTGATGCACAGCCATGGTTTTACCCATAACGATTTAAAGTGGCGTAACGTGTTGGTTGATGAGCAAAGCAAAGTGTATTTGATTGATTGCCCCGCCGGTACCTTTTGGTGGGGGCCGATGCTGCGTTATCGGATTATTAAAGATTTAGCCTGTTTAGATAAAGTGGCTAAATTTCATTTGAGCAATACCCAGCGTTTGCGCTTTTATTTGCAGTATTGCCAGCAGACTCGGCTCAGCGCCTACGATAAAAAACAGATTGGCAAAATCGTGCGGTTTTTTGAGGGGCGAGAATGAACGACTTTATTGATCTGAGTATTGCCGACTTGCTGGCGCAGCACCAGCTCGATAGCTTTGCTGCGCTCTGGGATTTAGAGTTGGATGCAGTGGATGCGCCCAATACCGAGCGCGGTGGTTGGAGCAGTGTTGCGTTGTTAACCTTAGGCGAGCGTCGGTTTTTTTTAAAGCGACAAATCAATCATATGACGCGCAGCATCCAACGCCCCTTAGGAGAGCCAACCTTTGCTCGAGAAATGCGTAATATTCAGCGTTACCAGCAGCTGGGGATTCCAGCTTTGCGTGCTGCCTATTTTGCTCAGCGCAAGGTGATGGGTGAGCAGCGCGCTATTTTAATGACGCATGCGCTAGATGATTGGCAGGACTTAGATGATTGGCTGCAGCAGTGGCCACAGCTTTCTAACGAACAGCAGCAGGGTATTGTTCAGGCCTGCGCCAAACTTGCGAAAACCTTGCACCAAGCCGGACAAGTGCATGGCTGTTTTTATCCAAAGCATATTTTCTTACAAAAACAGGCGCTTGGTTTTACCGCACAATTGATCGATCTTGAAAAAACTCGACCGTTATTGCTGGGTCGGCGTGATCGCATTAAAGATTTAGAGCCTTTGTTTCGTCGTTCGCAGCATGCCTGGGGACGTGAGCAGGTGCAATTGTTTTTACAGAACTATCTCGACACACCGGAGCATATCCCCTATTGGGTTGAGCGTTTAGATGCGCGCCGCATCGACAAGGAAACACGTCCGTGAAGCTCAATCAATTAAGCGGGCGCACGCCAGCATTGCCAGTTAGTCTGATGCTGGAGAATGGTCAAACATTGGTTGTTGAACAGTGGCTGAGAGTTTTGCCTGAGCAGCGCTATGTGGGCAAAGCGCAATGGCAAGGACGCAGTGTTTTGGTCAAGATTTTGCTTGGCAGTAAGGCTGCGCGCCAGTATCAGCGTGAACAGAGTGGCGCGCAGCTGCTGTCTGAGCAGAAAATACCCTGCGCACAACTGCTTGAGACTCAGCAGCAAAGCGATGGTAGTGCTTATCTATTATTTGAGTTTATCGATAATGCGCAGAGCTTAGCTGACGCTTGGCTCGAGTGCAGTGCTGAACAGCCACTGAGCGAGCGGCAAACCACAGTACTCGGGCAAGCGTTGAGCACAGTTGCACAGATGCATTTACGCGGCCTTTGGCAGAGCGATTTACACCTTGATAATCTATTAAGGCAGGATAATCAACTCTATGTCGTTGATGGTGGTGGTGTGCAGAGTGAGCACGCTGGACAACCCCTATCGCAAGAAAAAGCAGTTAACAATTTAGCCGTATTTTTTGCCCAGTTACCCAGTGCCTTCGATGTGCATCTAGAAGAATTGCTGATTCATTATTTACTGACCAACGGTGAGCATGCGCTGCGTTTAGAGAAGTTGCAGCAGCAAATACTGAGTATTCGGCAGTGGCGAGTAAAAGATTATTTAAATAAAGCCGGGCGAGAGTGCAGTTTATTTAGCGCTCAAATTAATTTGTTTGGTTTGCGCGTTATCTGGCGAGCAGCACAAGATGAGCTTGAACCCTTGTTGTCTGCTCCAGATAACGCAATTGCCGGTGGTCATATTTATAAAACAGGTGGTGCCGCCACTGTCGCTCGTGTTAAGCATGGCCAACGCACGCTGGTGATTAAGCGTTATAACATCAAAAATGTGCTGCATTGGTTAAAACGTTTTTGGCGGCCTAGCCGCGCGTGGCACAGCTGGCGCGAGGGCCATCGCTTAAGTGTATTGGGTATTGCTACACCGCAGCCCTTAGCTGTTATTGAAAATAGGTGGTGCGGCTTACGTGGCAGTGCGTGGTTAATTAGTGAATACTGTGGCGAGCAGGATATAATTGACCGCTTGGCTGCGTATACAGAAGATGGCGCAGTACCAGAGGTAGAGATTGTTGCGTTAGTTGAATTGTTGAACGCGCTGATTCGTGAAAAAATCAGCCATGGTGATTTAAAAGGTCACAATATTTTATGGCATCAACAGCGCTGTTATTTAATTGATTTAGATGCCATGCAGCAGCATCAGAGCATGCGCAGTTTCACTCGTGCGTATTTGAAAGACCGCACGCGTTTATTACGCAATTGGCCGCCAGGTAGCCCATTGCACACATTGCTTGATCAGCGTTTACCGCAGTTGCCCAGCAGCTGCCCTGAAGACTAAGAGGCAAAAAGACCCATGGCACTGACTATTCTCGGCCTATCTGGCGCACTCAGCCATGATGCATCAGCAGCGTTATATATTGATGGTAAATTGATTGCTGCCGTTGAGGAAGAGCGTTTAGTACGCGACAAGCATGCAAAAAATCGCATGCCCTATGAATCGGCTAAGTTCTGCTTAGAACAGGCTGGGATTACGCCGGCTGATGTGGATGTGGTTGCTATTCCTTTTGCGCCCATCAGCATTATAGAAAAAGCCCGCTGGCATTACGCCAAACGTTACTGGTATGCCCCAGAGCGCTCGTTAGATGCAATTTTAGTCGGCAACCGTCGCTATCAGCGCTATTACAAGAAAATCCAATGGTGTTTAGTACAGCTCGGTTTTGATCTAAAGAAAGTCAAAATTGAACCGGTCGAACACCATTTGGCGCATGCTGCCAGTGCCTATTTGTGTTCGGGCTTCCAAGAGAAAACAGCCATCATGGGCATTGATGGTAAAGGTGAATATGCCACTACTTTTTTTGGTTATGGTGAAAACGGCAAGATTCATAAAATCAAAGAGTTCTATGATCCGGATTCACTGGGTGGCTTGTATGGTGCGATGACTGAATTTTTAGGCTTTGAAATGCTCGACGGAGAATTCAAAGTGATGGGTATGGCGCCCTACGGTGACCCTGATATGTATGATTTATCGCGCCTCGCCAAGTTTGAAGATGGTGAGCTGGTGGTGAATACCGAGTACGTCAACGTTGTTGGTATGCGCCGCTATAAAGAGAAGGGCAAAGGCTATTACTTTTCACCCAAGTTGATTGAGTGGTTAGGTCCTAAGCGTGAAGGCGATATTGCCGATGATCCGTACATTCATTATGCGGCCAGCGTACAAGCACTGTTTGAAAAGCTCGCACTGGAGATGATGGATTACTACCTCGGAGACATCATCAAAGAAACCGGCCTGATTGCTTTTGCTGGCGGCAGCGCGCTTAACGTTAAACTGAATCAAAAAATCATTGAGCGTGATGAGGTTAAAGAGCTCTTTGTGCAGCCCGCCGCCGGTGATGCCGGGACCGCAGTGGGTGCTGCCGCCTATGTTTCACAGCAGCGCGGCGTACCAGTGGAAAAGATGGAGCATGTCTATCTCGGCCCTGAGTACAGCAACGAAGAGGTGATCGCTGCCTGTGCTAAACATCCAGGACAGCCGCAGTGGCAAAAAATTGATAACGTACCTGAACATATCGCCAAAATTATGGTGGACGGCAATCCAGTCGCTTGGTTCCAAGGCCGCATGGAGTTTGGCCCACGAGCCTTAGGTGGCCGCTCAATTATTGGTTGCCCAAGCATTCCCAATGTCGCTGACCGCATTAACGCACAAATTAAGTTCCGCGAACGCTGGCGCCCATTCTGCCCATCCATGCTCGACACCGTCGCGACGCAGATGCTAAAGGTTGATCACCCATCCCCCTTTATGACCTTCACCTTCGAGGTCAGTGATGAATGGAAAGAACGCGTACCTGAAGTGGTCCACGAAGACGGCACGTCGCGCGCGCAAGTGTTAGAGCGTGAGTACAATCCACGCTGGTACGACTTGATGCTGGAGTTGGAAAAGCTGACGGGCAATGGGGTATCACTGAATACCTCGCTTAACCGCCGCGGTGAAGCCATGGTCTGCTCACCAAAAGACGCTTTGGATATGTTCTACGGCTCGGATCTACAGTACCTGATTATGGAAGATATTTTGGTGGTTAAGGACACAGTGGTTGCTGAGAATGTCTAGCTCCCAGTCTACAACTGCAGAACAATGGGTTCTGCAGTTTAGCCATGGCTATGATGGGCCGTTCCTAGACTGCTCCCGTCAGTATGCCGTGCTGTTTAAAGATACTGAGTATAAAGTCTGCACGGTCTATTTAACTGGTAAGCCCTGTGATGAAGTGGTTAAGGGCAGCGCCTCTGATGAAGTAATTTTTTTAAATTACAGCAGTAAACAAGTACGTGGGCTCAAGCTCGCTGCGATTGCTGATTTTAAAAAGATTGTTGCCAGCCGCAACTTTACCCTGTGCATTGCACACCGCTTTAAGCCGATATATATCGCGCTATTGGGCTCAAAACTACCGGTTATTGGTGTGCACCACGCCTTTGGCGATTATAAACGCCGCTCGCGGCAGTGGCTGGCCAATCACTTTCGTGATCGTCTGCGCTTGCTCGGAGTTTCTAACGCCGTGCGTGATGATATGCGTGCGTGCTTGCCAAAGTTTAAGCCTGAGCATATCGAGACGCTGTATAACCGCATTGATGTAGAGGCAGTACAAGCAGAACAAGTCAGTCGTGAAGAGGCGCGTCAACATCTTAAGTTACCGCTGAATGCTTGGGTTGTTGGCAACGTCGGGCGTTTACATCCCGATAAAGATCAAACCACACTGATCAAAGGCTTTGCCAAAGCATTACCAGAGCTACCAACGGGCAGCGTGCTCGCTATTATGGGTAGTGGCCGCCTAGAGCAGCAGCTCAAACAGCTGGCGCTTGAGCTTGGCGTCGCTGAAAGCGTACATTTTTTAGGGCAAGTACCTAATGGCCGCCGTTATTTCAAAGCCTTCGACCTCTTTGCACTCACTTCTGATCATGAGCCCTTTGGTATGGTGTTGCTAGAAGCTATGGCAGCTGGCGTGCCTGTGATTGCTACGGACTGTGGTGGGGCGAAGGAGGTAGTGAGTGATCCTGAGTGTTTGTTTGAGCTGGGGGATGTAGAGGGGCTTTCGAAGAGTATATTTAAAAAAACAACTCATATGGAAATGGAGACTGTAGGTGCCAAATTTACAGATAGTCATGCAAAGAAAGAGTTTAAAAGATTGTGCTTGGCTCATTAAGATTGTTACCTAAGGGTGTAATATGATTTTTAAAAAAATTAAACATCAAGGAATGATTTATCATGTTAACCCTGAGTTTGCTGAGAAACTATTAGAGTGTAATTTTAAAGATAATGACCAGGATATTACTCCATTGGTTGAAATGGGGAGGTATCGCTCTATTTGCGTTTCTAAAAAAATAAACATGGTTATAAAAAATAACACTTTAACCACGTTTCGTAGAAGGTTATACACACATTTTGGAGTTCAAGGGCTGTCAGGAAGGTTTAGTCTTGTAGATGAATATAAGAATTTGAAGGCATTGTCTCATATTGATTTTGTGCCCAAGGTTTATGCTTTTGGTAAGTGTAGTAGGTTTCCCATAAAAGAAGAACGATTAATTATTGAGTATTATGAAGATGCTTTAACTGCTGATGAAATGTTAAGGCTATATCCAGAGAAAAAAAATCTAATTATTAGCATGGTTTTTCAGTTGTTTTTGAAGGCATGGAATAGCAAGTTTGCACACATGGATCCACACCTTAGAAATATTTTATTTCTAAGGTGTGGAAATATAATATTTATTGATTTTGAGTGTTGCTATTTAAATCCAAAAGATAAGGATTTTTATATGGGGTTTTCTACAGGTTATTTTTTTCATTTTTGGGCTTATAAATATATATCAGAAACAGAATACTCAACGAGTGTGCAAGAATTTATTAGTGAAAACTGCTCGGATTTAAATATGAGAATATTTAATTTGTATTTTGAAAGATTTAAGATTAGTAAGGTATCAAGAAAGAAAAGGTTTAAATGCTTTAGTAGTGTTCGTGAACGAAGAAAGTTAATAATATAGTAGATTGATTATTGTTTTTTAAGTGTGGAAAATAAATTGAAAATTTTATTATTGGTCCAAAAAGAACAAAGAGTTATTCTAGATCGCTTATATGATGGCATTTCTAAAAATGCAGTGACCGATATATATTGGTTAACAAGTAAAGAACAAGATAATTTAAAATTTTTCTTTAAAAAAAATATAAAATTAGATGATTATGATAGGGTTGTTCTTTTTTTAAGGTTTAAGAAGGAACTACGTCAGGTTGCATTTATCCGAACCATACTTAACTTAACCATACTTGAGCACGATGCTTATCAGAATTATATTACCTGCAAATATACAGGCAAATTCTCTAGTTATTATCGTAAGCTTCCTTGGGCACGTGTTTTAAGTTCCGGCGCTGCAGTAACACGCCGTTTACAGGGAGAAGGCGTTGACGCTGTTTTTGTACCTAAAGGTTATGATCAAGAGCTGCTTAGTAATCAAGGCATAGATAGAGATATAGAGTTGGGTTTCATTGGTAGCATTAAAAGTGCAACATACTCGCATCGTAAGTCTTTTTTAGAGCGGCTTGATCGTGAGGAAAAATTATTAGTTACACGAACAAGCTCTGGGCAAGAGTACGTTGATACACTTAATCGAATACGCTTTTTCGTCAGTGCAGATATTGGCATGGGCGAGTATATGATTAAGAATTTTGAGGCAATGGCGTGCGGCTGTGTATTATTTGCATATGATCAAGGGCAAGAAGAAAATGAAGCGCTTGGCTTTGTGGATATGCATAATATTGTTCTATATAAAGATATACAGAGTTTTAAGCAGAAGCTAGAACTGTTACGTGCGGACTTAAATAAAGCTCAATTTATTGCTGATAATGGTCAAAGATTGGTAGAGCAGAATTACACATTTTCTCGGATTGGTAAGTTAGTTGTAGAGGCACTGCTTGAGCCATTAAGGCCGCAGCCTAAGCTCAGTTATCTTCAAAAAATACGTAATAAATTGGGTATTTAATATGCTAGAGCAGCCTTCAGTTATTTTAATAGTTCCTTACTTCGGTCGTTGGCCACAGTGGTTTGAGTATTTTTTGAAAAGCTGCTCAAAAAACCCAACAATACACTGGCTATTTTATACAGACTGCTCGTTGCCTGAAGACGCTCCAGAAAATATTACATTTAAAGAGATTGAATTTGATGAGTATAAAAAATTAGTAAGTGAACGGCTCGGTATATGTTTTTTACCAGATAATCCATATAAACTTTGTGATTTAAAACCAGCGTTAGGCTATATTCATGAGCATGAAATAAAAGCATATGATTTCTGGGGAGTCAGCGATATAGATTTGGTATACGGTGATTTGAGAAGTTACTTCACTGGTGAGCAATTAAATAAGTATGAGTTTCATTCAACTCATAAACGTCGCGTATCAGGACATTTATTTCTGGCCAAAAATAATAAAAAAATGCGTGAAGCATTCATGCAAATAAAAGACTGGAAAGAACTGCTGTCTGATCAAGTGCACTATGCGTTAGATGAGGGTGCTTTTAGTCGACTTTTCATTAAGCACAAAAACTTGCCAAGTTTTTTATTTGATTTTCTTGCTAAATTTAATCCATGGGCAAGAGTAAGTAGCTTTATTGAAGCATTTTCAACACCAAACGGAAGGGTCCCGTGGCATGATGGCAGTTATAACTTTCCAAATAAATGGTATTGGAAGACAGGTAAATTGACTAACGATATAGATGTAGAGTACCGGATGATCAGATGAGTTTTAGGAGTTATCCTTTACTCGTTGCAAGAGAGCTAATCCAGAAGGTTTTCCGGGAGCATACCCATGAACATCAAGCTACATAAACAAGCTACAACAACGCCAAAAATTAGAGCTGAGATACAACAAGCACCAGCTAGCATCAGCGATTTAGCGCTGGCACGTAAATATGGCGTATCAGACTCTACAATTCGTCGCTGGCGTTATCGTACCGATGTTTATGACCGCTCGCATACTCGTCATAACTTGCTGGCAACTTTAAGCCCTCATCAAGAAGAGGTTTTGATTGTTGCCCGTGAGTTTCTACGCTTGAGTCTTGATGACTTGTTGGTTGTAGCGCGTGAATTTCTTCATCCAACTCTTTCACGTTCTGCACTCGCACGCATGCTGAGAAGAAGGCAGGTGCCCACCTTGGCGCAGCTGCGAAAACAAGATCAAGAGAATGAGCAAGGCTCAGAACCCAAGCATAAGCCCTTCAAGGATTATGAGCCTGGTTTTATCCATATAGACATCAAATTCTTACCGCAAATGCCTGATGAGAAGCAGCGCCGCTATTTGTACGTCGCCATCGATCGTGCAACGCGCTGGGTGTATCTCGAAGTATTACCTAGCCAGTCCGCCAAAGACGCTGAGCGCTTTATGAAGCGTGTAATCGACAAAGCACCGTTCAAGATCCAGAAGGTTCTTACCGATAATGGCAAGTCCTTTACTGACCGTTTTACAGCAGGTGGTGAACGTAAACCCACGGGCAACCATCTATTTGACTTGGTATGCGAGAAGCACAGTATAGAGCACCGCTTAATCAAGCCGGGTCGACCGCAAACCAACGGTATGGTCGAGCGCTTTAATGGCCGCATCAGTGATGTTTTAGCAACTCGCAGGTATGATTCATCCGAAGATTTAGAGCAAACTTTAAAGCGCTATTGCTGGGTGTACAATCACCATGTTCCACAGCGAGCTCTTCACCATCAAACACCCATTGCAACAATGAAAGAATGGCAAGAAAAGAGACCGGATTTATTTTATAAGAACGTTATTAATCATGCGGGACCTGACATATAGATGGAAAACGAGAGTTTCCATACTTTCATTTTATTGCTTGGAAGCAAAACGAGTGGGCAGACAGTGTGGTTTTTGAGCAAATATCTGCAGCAGATACTGAATTTTGCTTAACTCGACAAGGTATTCACCAAGAGAATAGAAGGCCGTCAAATGATATTTTCTGAAGAAAGTGATGTTTCTATTGTTGTTACTAGCTGCGGCCGTTTTGACTTGTTGAAGCGAACACTTGAAAGTTTAGACAAATTCAATACGTACCCCATTAAAAAGATTTTTATTACAGAGGATTCGGGTAGCGATGAAGTCTATAGCTCCATCCCTCCTGCTTGGCTTCCATATACGCATGTTTTTGTTAATAAACCAAAACTCGGACAGCTAGCATCTATCGATCTCGCTTATTCAAATGTTGATACAGAGTGGGTTTTCCATTGTGAAGATGATTGGGAGTTTTATCGTGAGGGGTTTGTTGAAGATTCTATGGCTTTGCTGAAAGCTAACCCAGAAGCTTTGCAAGTATGGTTGAGAAGCCTAGCGCATGATCTGTCTATACATAGCCCCTATGTTTATGTAGATGAGCGGCAGCTTTTAAATGGAATAAGCTTTTTTCGATTAATGTCTAGAAAGGAAGATTGGCAGGGTTTCTCGTTCAACCCAGGATTGCGTCGTCTTGCTGATTATAAGCAGCATGCGCCCTATGCAGCATGGGCAGGTGAAAAAGATTTATCTAGAGTCTATGACGCAGAAAATCGCTATGCATTAATACTTGAAAATGATGCTGTGCTGCATACGGGCTTTGGAGCGCATGTAGTTGTGAGCGATGAGGCACGTAAGAAAAAAAGAAGAAAAAAAATTGAAAAACTTAAAAATGTATTGTTTTTGTTAGTTGGTTTCTTATTTGGTTTAATTTTAGGTGTTTTTTAAATGTATATTTTAGGTCTGCATACAGGTCATGATGCGAGTGCATGCGTTTTTAAAGACAATGAACTCGTTGCATTTTGTAAAGAAGAACGATTAAATCGTATAAAAAATGATGGTGAGTTTTTTGATTTACAGTCAATTGATGAGGTTTTGAAAATAGCAGGCATAAATAGAAGTGATCTAAATGCAATTGCTTTAACTAGGCTTCAGCTTCCAGTCAGTGTGTATAAAACCTCTGTATTAAGCATTAATAACATAAAAAGAAAGGCTTTAGGTCAGCAGATTGATCTGAATCTATATAAGTATTTAAACAATAGTAAAAGTATAGACTTTAATAAAATTATTCATGTTGATAAGCTTAGGCAGTTGTTAAAAGTTAGTTCTGATGTTGATGTGTTTTTCTCAAATCACCACAGAGCACATGCTTTATCTGCTTTCAAATATGTAGACTGGGAAAAAGATACGTTAGTTGTTACTTGCGATGGTGGCGGTGATGGCGCACAGTATTCTGCCTCTTTCTATGATGGAACTAATTTAGATGTGATAGTAGGTGGTGAGGAAACTATTGTGAAAGAGCCGCAAAATACTGCTGCCTCTATAGGTTTAGCATATGCATATGCTACAGAACGTTGTGGCTTTAAACGTAATAGGCACGAAGGTAAGTTAACAGGTCTGGCTGCATTTGGTGAGCCAATTGTTGCTAATAAAATTTCTGAAATGTTTAAAGTCGAAGAAAACGCAACTATAGCCTCAGACCTTAAAGGGTACTTAGAGTTAGAAGAGTTCTTGGAGAAAATGTTTAACGGACTGTCTAACCAAGATATCGCAGCTTCAATCCAAGCCGCTACTGAAGCTGTTGTTAATAAATGGGTTAAAAAATTACTAGAAATTACAAACGCTAAGTATATTGCTATGAGTGGTGGTGTTTTTTCTAATGTTAAACTGAATCAGAATATTGCTGAGTTGGACGACGTTAAAGAGATTTTTGTATTTCCTGCAATGGGAGATGAAGGATTATCGGTTGGCGTATGTGTGGATTATTTAGTAGAAAAAAATGGAATTAACTCCATTGAGCGAAAACGATTAAGTCATGTGTATCTTGGTTGGAGCTACGATGCTGACTCGATAGTTAATGCTGCAGTGAAAGCTGGGTTTAGTGTTAACCCGACTAACCCTGTCGAAACAGCAGCGAAACTGCTTGCAGATCATAAGGTTGGTGCTATTTACACTAAAGCGATGGAGATGGGGCCACGAGCATTAGGCGCACGGACAATTTTAGCTAACCCAGCCAAAAGAGATATAAATGATAGTATTAACAAAAGATTACAGCGTACAGAATTTATGCCATTTGCACCCTATGTGCTGGATATAGACGCAGAGGATGTTTTTGAAATATCTGACAAAGTTAAATATGCGTGTAATTTTATGACGGTCACTACACAAGTAAAGTCTAAGTGGGCTGATAAAATAGCTGCTGTAGTGCATGTGGATGGAACCGCTAGGCCACAAATTATTGAGCGAGTAGTTAACCCGCTGTATTACGCTATTTTAGAAGAGTTTAAGAAAGAAACCGATCTTCCTGTGCTAGTAAATACAAGTTTTAATGCGCATGAAGAGCCAATTATAAATACACCAGAAGAAGCCTTGCAAGCATTAAAAGATAATCGTATAGATTTTATTGTTTGTGATAAAGCAATAATTACTTAGTATTCACATAATGTATGGTTTATATAAAAATACTTGGAGTGCGATTTATGTTTCCTGCTTTAATTAATAGAGTGAAAGAAGATTATTTTTTATATGCGCTTCTTTTTTTTCTTGCAAGTTTTTTTTTCTTACCTACCTCAAAAATGGTAAACAATGTTTATTATGCTGCACTAGCTCTTCCAGCAATTTTTTATATTATTAAAACGAGGTTTTCTGACTTTAAAATTAATATAAATGTTGCTTCTTGGTTTTTGTTGTTTTTTATTTTATTTGTGAGTGGATTATTAGGTGGTGTAGATTTTCAGTATTACAAGCATTTGCTGTACTTGTTTTTATTTATGGCTGTATGTGTTTTCTTTATTAAGGGGCAGCTTTTATTCTCTAATAACTTTTATAAGTTTTCATTTTGGCTAGTTTCTTTTTATGTCCTGTTTTCTACGGTTTTTTATTGGATTACTGGTAAGTATGGTATTGGCGAAAGAGTTATTTGGCTTCCAGCTCGTATGACAGGGCCTATATATACCAGCATGTTAATTAGTGCTTTGTTTTCAGTTGCACTTCCTGTGTGGTTAAAAAATAAAAACTACATTGAGTTTTTTGTTGCATTATCTCTTTCTTTATTTACTATGTCTTTTATTTTACAGAGTAGGACAGGTATTGTATCTCTTTTGTTTGTGTTGTTCTGTTATCTTGCTTACTTAGTATATATGCGTAATGGGATACGGCACATTGCTATTTACATAATTGTTTCCTTTATTCTTTTTGCACTTATTTATTTCTTTTCAGAAAGCATACCTGTTTTAGATAGTTTAATTAAGCGTGCTGACGCAGGGCGGTTTGAGCTTTGGTCGCAACTTTTAGAAGACTTTAAGGGTTGTGATAAGTACTTTGGCTGTGGCCCTGACTTTCAGAGTGATAGACTTATCAAAAATGCATATCCTATTGTACACCCTCACAATATTTTTTTAGCGCTACTAGTGCAGACAGGTGTCTTGTCGTTATTATTATTCTTATTTATTTGTGTGATTTCTTTATATTGTTCATATGTAAATAAAAATAATTGGGGGCTGTATTTGCTTTCGTCGATAGTTGCATTAAATTTTGATGGCAGTCATATAGTTGGTAATCCTGATGAATTGTGGATGTTAATATTGCTCCCTATATTCATGATTATGCTAGGGTTTAATCAGCTTAGAAAGGGTGAAGTTTGATTTATATAGTGGTTTTCATTGTTATTTAAATCGCTAAATAGGATGTTAGGCGAAGCAACAAAACATAAAATTAAGTCTTTTCTTCATAAGAATTATTGTGCGGTGAGCTATTTTCTGTAGAACTACAGATGACAGAGCTTTTTTGCGATGGATAATTGATTAAGTGTAAGCGCCCTTAAATCAGCATCTTTTAAGCCAACCTATACAGCTTCACACTAATACCTGTCTTTTTCAAAGAGGTATTAGCGATGACATCACAAGAACGTCAGCAGTTCTGGCAGCAACATATTGATGCCTGGCAAGCATCGGATTTATCCGGTGCTGCGTTTTGCAAGCAGCATGATTTGAATTATGCACAATTTAATTATTGGCGTAGAAAGATTCAGCCGGTAGAAACTGTTGCAAAGCCTGCTGGTTTTGCTCAGGTTACGCAGCTAGTGACCTCGGCTAGCAGTGCTGATGGGTTGGGTGTTCATCTGCCCAGCGGCATAAGTTTTTCTGGAGTGAATGCAGGTAATCTCGATGTAGTACTGGCGATGCTGAGGCGGCTGTAATGCGGGTGCGTTATTTACGGCCAGCTAAGCAGATGCCAGAAATCTATCTGTACCGCGCGCCGGTGGATTTTAGGAAGCAAGCCAATGGCTTGGCTTTGCTGGTTGAACAAGAGCTCGGCCATAATCCGTTCAGCGGTGCGCTGTATGCCTTCACCAATCGCCAGCGCAATAAAATCAAATGCGTGATGTGGGAAGATAATGGTTTTGTGATGTACTACAAGGCTCTGGCAGAAGAGAAGTTTAAGTGGCCCAAGCCAGCTGATGAGTTACTGTCTTTAACCGGTGAGCAAATAAATTGGCTGTTGGATGGCTACGATATCAGCCTGTTTAAAGGTCATAAAAAACTACAATACGACAGCCTTGGATAGCTTGATTTTACTGGGTTTTAGCTGCTTTTAAGGGTGCTTTTGGTGGCGGGTTTTGCTATAATTTCGGCATGAAAAAACAGCCTAAAACCACCATGAAAACCCCTGATTTAAGCAGCCTAAGCGCTGCTGAATTGCGTTCAGTTGTGGCTCAATTTCAGGCTGTTATTGATGAGCAGAACACTGCTTTGCAAGATGCCCATCGCCGTATTGAACTGCTGGAAGAAATGAACCGTCTGCTGAAAAAACAAAAGTTCAGTGCCAGCAGTGAAAAATCTAAATTTCAGCTCAACCTCTTTGATGAAACCGAGCTCGAAGCCCAACTCGATGAGCTGTTTGAGTCCCTGCCTGAATCGGCGGATGAAGGCGAAAGTATTACTCAGCAACGCAAAGAGCGCCAGACACGTCAGCGTGGTTTTTCTGCACACCTTGTACGCGAACGCATTGAGCACAAGCTGACTGAGCTGGAAAAAGCCGGTGCCGATAAGACTTTTTTCACCAAAGTCAAAGAAGAGCTGCACTACATACCAGCGCAACTTAAAGTGCTGGAGCACTGGCAAGAAAAAGCCGTTTTTACTTCCAAAGAAAGCACGTCAGAAGAACAGATAATTGCGGCGCAGCGCCCAGTACATCCTTTTGGCAAGTGCTCAGCCAGCACTTCACTGGTTGCCCACATTATTGTAGATAAATATCTGTACGGCATGCCTCTGTATCGCCAAGAAGGTAAGTTTAAAAACTTAGGCCAGTCGATTCAGCGCAATAACATGGCCCAATGGTGTATACGCTTTGCCGATGTGGCGAAACCTTTATTGCAGCTGATGCGCGAGGTGCAAAACAGCGGCAATTACTTGCAAGCGGATGAAACCCGTCTGCAAGTGCTAAAGGAAGACGGTAAAACAGCACAATCGGATAAATGGATGTGGGTTATCCGTGGCGGACCGCCCGAAAAACAGAGTGTTCTTTTTGAGTACGATCCTTCACGTGCAGGCAGTGTGGCTGTGCGCTTGCTGGATGATTTTGAAGGCGTGCTGCAAGCCGATGGTTTTTCTGGTTATAGCAAAGTTTGCAAAGAGAACAGCCTAACCCGTATCGGCTGCTGGGATCATGCGCGACGTAAATTTGTTGACGCTGACAAAAGTGCTGATTCTAAGGCTAAAGCCAAGAAAGGCACTGTGAGTAAAACCGATGTGGTACTCAGCTATATCCGTAAACTGTATCGCGTAGAAAGCAACATCGCAGACAAAACGGATGAAGAGCGCTTAAAGGCCCGTCAAGAAATCAGCATGCCAATACTCAACGAGTTTAAACAATGGCTTGAGAAAAACGCTGGCAAAGTGATGAAAGGTAGCGCGCTCAGAAAAGCCATCGACTACACCTTAAACCAATGGCAATACCTTATTGGCTATTGCGAACGCGGCGACCTGATGATTAGCAATATCATGGCCGAAAACGCAATCCGCCCCTTTGCTATTGGCCGTAAAAATTGGCTATTCGCTGACACACGTAAAGGCGCAGAAGCCAGTGCTGCTTGTTACTCATTAATTGAAACGGCCAAAGCCAATAACTTAGCACCGCAAGCCTACATCAAACATATTCTGGACCACATCGCGACTGCCGACACGCTTGAGAAACTTGAACTACTGCTGCCATGGAATGTAAAGCTGGATTAAGCTAAGCGCCTGTTTACTGGGGTGCTGATTTAAGGGCGCTTACGATTAAGTAAGTATGATGGTGTTTTTTTGCTTGTGCTGCAGAAGCTATTTTAGCGCTCACTTAAATTCAACCACTCTATATCCCTTTCATCCTTCCTCATATGCACAAAGTTCCTCTTCCTCTGCCACTGACTCAATGGCCGACGGAAAATCTTCATATCTGAAATATCAATCAGTCCCAACTCATCCTCAGGTGTAAGCACCACATTACCAAGATGAATCGAGCGGAAATACACGCCGAGATCTTGGATGTGGGTAACAAACTTTGCAAAACGCTCGCGTAGATCATCAGGGTATTCAGTATCACCACGATAGATGTCGCGCAAGGTTCTGCCAGGCAGCGGATGGTAGTGCACAGCATCACGTTCAATACTGGGAATACGGTATACCTGAATGATTTTTGGACAGGGTATGCCGAGCTCTTCTAGTTTTTTTGCATTATCGGCAAAGCGTTGTGCATAGGGCCAGATGGCTGCTGAGGTAATCAAGCGCTTGCGGCGAAACAGTTTTAAAAACGTGCCGTCTTGCAGGATCATGACTTTATCGCCAAAGCCGTCTTGCTCAATGACTTTGCAGTTTTCACGCAGGGCTAAATAGTCGTTATGGTCGAGCTTGTGCATGCAGTGGCCTTAATAGTTAAGCTGCGATCTTACCTGAAACAGTGTTATTGGGCATCTTTGAGTGCGCGTAACATGATGTTTAGCTCGTTTTTCCAGTCGCTTTGCGCAATCTTTAGTTGTTCACCTAGCTTTGTATTATCTAACACTGAATAAGCAGGGCGTTGTGCTGGGGTGGGGTAATCGCTGGTAGTGATTGGTCTTAGCGAGGGCGCTTTGGCAATTAACTGTAATTCTGCAGCCTGGATAAAGATTTCTGTAGCAAAGTCGTACCAGCTACAGGTTGGTGCGCCGCTAAAGTGGTAGGTGCCCCAGGCGCATGTGCCGTTGTTTTTGTAATGCTGAGCAATCAGCCATAAGGCTTGCGCGATGCTGCGTGCGGATGTTGGGCCGCCGACTTGATCGCTGACAATGCTCAGCGCATCACGGTCTTGAGCTAGACGTAGCATGGTTTTTACAAAGTTTTGACCATGTAGGCCAAACACCCAGCTGGTGCGCAAGATGATGTGTTCTGGGCAGAACGCATGAATGGCTTGCTCGCCCAGCCATTTACTTACACCGTACACGCTGCTCGGTGATGGCGTGTCTTGCTCTGTATAAGGATGTGTGTGTTCACCGGAAAAAACGTAATCGGTGGAGATGTGCAGTAGTGGGCGGCGTAAGCTGTTTGCTGCTTTGGCTAGATTTTCAGCGCCAAGGTGGTTAACGGCATGGGCGTGCTCGCTATCACTTTCAGCTTTATCTACAGCGGTATAAGCGGCAGCATTGATGATCAGCTGTGGTTGTAGAGTTTGTACGCTTGTCATCACCTGCGCGGCATCAGATATATCGAGATCGCTTGAGCCAAGGCCGTGCACTTCCCAGCCAACTGGTGCAGAAAGCATCAATTCCTGGCCAACTTGGCCCTGTGCCCCAGTAATTAAAACCCGCATACAAACCTAGCCCCTATAAATGACATGTGCAGCAGGCAAAAGCCTATCTGCTAGTAAAAGATCAAGCAGTTTAGCAGAGCGTTGCATGATGGCGGTAGGTAGGTGAGTGATCTGCGCAGGTCTGTTGTTTGCCTGTGTTAGAATTGCCTCTTTAATTGTGCGGCTGGAGTCATTGGGGTTATGTTGAGCTATTTTCGTCTGTACCGTGAGCGTGGCTGGCATCCCATCAATGCTAAAGAGTATCGCGCAGCTTGGTTGCGCTGGGGCGGTAGTGTCGCAACACATCCCGATGTAGTTGAGCGTTTATCTGATTTAGCAGGTATTGCGGTACGTTATCTGGGTTGCTCTGAAAAGGGTGAGTTGCAGGCTGCTGTACCAACATGGGGACGACATATCGCGCTCTCTAAAGCGGTACTTAAGCAGCAAAAAAAGCGAGGGGTGTTTGATTTAGGTAATGCGGAAATCATTCTTCCACAAGCACCAGACTCGACAATTACCTTGCGTCATAAAGCCCGCTATGTGTCTGAGTTGCATGCGCAGCGCATCTCTACGCTCAAAGAGCAAAAAGAAGGTTTGGCGCTGGCCCGTGAGCCTGAGGAGTACAGCAAAAAATTTCGCTATAACCAGCGCCGCGAGCAGCGTTTGTTAGAAGAACAAGGCGGGCTGATAAAGCCGATTGCTGCACTGACATCAACTGAGCAAGCGCAGATGTATACCGCTTTGTTTGAGAAGCGCTGGGGCTTTGCTGTGCCAGGCAAAGACTGCCTTGCTGAAGTATTTAGTTTGTTGGCTGAGTTTATGACTGGCAATTTTATTACAATTAATGATGAGCCCGCTGCGTTTCAAGTGTTGTATCGTGTTGAGGCGCCTGAGTGGATCAGTCTTGAATACATTAATGGTGGCGTCGACCCTGATTACAATTCGCTCAGCCCTGGCAGTGTCTTGAGTTTTGTAAATACGCAGAATGAGTGGCAGCATGCGCGTGAGCAGGGTAAACCGCTGCGTTATTCTTTTGGTCGTGCCGATCGTGAGTATAAAGACCGCTGGTGCAATCGCGTTGCAGTATATGAGGTGTCCTGATGTCAGTGCGTAAACAGCAATTACTTAAACAACACCGCCGCAATAAACGCGTAGCCATGCTGGTGATTGTTGTGTGCTTGCTGATACTAGGATTGGCTGTGTCATTCTGGCTGTTGCCGCTCGCAGTGTTAGTGCTGTGGGTTGCGCATGAAGCCTGGTTTGCTGATCATTTGTTTTACGCGCCGCAAGATGACTACCAATATCGCTTCCCAGAGCATGTCGAGTCGATCAGTGTGCGTGCTGTTAATAGTTGCTGGCAGCTGGATAGTGAATCAGTGCCGCACGTGCAAGCGACTGTGATTGCCAAAGTACAGATCAAAAGCTCTTGGTTAGGGCGCTGGTTTGATCCAAGTATTCGTATCGGTAACGATCAACAAACATTTGAGCGCGGTGCGCAAGGTGTACGCTATTTTAATTTAACGGGGCAGGTTGATGCCTTGGTTGCTGACGGCCTGCCAGTGCAGGGGCGTTTTTGCAGTGTTGCTAGCGATGTGAAATTGTATGTGTTTAGGCAGCCGAGTCCGCTTGCGGAAAATATTATGATTCTCGCGCCGCATGCTGATGATGCTGAGTTGGCGGCATTCGGCCTGTACAGCAGTGCTGAGAACGTTAGTATCGTCACCCTGACTCAGGGTGAAATAGAAGCAGAACATTACCAGCGGTTAGGCTTATCACAGCAGCACGCAGCGCAGCTCAAAGGGCGTTTGCGTACTTGGGATAGCATGGCGATTCCGCTGTGGGGTGGTGTGCCGCAGGCCAATTGTGTGCAGCTGGGCTATTACTGCATGCAGCTTCCGAATATGGTCAAGCAGCCGGATGTGCCCTTTGCATCAAAGCAGTCAGGTGAAGCGGATATTCGCAGTGCGCGGCAGTTCAATGCAATGCAATTGCCTGCTGATGCTTCTGGATTGCCAACATGGCAGAACTTGGTCGCTGACCTAGCTGGCTGTTTAATGCACTTTAAGCCTGATGTTGTGGTGATGCCGCATCCGGAGCTTGATCCGCATGCAGATCATATCGCTACCACGCAGGCATTTTTTCAAGCGCTGGAGCAGAGCGACTGGCAGCCTAAGCGATTATTTTTGTATGCCAACCATTTGCATGACAATGATCGCTGGCCGATGGGAGATGCCAATATGGGTGTGGCGCTGCCGCCAGCTATGCTTGAACTGCCGGCCGATGAGCTGTTCAGTTTTGTTTTGAGTGAACAGCAGCAGCTGGATAAAGCCATGGCATTGTTGATGCAGCATGATTTACAGCCAGCGCAACCGCTTAAAAAGCGTGTGCGCCGCATGATTCAGCAGCTATTAACCGGACGTCGTTGGCCAAAGACTGGCGACAATGAGTTTTTACGTAAAGCTGTGCGCCGCCATGAGCTGTTCTGGGTGCGTGAGCTTTAAGCACGCATCACTAAATGCTACCGAATCGATCGCAGCGCTTAGAGGGCATTAAGGATGCCGTGCAGCAGCTGCCCAGCAAAACCAAGCTGATCAAGCCAATATACCTGGTGCACTAAGATAATCAGCCAAAACACAGCTTGGTATGAGGTTTTCTTGGTTTTATGGCGTAGCAGCTGCTGGGCTAATAGGGCGCCAGGCCAGCCGCCAAACAGCTCAACCGCATGCAGTTGTTTTTCAGGGATGCGCCAAGCGCCATTTTGTGCGTTATGTTTATCACACCAGAGCTGCAAGACACTGAAGACGCTCATGCATACGTAAAACAGCAGCGGCCAAAGTACGGCATTGTGGCTAAAGGCTTGCCAAGTACCCATGGCTGGAATAATGCAGGTGATAACCAGTAGGGGTAAGGTTTTTTTTAGACGGATTGAGGTGTGCAAGTGCTGCCGGTGCGGTGCTGTGCCAGCCTCTGACATGCTTTGTGGCTTGCGGCGAGTTGCAGGGCGATCAATGCTCGGTTCTGTGCTACGAACATGCTGCGCACGCAAGCGCCCCTTTTCATCTTTACTTGCAACAAAGTAAACCCTTTCGCCTTGTTGTGGGCGACGCTCGCCATGTACGTTAGAAATATGTACAAAATAATCGCTGTTATCAGCATGGATAAAGCCAAAACCTTTATTGCCATTCCAGCTGCGTAATATGCCGTGTTGTTCCATCGTTATCACCTTACTTAGTCCACTACACCGGTGACACGCACGCGGCGGCTCTTAGCTGGGACTACAGCGTCTGCTTTACTGGCGATATGCTCTGCATAATACTGGTCGATCCAGTTCTTTAAGGCGATCAATAGACCTAAGACTAAAAATGCACCGGGCGGCAAAATGGCCAGTAAAAAGCCTTTGTAATCCTCGAAGACAATAACTTGCCAGTGTTCGGCGACATTGCCAAATAACAAATGCATATTAGTAAATAACATCCCCGTACCGAGCAGCTCACGGGTCGCGCCGATAATGACGAGCACTAAGCCAAAGCCAACGCCCATCACCAGCCCATCATAGCTCGCGCGCAGCATTGAGTTCTTTGCAGCAAAGGCTTCAGCGCGGCCGAGAATCACGCAGTTGGTGGTAATCAGTGGAATAAAAATGCCGAGAATTTGGAACAGCTCATAGGTGAACGCCTGCATCAGTAACTCAATACAAGTGGTCAGCGCTGCAATAATCATGACAAAGGCGGGTAAGCGCACGGCATTGGTGACAGCGTTGCGGATCAGTGACACGGCAGCGTTAGAACAGATCAATACCAATGCGGTGGCGATGGCTAAACCCAGTGCGTTGACTGTTGAGTTGCTGGTGCCAAGCAATGGGCATAAGCCGAGTAATTGTACGAGGCCAGGGTTGTTTTTCCAGAGGCCGTTGACCGTGATATCGCGAAATGATGGGCTCATTGGCTTGCCTCCGCTGCAGTTAATGGCGCAAAAAGCTGGGCATGCTGCTGATCAAAATACTGCAGCGCTTTATGCACGGCAGCCACTACGGCGCGTGGAGTAATAGTGGCGCCAGCAAACTGATCAAAATCGCCGTGATCTTTTTTCACTGCCCAGCCGCGCTCTTGCGGATCGTTTAGGCTTTTACCATCAAAACTTTTAATCCACGGGCTTTTCGCCAGCTCAATGCGATCACCCAAGCCAGGTGTTTCTCTATGCTGAATAACACGCACACCGCTGAGTGTACCGTCAGCCATAATGCCAACTAATAATTGAATGGTGCCGCTATACCCGTCTGGTGCATTGGCTTGCAAAATCACTGCTGCCGGTTTGCCGCCTAGACTTGCCAAGTAGGCTGGGGTGTCTTTGCGATGACCTAATAATGACTCGTTTAAGTAGATGACATTATCGAGTAGCGCATTATCGTAGCTGTGGGCCGGCAATATTTCGCCAAGTGTGCGAATTTGTGCTTCGCGCTCTGCTTCGGCGATACGTGACTCGGTCGATTGCTGGGTGATGGCAACCACGGCAACGGTCACTGCAGCAAACAAAGCTAAAACCAAACTGTTTTTAAGCACTGAACGACTGATTTCTGGCAGCATTTTATTCTCCTGCCTTAAAGCCGCGCTTGGCGGTTGCGTGGCCATAGGTGCGTGGACGGGTGAAGTAATCAATGGTCGGTGCGCAAAGGTTCATCAGCAGGATGGCAAAGGCTACACCATCGGGGTAGCCGCCCCACGCGCGGATAATGTAAACCAACACGCCCACGCCCATACCGAATATCAAGCGGCCCAGCACGCTGGTGGCACTGCTGACGGGATCGGTGACAATAAAGAATGCGCCCAACATGGTCGCACCACTGAGCAAATGAAACAGTGGTGAGCCGTTCGAATCTGAGCCGCTGCCATTCCAAAAAATTAAGCTCATAATAAACAGTGCAGCAAGCATGCCGACCGGTGCATGCCAGCTAAAGAGCTTTTTGTGCAATAGAAATAACCCACCGAGTAAAAAAGCCAGGTTGACCCACTCGCTGCTATAGCCAGCGAACATACCAAAGGCTGGGTTGTCACCCCACAACTCATCAAGCGTCAGGCTCGTGTTGGTTTTTAGGGCATCCAGAACGGTGGCCTGACTCCATGCATCGGGAAAAGCTTGGCCAAAAAAGACGTGCTGTATACCTGCGGCCATATCAACACTGTGCGCCGCTGGCCATGCGGTCATGTCGACAGGGAAGGACACCAGCACCACGACGTAACCGAGCATGGCAGGATTAAATGGGTTTTGCCCCAGCCCGCCAAACAGTTGCTTGCCAAATACCACAGCAAAACCTACGGCGACGGCGATCAGCCACCACGGCGAATAGGGCGGTAAAGCTAGAGCCAAGAGTAAGCCTGTCACCAAAATACTGCAGTCTTTAAGAAAGAACATGACCGAGCGTTTACGTAACGCCAGAATAGAGGCTTCAAAGAGCAGTGCAAATGCGCAGGCTAAAGCAATATTAAGTAGGGGGCCGATGCCAAAGAAATAGCTCAGCGCCAAAATGCCAGGCATGCTAGCGGCCATCACCAGCAGCATAACGCGCTGCGTGCGATTGGCACCCTTGGCGTGAGGTGATGTAATACGGGGCAGAGTCATCGGTACTCCAAAATATTACAAAAGCTGAGCGTTATACGCCAACTTCTTCGGTTTGAGTAAGTGTGTCTAATGCTTGTTCAGCATGGCTCAGTTCAGCTTGCAATGCCGTTAACGTTTCTGCGTCTGCTTCAGCGCGCTCGGCTTTACGCAGCGCAGCCCGTTTCATGGCTACGTCAATTTTGGCTTTTTTGAGCGCCTGCTCAGCTGCACTGGGTTCTGCTTTCGCAGGTTTCTTAGCAACGGCAGGTACACTCGTAGTAGCGGCTGTTGCTGCATCTAAAGCGTGTTTGGCTTGCTCGGCACTGGCACGCAATTGCTCAACTTGCGCTTGCAGTTCTTCAGTTGCGTGTGTATCCAGCTGCTTTTGTGCTTTGCTCAGAGCAACTCGGGCCATACTTGATGCAATTTTCAAGCGTTTGAGTTCATCATCTGCTGGTGTGCTTGCTGCTTTGGCTGGCGTGGCAGTGGCTGCCGCTAAGGCCTGTTTGGCTTGTTCGGCGCTAACGCCCAATTGCTTAACCTGTGCTTGCAGTTCTTCAGTGCCGTGCGTATCAAGCTGTTTTTGTGCTTTACGCAAGGCCACTTGTGCCATGCTTGCGGCAATTTTTAGGCGCTTAATTTCATCTTCAGGCGTTGCAGTTGAGCTGCTGGCATCAGATTCTTGCGCCTGCGCAGCTTTTTTGGCTTGTGCGGCTTTACTCTTAGCTAAACGCTCAGCGCGCGCTTTGCGTTCAGCCTCTTTACGTTCTTCTTCAAGGCGCAAGCGCTCTTGGCGGAACTCAAAACGCTCTTTGGCATGCTCGGCTTTGGCAAGCTTTTTAGCCTGCTCACGAATATCGGCTTTTGCTGAGCGGTAATACTGTACTAGAGGAATGCTAGATGGGCACACGTAAGCGCAGGCGCCGCATTCAATGCAGTCAAATAAATTGTGGGCTTGCAGTTGTGTGTGATCTTCGCCTAAAGCATAAAAATGCAACTGCTGCGGCAGTAAATTAGCAGGGCAGACTTGCGCACAATCACCACAGCGAATACATGGCATGGCCGGCGGGGGCGCGGGCAGCTCTTCAGCGCTAGCAGCCAACAAGCAGTTACTGGTTTTAATTACGGGTGCATGCAGCGATGGCAAGGTGAAGCCCATCATTGGGCCGCCAGCAATCAACCGGTTCATTTTGTTTTTTTGCAGGCCAGCAAACTCAAGTAGATCGATCACCGGCGTGCCAATGAGGCACTCAACATTCATAGGGTTGTGCAGTGCTTCTCCAGTGAGCGTGGTAATTCGCGAAATTAGAGGCTTACCTTCAATAACAGCATCATGCACGGCGACCACGGTACCGACGTTTTGACACAAGATGCCCAGCTGAGCAGGTATTTGTGCTGAGGGGACTTCTTGGCCTGTGAGAATTTGAATCAGTTGACGCTCGCCCCCAGATGGGTAAATTGTCGGCAGAGCCACAACATGGTAACTGCGATCGTTGAGGGCATCGCGTACTGCAGCAATCGCCTCGGGCTTGTTGTCTTCAATTGCAATCAGTATGTTTTCAGGTTGTAAAATGCGCACCAAAATATCGATGCCAATCATCAGTTGCGCTGCTTTTTCACGCATTAAAACATCATCAGCAGTGATATACGGTTCGCACTCTGTGCCGTTGATAATCAGCGTCTTTATTGGCTGATCAGCGGCTGGAGACAGCTTAATTACCGTTGGGAAACCGGCACCACCTAAGCCACTGATGCCGGCTTGGCGAATTTTGTCCAATAACTTAGGTGCGCTTGCCGTATGGAAATCAGCAAGTGGCTCCAGCGAGCACCATTTATCTAAACCGTCGGTATCAATGACGATCGCGTCCATGAGTTTACCGGACGTGTGCGGGTAAGGTTGCGGGCCAATAAAACTAATAACACCAGAGCTAGGCGCATGCACTGGGGCGCTGATTGGGTTGGCTGAGTCAGCGATTAATTGACCTTTGAGGACATGATCACCCACACCTACATGCGCGTCGTTCGGGCTGCCAAGATGCTGCAATAGCGGTACGATTAATTGCTTAGGCAGGGGCGCGCGCTGTATAGGTTGCTGATTGGATAAGGTTTTGCGTTGCGGCGGATGTATGCCACCGCGCAGCGGGTGAATAGGCCAAGTGTTCATGACAAAGACTCCCGATCCGTCGCAATTAAAGTGCCAGGCGGTAAAGGCTGTTCCCATTTCCAGCTTTGTAACGTTTGTGCAACAGGAATCATATCAATGCAATCGACGGGACAGGGTTCAACACAGAGGTCGCAGCCGGTGCATTCATTAGCAATTACTGTATGCATCTGCCGAGCAGCACCTAAGATGGCGTCGACGGGGCAGGCTTGAATACATTTTGTACAGCCGATGCACTCATCTTCACGGATAAAGGCCACCATTTGTGGCTTTTCGCCTTCCACTGCATCCAGTGGTTCAGGTTCTACGTCAAGTAGTTCAGCCAGCGCTTGAATTGTTGCTTCGCCACCTGGGGGCACTTGTTGATTTTATCGCCTGCAGCAATGGCTTCTGCATAGGGTTTGCAGCCAGGGTAACCGCATTGGCCGCATTGCGTTTGTGGGAGCAGCGCATTGATTTGCTCTGCAATGGGGTTGCCTTCCACACGAAAGCGCACTGCGGCAAAGCCCAATATGGCACCGAAGACTAAACTGAGTCCAACCAGTGCTGCGACAGAGATGAATATCATGCTCATAGCTTGATCAAACCACTAAAGCCCATAAATGCAAGCGACATCAGGCCGGCTGTTAGCATGCCAATAGCAGCGCCTTGAAACGGCTTTGGCACGTCAGCAATAGCAATGCGTTCACGCATGGCGGCAAATAGCACCAATATCAAAGAAAAACCAAGGCCTGCAGCAAAACCGTTCACACTGGCCTGAATAAATGTGTATTCAGTACGGTTTGCATTTAATAGCGCGACACCGAGGACGATACAATTGGTCGTGATCAATGGTAAAAAAATACCGAGCACGCGGTACAGCATCGGGCTGGTTTTATTAACCACCATTTCGGTGAATTGCACCACCACCGCAATGACTAAAATAAAGCTGATGGTACGCAGAAACTCTATATCAAAGGGCTTGAGGATATAGTGCTGCACTAAATAGCTGCAGATGGATGCCAAGGTTAGAACAAATGTCGTGGCCAGTGATAAGCCTATGGCTGTTTCAACTTTTTTTGAGACGCCCATAAATGGGCATAGGCCTAGAAACTGAACCAATACAAAATTGTTCACCAGTATGGCGCTAACCAAAATAAGTAAAAGTTCGCTCATAAGGAATAGGGGCACAGGCCGTTGTTAGTAAGGGCGTCATTATCGTGCAGGTCGATATAGCGTACAAGTAGGATTATTGGGATCTTTAAGTTCTTTTTGATCTAAGGCTATGATTTCTTGGCTAAAATGCCCAAAAACATAGTCTTTTAAGATGAACTGTGACGTTATGACGCGCTGATTATGGAATCGTTTTAGGCGATTGCACAGCCCACGTGGTTGATAGCTGTTGCTATTTTGCTGCACGAGTTTGCTCGACTGAGCACAATCAATAAGGCTGTACTGGCTCATTGATTGTGCTGCAAGCTCTCATAATAAAATGAGAGTTTTGCCTATATACGGCAATTATGCACGCTATATAAAAAGGTGGCTAGGCTAGCTGATGTGCAGGCGCGACTGTAAGAACATAAAGCGTGCTTAATGTGAATGATAATGATTGCTATTGGCGGAGTGCTCTGGTAAATTTGCTCGCACTCAAATAACTACCCAGGAAGTGTCATGAAAAACATAATCAAAAGTGCAATTTTAACCGCCAGCTTAGTCGTCGCTGGTGCTGCTGTTGCTGATGATGAGCGTCCTAGTCATTTTAGAGGCCTTGCGGCGCCAGATTTAAATACGGCAGTGGTTAATTTCTCTGAATATAATAATCGTTTAGAGAAAGTTTTGGCGGGTGAAGAGCTTACTGACGCTGATCTTGCGGCTATCCACGAGTTAAGCTACACATTAGAAAATGCGCTAGAGAAAATTAATATTGATTTAGACGAGTTGGCAGAGGTACTTGAGAAAATACATATTGCTTCAGAAACTGCCAACCGTGATGTCCTCAAAGAAGCGGGCCCTGTTTATTTGAATACTGCGCGTACCGTTATTAAGTAATATGCATTGGCCTGCACCTTATGCATCATACGACATAAGGTGCAGGTTCTTATCTACGCGCTTACTTTTTTATTGGTATACTTAGTCAGCTAATGGTTAGCTTGGAGACTATGTAGCCATGTATGAACAGCATCGCTTTGGTATGCAGCTGACGCATTTATCGCGAGCGTGGCGCGCTGAGTTGGATAGGCGTTTAGCGGTACTTGGCTTGTCACAGGCGCGTTGGTTAGTCTTGTTACATCTGTCACGTGATAAAAAATTACCGACGCAAGGTGAGTTAGCCAGCAGTGTCGGTGTTGAGAACCCCACTTTAGCTCGATTGCTAGATGCGCTAGAAACACAGCAGTTAATTGAGCGCCAGCCTGATCAGGCCGACCGTCGCGTTAAAAATATTGCACTCACAGATAAGGCCTTGGGCATTATTGAAGAAATTGAGTGCATTGCCACGGCCTTACGCAAAGAAATTTTTACCGGCCTTTCCGAACAAGATATTCAGCACTGCCAAGACATTCATCGACGTATGTTGGCTAATTTAGAAAAAACACATGAAACGTGATCTAGCGAGTTTAAATGCACGCTTTGGTGCGCTTTATCGTGTTTGGTTGTTAGGCGTACTCATGCTTGGCAGCATGGTGATGGTGCTGTCATCGACCAGTATTAACGTAGCGCTGCCAGCGATTATGGATGAGTTTGCGATGGGGCTGCCGCTGGCGCAGTGGCTCGCCACTGGCTTTCTAGCTGCAATGACAGCGGGGCTTTTATTAGCTGCTTGGGCGCAAGCTAAATTTGGCTCGAGATGGACGGTACAAGTCAGTATCGGCTTATTTGTACTGTGCTCAATTGCGGCGCTAATAGCCACCGAAGGCTGGCAGTTGATAGTGTTGCGCATTCTGCAAGGCGCCAGTGCTGGGATGATTCAACCGCTAGCAACCGTATTGATTTTTCGCGTCTACGCCGGTGGTGGGCGCGGTGCTGCGCTAGGTGTATACGGTTTAGGCTTGATGATTGCTCCCAGTATTGGGCCAACGATAGGCGGCTATTTAGTTGACCACTTTGGCTGGACATCAGCGTTTTGGTTGCCGCTGCCGGTTTGTTTTGTGTTAATGGCGGCAGGGCATTGGTTGTTACCTGATGAGCGTAATGCAAACGCTAAGCGCTTGGATGTGCGCTCATTTATCTTGCTGACTGTGGCGATATTTGCTGGGCTTGGTGCAATCTCAGAAGCGCAACGTTATGCTTGGAATGATTGGCATGTGACAAGTCTGGCATTATTAACTGTCATCTGTGCGCGCTTATTTTTTGTGCGTACGCTCAACAGTAATCGGCCTATTTTATCCTTACGTTTATGGCGTTTAGCTGCCTTTAGAAGGGCCAGCTGGGTGGCCTTAGCGTTAGGTCTAGGGTTGTACGGCTCAACCTATTTAATTCCTTTGTTTTTACAGTCAATTAAAGGTTACAGCGCTGGTCATTCTGGGGTTTTATTGCTGCCGGCGGGAATCTTATTAGGCTTGGCTTCGTTTGCCAGTGGCTGGTTATGTGACCGAATAGCAATTGTTTGGCTGCTGTGTATTGGTTTGTTTCTATTTGCTGTTTCTTCTGTGTGGTATGGCATTTGGGGAGCCAGCAGTGGTTTTTTATGGCTGTGCATCATTGCGAGTATAGGGCGTATAGGTATTGGTTTGATCATGCCAGCGCTGAGCATCGCTTCGCTGAATAGCTTAACTGTTGATGAGTTGCCTTACGGAGCGGGTGCAGTCACCTTTGTGCGACAGCTAGGTGGCGCATTTGGGATTAACTTACTGACAGTTTTTCTGGATTGGCAGTATCAGTCACTCGGCGGAGACTTTGCCGCTGAAACGCAAGCCTTTGAGCGAACCTTTATCGTGTTGGGTTTGGCATTTATGCTGGCGCTGTGGCCTGCTTGGCGTCTGCGTAAGTTTCCTAAACTTAAGAAAAAAGCACCATCGGCCACGGCAGAATCAAGCTGAGCAAATCGCAGCAGCTGTGCTCTCCCTTAAGTCTGATCAATTCAAAAATGTCGGCGCTTACTATTTAAACAATGGTCCTGAGCGGGTGTTTAAACCTTTAGCTAGTCGGTCATAGAGCACCACATTGACCGTGGCAGCTAAGTTCATGCAGCCATTGGTTGGTACGTACACCACATCTTCACACCAGTCACGAATGTCTTTATCTAGCGAGCCATCTTCTGGGCCAAAAATATACAACGCTCGATCGGGGTGGGTGTAGTCGGGCAAAGAGCGTGCGCCTTCAACCAGTTCAATCGCTACGGGGACGCAACCCAGCGGCAAGATTTTACGTAAATCATCGATGTTGATCAGCGGTACGTCTTGATGGACTTTTTTGGTGTCAGTAATAAAGTCTTTAGCGCGATCGTAACGGGTGCCGGTATAAAAAACGCTGTTGACGCTATAGCAGCCAGCAGCTCGCATGATTGAGCCGACATTGGTCGGTGATTTGGGATTGCTTAAAGCAATGCAGCTGTAACGACGATTGGCCACGATACGCTCACTTAAATATTGGATGCATACCGCAATATGGGTCTCGGCATCTGTCATAGGGGGGAAATAAAAAGGCCGAGAACTGAGTCTCGGCCTGGTTGCTAGATTAACACAGCGGTTAGGGAATAATTAGATCTCAACCGCTAAGCTGTCAGCAATTTTCTTTTTCCACACGGCAGGGCCGGTGATGTGCACGGATTCACCTAAGGTATCGACAGCAACAGTCACAGGCATGTCCTTAACCTCAAACTCGTAAATGGCTTCCATACCCAGTTCTTCAAAGGCCACTACGCGTGATTTCTTAATGGCTTGCGCAACCAAGTAGGCTGCACCGCCAACGGCCATCAAATACACTGCTTTGTTATCTTTGATGGCTTCAATGGCGATTGGGCCACGCTCAGATTTACCAATCATGCCCAGTAAGCCTGTGCTTTCGAGGATTTGACGGGTGAATTTATCCATACGTGTGGCTGTTGTCGGGCCTGCTGGGCCGACCACTTCTTCACGCACTGGATCAACCGGGCCGACGTAGTAGATAAAGCGACCTTTAAGATCAACCGGTAGTTCTTCACCGTTGTTGAGCATATCAACCATACGCTTATGTGCAGCGTCACGGCCGGTCAGCATTTTACCGTTGAGTAAAACAGTTTCGCCTGGCTTCCAGCTTTGTACGTCTTCTGGCGTTAAAGTGTCGAGGTTAACGCGACGCGCTGAAGGACCCGCCTCCCAAACGATATCTGGGAACGCATCCAAAGGAGGCGCTTCGAGTACTGCAGGGCCAGAGCCATCGAGTACAAAGTGTGCGTGACGTGTGGCCGCGCAGTTTGGAATGATGCACACAGGCAAAGAGGCTGCGTGGGTTGGGTAGTCCATGATTTTAACATCAAGTACAGTGGTTAAGCCGCCTAAGCCTTGCGCACCAATGCCCAACTGATTAACTTTCTCAAACAGCTCTAAGCGCAGCTCTTCAACACGGTTTTGTGCACCACGTGCTTGCAGTTCGTGAATATCAATGGATTCCATCAGTACTTCTTTGGCCATTACCGCGGCTTTTTCTGCGGTGCCGCCAATACCAATACCGAGCATGCCCGGTGGGCACCAGCCTGCGCCCATTTCTGGAACAGTTTTCAGCACCCAGTCAACGATAGAGTCAGATGGGTTGAGCATGGCCATTTTGGCTTTGTTTTCTGAGCCGCCGCCTTTGGCTGCTACATCAAACTCAATCGTGTTACCCGGTACGATAGAGTAATGAATCACTGCTGGGGTGTTGTCTTTGGTGTTGCGTCGGGCACCGGCTGGGTCTGCCAAAATTGAAGCGCGTAGAATGTTATCAGGCAATTTATAAGCCTGACGCACACCTTCGTTGATCATCTCGTCGAGGCTCATGGTCGCGCCGTCCCAACGTACATCCATGCCCACACGAACAAATACAGTCACGATACCGGTGTCTTGGCACAGTGGGCGATGGCCAGTGGCGCTCATGCGTGAGTTAATCAGGATTTGCGCGATGGCATCTTTAGCTGATGCAGACTCTTCACGTAAATAAGCCTCGTGCATGGCTTGAATAAAGTCGAGCGGGTGGTAATAAGAAATAAACTGTAAGGCGTCGGCAACGCTTTGGATCAAATCATCTTGCTTAATAACGGTCATGAAACGCTCCTCTAAAGTGAAGGGAACATCAAGTGCTTTTAACCAGCAGACTCGGTGTGGATGTGCAAACAATGGATGCGCTAAAACAGGCTTAACGCACAGTGCATGTGCTTTTTAAGTCATTAAGTATAGCGCGCATCACGGCCAGACGAACAGTCGCGCGTTATCGACTATGGTGGCAAAAAGGCCGCTAGTGGGTGTTGTTGGTCTTTTTCCAGCCACAGCTGGTTGACCCACTCTTGAAACTCAGCACGGTAGGCCATGTCTTGATCATAGCTTTGCCCAATAAACTGCTTGGGAATCGGCACGACCTTTACACGCATAACAATGTGCTTGATTTGTCCGCTCAGTAAGTCCCAGAGTTTGGGGCGGCCTTCAGGATAATGCAGGGTGACGTTGACCAGGCCGTGTAGCTGCTCGCCCATAGCATCTAGGACAAAGGCGATGCCACCGGCTTTGGGCTTGAGTAAATGCGTAAAGGGAGAGTTCTGCTGGTCATGTTTTTCAGGGGTGAAGCGTGTGCCTTCGAGAAAGTTAAAGACCGATACAGGATTGGTTTTATAACGTTCACAGGCTTTGCGCGTAGTGGCTAGGTCTTGCCCTTGTTTCTCTGGATGCTTTTCTAGGTAGGCTTTGCTGTAGCGTTTCATAAATGGAAACTCCAGCGCCCACCAGCAGAGGCCAATCACCGGCACCCAAATCAATTCCTTTTTTAAAAAGAACTTGAGGAAGGGTAGGCGACGGTTGAACTGGTACTGCAGTACCAAGATATCCACCCAGCTTTGGTGGTTGCTGGTTACCAGCCAAGAATGGGTCATATCGAGCTTTTCTAGGCCTTTAACGTCCCATTTAATCGGTTGCACCAGGCGCATCCAAAATGAATTTACCGAAATCCAAGATTCAGCAATCCAGTGCATAGCAAAGCGCAGGCTGCGTTGCATGGGCGCGAATGGCAAAATTAGTTTTAGGACTGCGAAGAAAAATAGTGGCCAGCACCAAAACAGTGTATTTAGCGCCAGTAATAACGAAGCAAGTATGCCTCTAAATAAAGGAGGGAAACCATGCAACATAGAAGCAATACCTTAGAATAATGCGCTGAGCGCAGCAGAAATAGATGCTGTTTTATGGTTATGGTTATCGTTTCTGCGTAGGAGTGCAAGTACTGCGTGAGACTTTAGAGTCACTGCGAAAGCTGCGGCAGTGACTCTAAATATCGGTGTTACTTAGGCATGTTCGCCGCTTGGATCGCAGTCAGGGCAATGGTGAAGACGATATCGTCAACCAAAGCACCGCGTGACAGATCGTTTACCGGCTTGCGCAGGCCTTGCAGCATTGGGCCAACGCTGATCACGTTAGCGCTGCGCTGTACAGCTTTGTACGTGGTATTACCGGTGTTCAAATCGGGGAAGATAAACACGGTAGCACGACCAGCAACCAAGCTGTCTGGTGCCTTTGAGCGACCAACACTTTCGATACTGGCTGCGTCATATTGCAGTGGGCCGTCAATGGCCAGTTCGGGTTTGATTTCACGTGCAATGCGCGTGGCTTCGCGCACCTTTTCAACTTCAGCACCGGTGCCAGAGTCACCGGTTGAGTAGCTGATCATCGCAACCCTAGGGTCAATACCAAAGGCCTGCGCTGATTCGGCACTTTGCAGTGCGATTTCAGCCAGTTGAGTTGCATCCGGATCAGGGTTCACTGCGCAGTCACCATAGACCAATACTTGATCAGGCAGCAGCATAAAGAATACGGATGACACCAAATTGTAGCCCGGTGCAGTTTTGAGCAGCTGCAAAGCAGGGCGGATGGTGCTGGCAGTGGTGTGTACCGCGCCAGATACCAAACCGTCCACTTCGTCTTCAGCCAGCATCATCGTGGCTAAGACAACAGTGTCTTCCAATTGCACAGCTGCTAATTGTGGTGTCAAACCTTTGCTTTTGCGCAGTTCAACCATCGGTGCAATAAAGCGCTGACGGATGGATGCGGGATCAATGATTTCTAGGTCAGCTGGCAGCTCAATGCCTTGCGCTTTGGCGATGGCATGCACTTCTTCAGGTTTGGCGAGCAGTACGCAGCGAGCAATGCCGCGTTTTTGACAAATAGCCGCTGCTTGAATGGTGCGTGGCTCATTGCCTTCGGGCAGAACAATACGCTTATTAGCAGCTTGTGCGCGCTTAACCAGCTGATGGCGGAATGCAGGCGGTGACAACAACAGCTCGCGCGTGGTTTCGCAACGCGCTGCTAGCCAGTCTTGATCCAAGTAGCCGGCAATGTAGTCAGTGACGGCTTTGGCGCGCTGTGTATCACTGATCGGGATGCCTTTGTATAAGCGCGTCAAGTTATAAGCGGTATCGTATGAGCCCGTTGGCACGCTCATCACTGGTAAAGCGCCTTGCAGTGCACGTTCACCAATATCCATAATGACCGGGTTGGGTGTTAGGTCGCCGGTTAACAGTAAGCCAGCCAGCAGTACGCCGTTCATTTCGGCCAAGCTGGTGGCCAAAATAATATCGTCACGGTCGCCAGGGCATACCACTAATACGCCTGGTTGCAACAAAGGCACAATGTTGGCCACAGTGCGCGAGCATAAAATGACTTTCTGTACGCGACGTTTTGTAATATCACCGGCGTTGTGCACTTTGGCTTTTATCAGCTCAGCAAAGTCGCTGGTGCGCGCATTGTTGAGCTCATCGTTCTTAGCAATGCAGCCAATAAGGTGCAAATCACCTTTGCGCAATGCCGGTAGGTGGCTTTTTAGGCGCTCAACAAAGCCTGCAAGCGGTGCATCTTCGACTTTGTTGATAATGACGCCAAGAACTTTAGGGTCTTTAGTGCCACCAAACAGCTGAGCTTGCATTTCAATGCGGTCTGACAGCTCGTTGAGGTCACCGCTGCTGGGTGCGCTGACAAGAATAACTTCAGCGTCTAAAGTCTTAGCGAGATAGGCGTTGATCCGCTCAGCGTAGTTAGCCTGACGTGATGGCGTCATACCTTCAACGATAATGATGTCGTATTCAGCCTGAATCTGTTGATGCATGCTGACGATTTCTTCCATCAACTCATCGAGCTGGCCATTGCCAATCATGCGCTCAACATAAGCTAAAGACAGTGCTTTGGGTTGGCTAATACCGTGGGTGGCTTGCATCAGTGCGCTTGAGCGCTCTGGGCCAGTATCGTCAGGGTGTGGCTGCGCAATGGGTTTGAAAAAACCAACTTTCAGGCCTGAGCGCAATAAAGCTTGGACAACGCCCAAGCTGATTGAGGATAAACCAACACCGAACCCGGTTGGGGCAAGTAAAAAAGTATGCATGAAGCGGGCGTCCTGTATTAAGCGTTAGCGTCGATCAAAGCCAGTGTTTCAACAGCAATTTGACGTTCTTCGTTGGTCGGAATAACCAGTACACGCGGGTGATTGTCAGCACTGATAATGCCGCCTTGCCCACGAATACACTTCAAGTTTGCTGCATCGTCAAGTTTGAAGTTGAGTAAGCGCATGTAATCTAGAGTCTTACTGCGTACAAGACTGGCGTTTTCACCAATACCGCCGGTGAAGATTAGACCATCTAATTTAGGTAGGGCGCAGCCCATACCGGCCAGGGACTTGGCTAAGCGGTAGCAAAACACTTCAATTGCTAGGGTGGCGCGTTCATCACCTTTTTCGCGAGCTTCAATCAGGGTGCGCATATCATTAGATAAGCCAGAGAGGCCTAACAGGCCGCTTTCTTTAGTCAGCATGGTTTCAACACGCTGAGCATCCCAACCTAGCGTACGTGCTAGGTGATTGTGTAGGCTTGGATCAACATCACCACTGCGAGTGCCCATGACTAAGCCTTCCAGCGGTGTTAAACCCATGCTGGTATCTAGGCTTTCGCCGTTAACAACAGCGGCAGTCGAGCAGCCGTTACCAAGGTGAGCGGTAAGCCAGCAGCTGTCTTCTACCGGCAAGCCAGTCATTTCAGCAGCTTTACGGCTGACATACATATGGCTGGTGCCGTGGAAACCATAGCGACGCACATGGTGATCAGTGTACAGGTGCTCAGGCACCGCATAACGATAAGCATGGGGCGGCATGGTTTGGTGGAAAGCAGTATCAAACACGGCAACGTGGGGTAACTCAGGGTACAGATCCATAGCCGCTTCAATACCAATCAATCCGGCAGGGTTGTGCAATGGAGCGAGTACTGCTGCGCGACGAACCACGTCAATCACTTCGGGGCTTAGCGATGAAGCTTCAGTAAAGTGTGCGCCACCATGGACCACACGGTGACCGATGCCTGTTAATTTACCGTCGCTGGCTTTTTGCACTAAAGGTAATAAGCGTGCAAAGGCGGCTAGGTGATCAGCGCCGTCTAACAAAGTGGTATGCTTTTCACCGTCCAGTTCCCAGTTCAAAACCGCATCGCTGCTGCCTAAGCGTTCTGCAAGTCCTTGGATAAGAAATTCTTCACTGTCTTCGTTAACCAGTGCAAATTTAATAGACGAACTACCGCTGTTGATAACCAATATATTTCGAGACGACATTGAAGATCCTTTTGATATAAATAGAAAGTCGGATGCGGTCTAAATGCGTTGCACAGTGACCGTATCATTTAGAAGTTACCCTAATCTTCATGTGCTAGATGGAGTCAGGTCAAGTTAGCATTGGTCTATTTAATCTAAAGTCGCATTACGTCACAGGTGCAGGTAAACTTTCGCACTCATTCAATTTTATTAAGGTTTTTATTTTATGCTGATCGCCAATCAACACGTTGTCGCCATTGACTACACGCTCAGTAACAACGCTGGTGAAGTGATTGACAGCTCTGAAGGCGCAGAGCCGTTGGTCTATTTGCATGGTGCAGGCAATATTATTGCTGGTTTAGAGAACGCATTAACGGGTAAAGCAGTTGGCGACGAGTTAGACGTCAGTATCGAGCCCGAGGATGCGTACGGTGAGTACAGCGCAGAGCTGATCACTAATATCGGTCGTGAAATGTTTGAAGGCGTTGATGCGCTAGAAGTAGGTATGCAGTTTCATGCCTCTGCTCCCGATGGTGGTATGCAGATTGTTACCATCCGTGAAATCGAAGGTGAGCAAGTCACTATTGATGGCAACCACCCATTGGCCGGTCAGCAGCTTAACTTTAAAGTTAAGGTCGTTGATGTTCGCGCTGCAAGCGAAGAAGAAGTTGCGCATGGCCATGTACACGGTGAGGGCGGTCATCAGCATTGATTGCTAAACTGAGTGCGTAACTATCAACAAAGGCACTTTAAAGTGCCTTTGTTGTTTATAACCACTGTATAGAAGATAGGCGGTTCTGAGTGGCAGTTTCTTTTCTCTATTGGGTGTCTGCTCTGACAATGCTATATTGCGCTGCTTGTTGTGTGCGCGATGATCAATAGATGTTTGATGTTCCAACAAATTAATCTTATTTAGCGGGAGTTTACATGTCGGCTGACGATACTTTCGCCGTAGAACTTAAAGGCCTGACGTTTCGGCGTGGCTCACGGAAGATTTTCGATAAGGTCGATATCCATTTTCCGCGAGGCAAAGTTACTGGCGTGATGGGCCCGTCTGGTTGCGGTAAAACGACCTTGTTACGCCTGATGGCAGCCCAGCTTAAACCTGAGCAAGGTGAAGTCTGGGTGAATGGCCAAAACTTACCAAGTCTATCGCGCGCTGCGTTGTTCGACATGCGCAAGCAGTTTGGCGTTTTGTTCCAAAGTGGTGCGTTATTTACCGATCTAAATGTGTTTGAGAATGTCGCCTTTCCATTACGCGTGCACACAAAACTGCCCGATGAAATGATTCGTGACATTGTTTTAATGAAGCTGCAAGCTGTGGGCTTGCGCGGGGCGATTGATTTAATGCCTGATGAGCTGTCAGGTGGTATGAAGCGCCGCGTGGCCTTGGCCCGAGCGATTGCTTTGGATCCGGATATTTTATTGTATGACGAGCCGTTTGTTGGCCAAGACCCGATTGCTAAAGGCGTACTCGTGCGATTGATTCGTTTGCTTAACGATGCCTTGGGTATCACCAGCGTGGTGGTCTCGCATGACTTGGCAGAAACGGCGAGTATTTCTGATTATTTGTATGTCATAGGGGATGGGCAGGTCTTGGGTCAGGGGCAGCCTGATGATTTGATGAATTCAGATAATCCGCGCATTCGTCAGTTTATGCAGGGTATTCCTGATGGTCCGGTGCCGTTCCACGTTGAAGCGCCTGACTATCGTGACGACTTATTAGGGGGTCGCTAAATGGCGCGTCAGTCGTTATTGGATCGTATTGCATTATTCGGCCGCTCTGGCTTGGATGTTGTGCAGGCAATGGGGCGATCACTGATTTTTTTATGGCATGTGTTAATCGGTCGTGGCGGTGCGGGCACAGGTCTACACTTGCTGGTAAAACAATTGTATTCAGTGGGCGTCTTGTCCTTAGCGATTATTATTGTCTCAGGCCTGTTTATTGGCATGGTGTTGGCGCTACAGGGCTATAGTATTTTGGTCGACTTTGGCTCTGAGCAAGCGGTGGGGCAGATGGTTGCTTTGACCTTGCTGCGCGAGTTAGGGCCAGTGGTTACCGCGCTGCTGTTTGCTGGGCGTGCCGGGTCAGCTTTAACTGCTGAGATTGGCAATATGAAATCCACTGAACAACTGTCGAGTCTTGAGATGATTGGTGTTGATCCGCTCAAGTACATTATTGCACCACGCCTTTGGGCTGGCTTTATCTCAATGCCTTTATTGGCAGCGATTTTCTCTGTGGTCGGCATTTGGGGCGGTGCGATGGTTGCCGTGGATTGGCTGGGCGTGTATGACGGCTCATATTGGGGCAATATGATCAACAGTGTCGACTTTTACGATGATGTGCTCAATGGTGTAATTAAAAGTGTGGTGTTTGCCTTTGTGGTGACTTGGATAGCAGTGTTCCAAGGCTATGATTGCGAGCCAACCTCTGAAGGTATCAGTCGTGCCACGACGCGCACAGTGGTGTATGCCTCGTTAGCGGTTCTGGGTTTGGACTTTATTTTGACTGCTTTAATGTTTGGAGATTTCTGATGCGAATCCGTGCCGTAGAGATTAGTGTAGGCGTGTTTTTATTGGTGGGTATTCTCGCGTTATTGTTATTGGCGCTTAGGGTCAGTGGTTTAACCATGGCCAGCAGTACCGACACCTATAAGTTAACTGCGCATTTTGACAATATTGCCGGCTTGACCACGCGTGCTAAAGTGACAATGGCTGGGGTGACTGTGGGTAAAGTGGTGAGTATAGATTTTGATACCGAAACCTATACGGGTAAGGTCGTAATGGAAGTGCAGCGCCGAGTAGATAACTTACCGACGGATACTACTGCATCCATTTTAACTGCGGGTTTGTTAGGTGAGAAATACATTAGCTTTAGCGTCGGTGGCGAAGAGGATGTGTTAGTCGACGGCGATATAATTTATGACACACAATCCTCTTTGGTACTTGAAGAGTTGATTGGTAAGTTTCTAATGAACACAGTTAATCAGGAATAATTGTTATGTTGGCAAAGTTACGTTATGGGTTTTTATGTGCTCTGTTGGCATTTAGCGGGCTGAGCGCCGCAGCAACGGATGCGCGTACCGTGGTGGAGCAAACGACTCAAGAGCTGCTTGGCGATCTAGCTGCTAATAAAGAGCTGTACCGCGCTGACCCGACAGCTTTTTATAATGCGATGGATAACATCTTAGGTGACGTGGTTGATGCTGATGGCATTTCTCGAAGCGTCATGACTGTGCGTTATTCACGTCGCGCCACGCCAGAACAGATGCAGCGCTTTCAAGAGAACTTTAAGCGCAGTTTGATGCAGTTCTATGGCAATGCATTGCTTGAGTACGACAATCAGGGCATTCGTGTATTGCCCAATGAGATAGCTCAAGGTGATAATCGCAGCGAAGTGCGCATGGAAGTCACAGATCAAAAAGGTGTGATTTATCCAGTGTCCTATACCATGGTTAAAATCAATAATCAGTGGCGCATGCGTAATGTGATTATTAATGGAATTAATTTAGGCAAATTGTTCCGTGATCAATTTGCCGAAGCAATGCAGCGTAATGCGCAAGACTTGGATCGCGTCATTGATACTTGGGTTGATACGGTAGCTAAAACACGCGCTGCTCAGGAGGGGGCGTGAGTAAGGCGAGTGTGAGTTTTGACCCAGCCGGTATTGTCTACATTAAAGGCATCTTAGACCATGAAAGCGGCCCGCTTTTACGAGAGCAAGGTCAGGCTTTGATTCGTGAGAGTGCCAGTAAAAGCATACAACTGAATTGCGCTGAAGTGGAAAAGTCGAGCAGTGTTGGCTTGGCCTTGCTGTTGGCCTTTATGCGTGATGGACAGCAATACGGGAAAACAATTGAATTGGTTCAATTGCCTGATGATATGCGCAAAATTGCTCACGTATGTGGCTTGACTGAGATTCTCGGTCTTAAGCCCCACGATGTTGAAAACAATACATATTGAATAAATGCTAATAAAGCGGCCGCAAAAAATGCTGGCTGCTGTTAAAGAGGTTAATTATGCAAGCTGTAGCAGTAAAACAATTGTTAGAAGAAAAGTTACCCAATGCTTATGTAGAAGTAGAAGGCGAAGGCTGCAATTTCCAGCTCAATATTGTCTGCGATGATTTAGCGGCGTTAGGTCCTCTTAAGCGTCAGCAAGCAGTTAATGCAGTGTTAAGTGATTGGATTGCCAATGGCAGTATTCATGCGGTGACGATGAAATTCTATACTCGCACGGCTTGGGCCGAACGCTCTTAAAGCAACCAAACGAGACTCTAATGGATAAGCTAATTATTACTGGGGGTCACCGCTTAGACGGTGAAATCCGTATCTCAGGCGCAAAAAACGCTGCGTTACCGATTCTTGCAGCAACTTTATTGGCTAGCGCGCCTGTGACAGTGTGCAATTTACCGCACCTGCACGACATCACCACGATGATTGAGTTGTTTGGTCGTATGGGTATTGAGCCCGTTATTGATGAAAAACTCAGCGTAGAAATTGATCCGCGCACCATTAAAACATTAGTTGCGCCCTATGATTTAGTAAAGACCATGCGCGCCTCTATTCTAGTGTTAGGGCCTATGGTGGCACACTTTGGTCAAGCTGAAGTGGCCTTGCCTGGTGGTTGTGCGATTGGTTCGCGCCCAGTCGATTTACACATTCGCGGTTTAGAAGCCTTGGGTGCCGAAATTACTGTTGAAGATGGTTATATTAAAGCTAAAGCGCCTGAGGGCGGCTTACGCGGCGGTAACTTCTTCTTTGATATTGTCAGTGTGACCGGCACTGAAAATATCCTTATGGCGGCAACCTTAGCCAAAGGCCGTACCACCCTAGAGAACGCAGCGCGTGAGCCAGAAATTGTTGATTTGGCCAATTGCTTAATCGCTATGGGCGCAAAAATTCAAGGGGCGGGGACCGACACTATTATTATTGATGGTGTGGAAAAGCTCGGTGGCGCGCGCTATGTAGTGATGCCAGACCGTATTGAAACCGGGACGTATTTAGTTGCTGCAGCAGTGACCGGTGGTCGCGTTAAATTAAAAGATACCGATCCAACCATTCTTGAGGCTGTGCTATCTAAGCTGCAAGAGGCAGGTGCAGAAATCACGAGCGGTGAAGATTGGATTGAGCTGAACATGCACGGCAAGCGTCCTACGGCAGTGAATGTACGTACCGCGCCATACCCCGCTTTCCCTACCGACATGCAAGCGCAGTTTATTGCTTTAAATGCGCTGGCTGAAGGCACAGGTACCGTGATTGAAACCATCTTTGAAAACCGCTTTATGCACGCATTAGAAATGCAGCGCATGGGTGCGAAAATTCAAATTGAAGGCAACACCGCGATTGTTACAGGTATCCCGCAGCTTAAAGCCGCGCCAGTGATGGCCACTGACCTGCGCGCCTCAGCTAGCTTGGTGATTGCTGCGCTGATGGCTGAGGGGGACACCCTAATTGACCGCATTTATCACATTGATCGCGGTTACGAATGTATTGAGGAAAAGATGCAGCTCCTTGGTGCGAAAATTCGCCGAGTTCCGGGCTAGATTTATGTTAACTATTGCACTGTCAAAAGGTCGAATCTTAGACGATACCCTGCCGTTGCTAGAACAAGCCGGTATTGTTCCGACCGAAGATCCAGAAAAAAGCCGCAAGCTGATTATTCCTACCACGCGCGATGATGTGCGTTTGCTGATCGTGCGCGCCACCGATGTGCCCACTTATGTAGAGCTGGGTGCTGCGGACTTAGGTGTAGCCGGTAAAGATGTATTGCTTGAGTATGGTGGTCAAGGTTTATATGAGCCGCTTGACTTACAGATTGCTAAATGCAAATTGATGACTGCCGGTCCAGTGGATACACCAGAGCCAAGCGGTCGTTTGCGCGTGGCCACCAAGTTCGTCAATGTTGCCAAGCGCTACTATGCTGAGCAAGGTCGTCAGGTTGATATCATTAAGCTGTACGGCTCGATGGAGCTGGCGCCGTTAGTCGGGCTTGCTGATAAAATCATTGATGTGGTGGATACGGGTAATACCTTGCGTGCCAATGGTTTAGAGCCGCAAGAGTTGATCGCACACATCAGTTCACGTTTGATCGTCAACCGTGCTTCGATGAAAATGAAGCACGCAGATATTCAAGCGCTGATTGATACGCTAAGTGTTGCGGTAGGCGCACGACACTGATTGTAAAGTGTACCGGTGTGCACCCTGATGCACGCCGCCTATCTGCGTCATAGCCGAATTGATCGGGTGCCCGCGCAGAAGGATTGCTAGTCTGATGGCGCCCGAGTGCTTTTTTAATATTGAGGCCCGCTATGACTGCCGCGACTATTGTTCGACGTTTAAATGCCCAAGATGAAGATTTTAACAGCCAGCTTGATCAACTGTTAAGCTGGGAAAGTGTGTCAGACGCTGATATTAATCTGCGCGTACTGGACATCATTGCTAATGTTCGCAGCCGCGGTGATGCAGCGCTGATCGATTACACTCGCCAGTTTGATGGCCTAGATGTCGCGCAGATGAGTGATTTGATTCTGCCGCGCGAGCGCCTTGAATTAGCCCTCACGCGTATCACGCCTGAGCAACGCACAGCGTTAGAAACAGCTGCACGTCGCGTACGCGAGTATCACCAGCATCAAGTGCAGGACTCATGGCGCTATACCGAAGCTGACGGTACAGTACTGGGCCAAAAAGTCACGCCGCTCGATCGTGCAGGTCTTTATGTACCAGGCGGTAAAGCCTCGTATCCCTCATCGGTTTTAATGAATGCCATTCCTGCGAAAGTGGCTGGCGTTGCTGAAGTGGTGATGGTGGTACCAACCCCGCGTGGAGAAATCAACGAATTGGTGCTGGCTGCTGCTGCGATTGCAGGTGTTGATCGCGTGTTTACCATTGGTGGCGCGCAAGCTGTGGCAGCACTGGCTTACGGCACAGAAAGCGTGCCGCCAGTGGATAAAATTGTTGGACCAGGCAATATCTATGTTGCCACCGCCAAGCGCCACGTGTTCGGTAAAGTCGGCATTGATATGATTGCCGGTCCTTCCGAGATCCTTGTGATCTGTGACGGCAAAACTGATCCTGATTGGATTGCTATGGATCTGTTCTCGCAAGCCGAGCACGATGAAGACGCACAATCAATTTTACTCAGCCCTGATGCAGACTTCTTAGAGCGTGTTGAACAAAGCATGCAACGCTTATTGCCAACCCTAGAGCGTGAAGCCATTGCGCGCGTTTCAATGCGTGAGCGCGGTGCTTTAATTCTTGTTGCTGATATGGCGCAAGCAATCGACGTGGCCAATCGCATTGCGCCAGAGCACTTGGAGCTATCGGTGGAAAACCCAGATGAGTTACTGCCGCAGATTCGACATGCTGGCGCGATCTTTATGGGCCGTTACACAGCTGAAGCCTTGGGTGATTATTGCGCAGGGCCCAACCACGTGTTGCCAACCTCGGGCACCGCACGGTTTTCATCGCCGTTAGGCGTGTATGATTTTCAGAAGCGTTCCTCGATTATTTACTGCAGCCCAGCAGGTGCCTCAGAACTGGGTAAAGTTGCCTCGGTACTCGCCCGTGGTGAATCGTTAACCGCGCACGCGCGTTCAGCAGAATATCGTATTAAAACCGATTAGAACGATAGAGTATCAGCTGCCAAAGTAAGCGCTGATCGAGCATTTAAATCGTTGCCTAGGCGCAGCGATTGACTCAGTTTAGGAGTGCAATACGTGAGTAAGTTTTGGAGTCCTTTTGTTAAAAACCTAGTGCCGTATGTGCCGGGTGAGCAGCCGAAGATTGAGCGTTTAATTAAGCTCAACACCAACGAAAATCCCTATGGGCCATCGCCTAAAGCCATTGCTGCGATGCAAGCACAAATCAGCGATGATTTGCGTTTGTACCCCGACCCTAATTGTGATCTTCTTAAGAAGGCAGTTGCAGACTATTATTCGGTTGGTCCGCAATATGTATTTGTTGGTAATGGCTCCGATGAAGTATTGGCGCATGCGTTTCATGGCTTGTTTCAGCACGACAAACCCTTGCTGTTTCCCGACATCAGCTACAGTTTTTATCCGGTCTATTGCGGCTTATACGGCATTGAGCAACAGCCAGTGCCGCTGGATGATGACTTTCAAATTTGCGCTGAAGACTACCAACAGCCCAATGGTGGGATTATCTTCCCGAACCCGAATGCGCCAACCGGTTGCTTGTTAGAGCTCGATAAGATTGAGCAGATTGTAAAAGCCAACCCCGACTCAGTGGTGCTGGTGGATGAGGCCTATATTGATTTTGGTGGCGATTCTGCAATCAGCCTAGTGAAGAAGTACGACAACGTGCTGGTCACGCAAACACTCTCCAAATCACGCTCTTTAGCAGGCTTGCGTGTTGGTATTGCGGTTGGTCATCCCGATTTGATTGAAGGCTTAGAGCGCATCAAAAACAGCTTTAACTCCTATCCGCTCGACCGCGCCGCTATTGCTGGCGCAGCAGCCGCTTTTGCGGATGCCGATCACTTTCACAATACGCGCAATAAAGTGATTGCTAGCCGTGAGTGGGTGACTGAAGCCTTGACTGCATTGGGTTTTGAAGTGTTGCCCTCAGCAGCTAACTTTGTCTTTGCGCGCCATAGCAGCCGTGATGGCCAAGAGCTGGCTGCGCAATTACGTGAGCAGGGTGTATTGGTGCGCCATTTTAAACAACCACGTATTGACCAGTTTTTACGCATAAGCATCGGCACCGAAGAGCAAAATCAAAGATTAATTGATGCGTTGAAGCGTTGCATCTAACGAGCAGAGCTTCACAGGCATAAGACACTTAATAACCCTGAGGTGAGCCATGTATAGTGCACAAAATTTAATTTGGATCGACTTAGAAATGACCGGGTTGGATACCGATAATGACCTGATCATTGAAATGGCCACTATTGTTACAGATAGTCAGCTTAATATTCTTGCTGAAGGCCCTGTGCTGGCAATACATCAATCAGATGAGGTGTTGGCTGGCATGGACGAGTGGAATACTCGCCAGCATGGTGGTAGCGGCTTAACCCAGCGTGTACGTGACAGCCGTATCACTGAAGCAGAAGGTGAGGCACAGACCATCGCCTTCTTAGAAAAATGGGTGCCAGCCAATACCTCGCCGATGTGTGGTAACAGTATTTGCCAAGATCGTCGTTTTTTGCACCGCCATATGCCCAAGTTAGAAGCTTATTTTCATTACCGTAATCTCGATGTCTCAACGGTCAAGGAGTTAGCAGCACGCTGGGCACCGGAGATTCGTGATGGTTTTAAAAAAGGCGAAGTACATTTAGCGCTGGCTGATATTCAAGATTCAATTGCTGAATTGCAATATTATCGCAAGCATTTTATTCGATACTAATGGGTTTGCGCTGTATTTTCGGGTAAATTCGGAATTTTGTGATCAACATAAGACCTTTGGCTAGGTTTTATGTACTATAGTCCTAATTTGTAAGACAAAACTCATCAGAACATGCTGCTTGTGAGTGCTTGCGTAGACGTGAGGGCGGAATTTTATGGTTTTTTATGTGACCGTTCATCCATGGATCAGCAAGTCGCACAGCGCCACTATATTCAAGACACAGGATCCTAAATAATGGCTGCCTATGAAATATTGATTGCAGACGATCACCCTTTATTTCGCAGTGCGCTGCGTCAAGCCCTAACACTTAGTTTGGGCAATAATGTGCGTTTAGTTGAAGCTGAAAATATTGCGGAATTAGAAACGAACCTGCAAGAAAAATCAGATTGGGATTTGGTGCTACTGGATTTAAATATGCCAGGCGCCCATGGCTTTTCTGGGCTGGTGTTATTGCGTGGGCAATATCCACAGATTCCAGTGGTGATGATTTCAGCGCAAGAAGAATCAATGATCATGGCACGTTCACGTGAGTTTGGTGCCAGCGGTTTTATCCCGAAATCCAGCGCTCTGGAAGATATTCAAAAAGCAGTACAAGTGGTGCTTGATGGTGATGTCTGGTGGCCGGCACAAACGGCCGCTACAGCTGCAGTTACCGCTGAAGAAAAAGCGGCTAGCGCAGGTTTGGCCAGCTTAACTCCGCAACAGTTTCGTGTTCTGACCATGGTTTGTGATGGCTTGCTCAACAAACAAATTGCCTACGACTTAAATGTGTCTGAAGCAACGGTTAAAGCGCATGTAACGGCAATCTTCCGTAAGCTCAATGTGCGTACCCGTACTCAAGCTGCATTGCTATTGCAGCAGATGGAATCGATTCCACAGAGCGAGTAAAGCGCTCTATCTGCTAGTGTGATGTTGGCAAGGACGCCATGCTGCTGAAACCTTTGTTGCTTGATCTCGTCATCAAGGTATTTATGTCGCCATTTAAAGGCCGTTCGGGTGTACGCCGTATCATTCATGCTGCCGGCTATTCGTTGGCTGGTTTGCGCGTCGCCTTTGTTGGTGAAGCCGCTTTTCGTCAGCTGCTATTGCTCAATATCATCTTAATTCCCACCAGTTTTTTCTTGCCGGTCACTCGTAGTGAGCATGCGCTGATGGTCGCAGTGTGCTTGCTGTCGCTAATTATCGAACTGTTTAACTCAGCTATTGAAGCAACGATTGATCGAATTTCTTTAGAGCGTCATCCGCTGTCTAAAAATGCCAAAGATATGGGCAGTGCTGCGCAGATGGTCGGCATGATAATGATTGCAGCGGTCTGGGCTATTATTTTGCTTGGCTAAGCATGGTTATCTAGCATTACTCTTTTACTGCGCTGACTCCAGCGAGCGTGGCAAAGGACGTGTCTTTCGCAGTCAGCAAGAAGTCTTTCATAAAGGCAGCGTCGAGCATGTCGGTACGCACTGCTGCATACAGCGTTGAAAACAAACCTTCCTCACCTAAACGACGGGCGCTGACATAGCCTTTTGAGCTGTATTCATGCATTGCCCAGTTCGGTAAGCAGCACACACCTCGGCCGCTGGCCACCAACTGCATCATCATCACCGTTAGCTCAGATGTGCGTACTTGTGCCGGTTCAATATCGGCAGGCTCTAGAAAGTGATTGAAAATATCTAAGCGGTCATGCTCGACAGGGTAGATGATCAGTGTTTCTTCACGTAAATCTTCGGGCTCAATATAGGCTTTCTGCGCCAGCGGGTGCTGCTTTGCCACGGCGAGTAAGGCTTCATAGGCGAACAAGGGAATGTAGCTGATACCGGTCAGTTCAATCGGATCAGCCGTCACCACTAAATCTAAGTCACCACGCGCCAGCGCGGGCAGCGGTGCAAAAGAAAAGCCTGAGGCTAAATCCAACTCCACTTCCGGCCAGGCATCACGAAACTGATCAATGGTCGGCATCAGCCACTGAAAGCAGCTGTGGCACTCAATGGCCATATGCAAACGACCCGCTGAACCACCTTGCAGGCGGGCAATATCCCGCTCTGCACTGCGCATCAGCGGTAACACCTCATCGGCCAACCTGAGCAAACGTAATCCGGCACTGGTAAAGCGCACCGGTTTGGTTTTGCGTACAAACAATGGCATATCAAGACGGTCTTCCATCTCTTTAAACTGGTGCGATAAGGCCGACTGGGTGAGATGCAGGCGCTCGGCAGCATCCACTAAACTGCCTGCATCACGCAAGGCGGCCAGTGTTTTTAAATGGCGGATGTCCAGCATGAAAAAATCCTTAAGCTATCAATTAAATCTCAATATGAGAAAAACTGTTGATGATCAGTAATATTTTGAGTTTGTCTCATTATGGCCAGATGAAGACAATAGCGCCATTCATTTTAAAGGAGAACACCCGTGGCCGTAGCACATAACTTAGGTTTCCCCCGTATTGGCGGTGATCGTGAATTAAAAAAAGCCGTTGAAGCCTACTGGAAAGGTGACATCACTGAAGACAACCTGCGTCAAGTGGGCCGGGAGTTGCGCGCTCAACATTGGCAGCTGCAGAAAGATGCTGGTATTGATTTGCTGCCTGTTGGTGATTTTGCGTGGTATGACCAAGTGTTGACCCACTCACTGACCTTCGGTGTGGTGCCAGAGCGTTTTGCTAAAGCAGGGGCAAAACCAACGTTAGATACTCTATTTGCCATGGGCCGTGGTGTTGTCGAAAGCAGTTGTTGTGGCGGTGCGCATGCCCAAGAAATGACCAAGTGGTTCGACACTAACTACCACTATTTAGTCCCTGAGCTGACTGCAGACCTGGAGTTTTCACTGAGCTGGGAGCAGTTATTTGAAGAGGTGGACGAAGCATTGGCGTTGGGTCACAGCGTTAAGCCGGTGGTGATTGGTCCACTGACGTGGTTGTGGCTGGGTAAGGTGAAAGGCGAAGCGTTTAATAAGCTCGATTTGCTGGAAAAACTACTGCCAATCTACGGTGAAATTTTTCAACGCTTGGCAGCACAGGGTGTGGAATGGGTGCAAATTGATGAGCCGATTTTAAGCCTCGATTTGCCACAAGAATGGAAAAACGCCTTTGAACGTGCCTATAACTTATTGCAAAGAGAGCCGCTTAAGAAGCTGGTTGCTACGTACTTTGCAGGCTTAGAAGACAACCTTGGTTTAGCGGCAGGCTTGCCGGTGGATGGTTTGCACATTGATCTGGTGCGCGCACCAGAACAGTATCCAACCATTCTGGACCGCCTACCGGCCTACAAAGTGCTATCACTGGGCGTGGTCAATGGTCGTAACGTCTGGCGCTGTGATCTTGAGAAGGTATTAGACACCCTTAAACATGCACACGAGCGTTTAGGTGATCGTTTATGGGTGGCGCCGTCTTGCTCATTACTGCATAGTCCGGTGGATTTAGAGCGCGAAGATCAACTGGATGAAGAACTGAAAAGCTGGCTGGCCTTTGCCGTGCAAAAAACGGCAGAAGTGGCGATCTTGGCTGAAGCGTTAAATAATCCAGACAGTGCCAAGGTTACAGCGGCACTGGCAGAGAGTCGCAAGGTGCAAGAGAGCCGCGCCAACTCGCCACGTATTCACAAGCCAGAAGTGCAGGCCCGTTTAGCTGCAGTGACACCAGCGCACAGTCAGCGTAAATCTGTGTTTGCCGAGCGCATTAAGTTGCAGCGTGAGCGTTTAGACTTGCCACTGTTCCCAACCACCAGCATTGGTTCATTCCCGCAGACTGCAGACATCCGCGCTGCACGTTTAGCGTTCCGCCAAGGAAAACTCAGTGAAGCCGATTACAAACAAGCCATGCAGACGGAAATCCAGCACGCTGTTCAGGTGCAGGAAGAGTTGGATCTCGACGTGTTAGTGCACGGTGAAGCTGAGCGTAATGACATGGTGGAGTACTTTGCTGAGCAACTGGACGGCTACCTGTTCACCCGCTTTGGTTGGGTGCAAAGCTACGGTTCGCGTTGTGTGAAACCAGCGGTGATCTTCGGTGATTTAACCCGCCCGCAAGCCATGACCGTTGAGTGGATTGAGTACGCCCAGCAGCAGACCAATAAGGTTGTGAAAGGCATGCTGACCGGCCCGGTGACCATGCTGATGTGGTCGTTCCCGCGTGAAGACGTGTCACGTGAGCAGCAAGCACGTCAATTGGCGCTGGTGATACGTGATGAAGTGGTGGACTTGGAAGCCGCTGGGATCAAAATCATTCAGATCGATGAAGCTGCGTTTCGCGAAGGCTTGCCGCTGCGTAAAGCCGAGTGGCAGCACTACTTGGATTGGGCGACTGAGTCCTTCCGCCTTACCGCCAGCGGCGTGCGTGACGAAACCCAGATTCATACGCACATGTGCTACAGCGAATTTAATGATGTGATCGACTCCATCGCTGCGATGGATGCGGATGTAATCACCATTGAGACTTCACGCTCGCAAATGGAGTTACTGGAAGCCTTTGAAACCTTTCATTATCCAAATGATATTGGCCCAGGCGTGTACGACATTCACTCACCACGGGTGCCGGACAGCGAGGAAATGGCCAACTTGCTGCGTAAAGCGGCCAAACGTATTCCGGTTGAGCAGCTCTGGGTCAATCCAGATTGCGGCCTAAAAACCCGCGCCTGGCCAGAAACCAAAGCGGCGCTGGAACACATGGTAAAAGCAGCTAAACAGTTGCGTGAAGAATACAAAAAAGCAGCGGCCTAAGTTGCAAGGCTCAATAAGTTAAGATACATGGAGGCACAAAATAACGCGCAAACTCGAAAGGGCTGCGCGTTATTTGCCTGTTGGGTTTGGGCGCTGGTCGTCTTTGTACAAATTATGCTCTGCACGAGAATTGCAGGCTGTTTCTGCAAGGTGGCACGCTGGGCTGGCTGGTCATCCATGCAGTCTATTTTGGCTTAACTTTAAAAGTGTGCTCGTTTCAAAGTTAAGAGATGCTTATTTACTCGTTTTTTTAATTTAAAGATAATAAAAACAAGAGGTTACAAGCTTGCTCAGCAGGATAGTGTGCATGTTATTAGCAAGATAGACGGCATGCTCGAATTGCTGCTGACATCATCTTGCTTTTAGTGATAAAGGCTCTATTATTCATGCACTACATTAATTTAAAGAAAGTAAACCCAAGCAGCAAAACGGGCATGCCTACTAATAAACTGTTATGCCCCACAGGCATCGAGGAATGATCATCAAGAAGTATATTTTAATTGCAATTTCTATCGCGTTGTCAGCATGCGCAGGTGTCACGCAGCCGATCAAATTTGAAGCTTCAAATATCGTGACAGAAGAGTCCTATCTCAATACCAAAGCAACAAATGGTATTGTCCTACTAGATGTAAACTGGGGCCGCTGGTGGGGCTGCGGCAGTTATGAAAACGCCCAACTTATTAGCTTGGCATTCGATAAGCTGCCAATAAGTCCAATTAGCAATGAGACTCCGCCGGCCCTTGTTCTGCATAGTCCTTCTCGCTTGGCTGTTGATCCTGTGTTTATAAACTATGCATACTCGCTAGAGCCCGGAGAGTACGCCATCAGCGCTTTCAGCATCAAAGTGGCGCGCTCTGTTTCTGATGTAGGCTTTCTTACAGCCCAGCGAGACAAACTTTACTCTGGCGGAAAACCAGCTGGAGGAACATTCACAGTCAAGCCAGGTGAGGCAGTTTTCATAGGTAACTTTTATCTGGATTGTGCCTACGGCCCAACGCTGTGGCGGTATCACTCAGACGGCAAGGAGGCATTCGATGCTCAGGTCGCAGAGTATGCCAGCCGTTTTCCATACCTGGATCTCCGTAATGTGCAGTTCCGTCTGTTCAAAACAAAAGAATTCGGTAATGACTACGAGCTTGTGCCATGAATAGGTTTCTGGTCATAACAAGGCAATCAAGCGCGACGGCTTACAGCCGCTTATTTTGGCGTTAAATTTTTGCCGCACCTCGCAAACTATGATGTAATACGTTGTAGTTTCAGAATTCGAGGGTATAGCCATGAGCGTCACTACAGTTCGCCTTCAGGCAGAAGTTGAGCAGCACTTGGAACAAATCGCCAGCAGGTTAAACCGAAGTAAAGGGTGGGTAATCAACCAGGCATTGTCGGAATACATAGCAAAGCAGCAGCTTGAGCAAGAGCGCTGGGAACAAACGCTGCGGGCAATGGAATCTGCTGCCCAAGGTAAGGTAGTGGATGCTAGCGAGGTTCACGGCTGGCTTAAGAGCTGGGGAACAGAAAACGAGCAGGATGCACCGAGGTCGGGTAAGTGAAACTGGTTTACACGGATGAAGCCATTGATGATTTGAAACGCCTCAGGGAGTTCATTGCGGTGCACAACCCGACTGCGGCAACTCGAATTGCCTCCGAGCTAGTTGGCAAAATCGAATTACTTCCAGACTTCCCCAAAATGGGCACACCCGTTGCAATGGCACCGGTACCTGACTCTGTTCGAGATATGATTTTCGGAAAATACATCGTTCGATATTCAGTTCATGCCAGTGCCATCATTATTTTCCGAGTTTGGCATAGCTTGGAAGGTGAGCGGTAATAATTTAACAAGGCGTTGCTGCTAGACAAGTTTTCCGCTGCGCTTCAAGCTTGCCGTAGAGCGCAGCGTTAAGGCAAATCAAAGTTGAATCCTTTACTTTTAAATTGCATTTCTCAGTTTTCTTGATGCTTAGGGTTTCATAATGCAAGACGAAATAGTGTTTTTGCCCAATCATCGCGGAGTCAGTGTTAAACAAGCAGCTCTTATTTTCGGTGGTTTTTTTATTCTCGTGCAGCTGTTTTATTTAAAGTCTGAGCCGGTAGAGATAAGAATTATTTTTACTGTGGCATTCGTTATCTTTTTATTGCTGGGCTTCTGGCTTTCGAAAATAAGTTCCAGAAGCTGGCCGCAGAAAATAGTCATCAACCGCTTAGGAATATGCTGCAGTAAAATGAAAGCGCAATATGGTATAGATTTAGTTCCTTGGAATGATGTTGCTAGCATGGATCTTTTTTACACCGATGAAAGGCTAGCACCACATCTACGTATTAGTCTGCGCCAAGGTTCTTTGCGTGAGCGTTTGAATAATAACTTCTTACAACGCATAAGCATGGGGCTCGATGTCAATATTCCCGTATCGGTGGATGTCGCACCAGAGGTGGTACTGCAAACAGCTCAGCAGTATTGGAAGGAAGCTGGGCGCACCCGTAGTTAAAAGAAATCAGCTCTAACAGTCAGATCCAGCTGACATGCATGTAGAGCCTTAAAGTTTCAAAATAAAAAGAGGATTTTGTTATCAACGAAAAATATAACTCCAGCACCACTCGCCGAAAGCCTTGGGTTTTAATCGCTGTCATCACATCCATATTGATAGTTCTAGGGCTTCTATTAACGGCAATGCCTAAAGGTTTTAAGGGGACCCACGAACAAATAGGCACCGGCAAGCCGGCCTTGGTGTTTGTCTACGATCCAAACCTTGGCGTTAGCGTGACCCAGACAGAAGAAATGAATAAAGCTCGCGATCAGCTTAGCGACCAAGCTTTCTTTCTTATTGCCCAACTTAGCACCCCAGAGGGCGACCAGTTGATCGCTGAACACCGTGCCAGCCCAGCAGAGCTTTTACTCTTCGATCCGTCTGGAAGGCTGATCAAAAGGCAGTATGCACTGAAGAGCTCTAGCGAACTAGTCCAGTGGCTTGCGGTAGATGCGCCTTAATTCGAGAGTGATATTTTTGCATGAAAAAGCTTCTCAAAATCGATATTTGCATGATGTCTAGATGAGTTTTGCGGAGTAAAAGCATGCGCAGAGTATTCTTCGGACTGGAGATTCCCGCTGAGATTAAAGACCGTCTATTGCAGGTCAGGGCAGAGGTGACAGGTGCCAGTTGGCAAAGTGTTGAGCAGATGCACCTGACTTTGTTGTTTCTAGGCAATATAGAAGAAGCGCTTTTATTAGCGGCGCGTGAAGCTGCACGTGATATTTCTTTGGCTGCTTTTGAGCTGAATATTGTCGGTCTGGGCTGTTTCGGTCAGCCGCGTGCCCCTAAGCATCTTTGGGCGGGCGTTGAGTCAGAAGCGCCCGTTATTGGCCTGCATAGCGCGATTAAAAACCAAGTAGAGCGCCTCGGAATACAAACAGAGCGTCGTACATTTCGTCCCCATCTCACTCTAGCCCGATTCAATCGCCAGCCTGACTCAGTTGAGCACTTGCTGACCGAGTACAGGGAAACGATGTTCGGATCGTTTCAGGTGGATGAGTTTGTACTCTTTGAAAGTCAGCCAGGTCCTGTCGGCTCGGTATACAGGGTGCTTGAGCGCTACTCTTTATAACGCCTGCGGTTGATCGGTAAGAAGAGTCGCACGCTCAGATAAGCTCAGGTGATTATGCTCGACTGCAGTGATCCAACCACAGGAAAGCCGGGACAGGGTGTTCTGAATACCATCCGGTTTTATATAAAAAAGCCGAAGCGCCGCACACAGACATCAACATCAAACGCCTGACCAATGGCCACCACGGCAACGCTTCTGATAGCTGCGCACTGCAGTTCAGTGTCGGTGCGGTGAGCGTTTAGTTGTTCGTAGGGCACGATAAAACGAGTCCATTGCGGCTGCACCGCTAAGGTGCAGCGATAGGATTGCCAAGGCCGAGTCAGCTGATTGGTTTTGACGTGCAAGTTATAGTCATGTGCGCTGCCGTACAGCTCAATAAATACGCCGCGATAGTCAGGGCGCAAGCAACTTGGCTCGATATTAAGCCGCATCTGTACGAATCCGCCGTTATTATCCAAACTGGTGCGGCCCACTAAGCAGCTACAGTTCGAATTCTGGCGCTGGTCTTTGCGCAGTGCTGCAGTGGACACGCCTCCCATCACTTGATCGCTGATCACCAACCAAGGTGAGGCCTGATCCTGATTGGATCGATACACATCGATCAGTTGTTCTTCAGGGACGGCAGGGCCTTGGGTTTTGATATTTTCATTCATACGCTGGAAACACTCCTAACAAGCACGCAGAAACCTTAGCTATTGCAGTCAAGCAAAAAGCCGCAACAGATTTATTCACAGGGTAGCAGGTAAGCGCAGTGGTATTTGCTAGTATGAGCGTTTTTAATCCTGATCACGATTAAGCCCTGCCAAATGAATGCACCTTTTAAGCTGCGGCCTTATCAGCAGGAAGCGGTGGATGCCACTTTAAAACACTTTCGCAAATCCGATGCGTCGGCGGTGATTGTGTTGCCGACCGGTGCCGGTAAAAGTCTGGTGATTGCCGAATTGGCGCGTCTGGCTCGGCGTAAAATACTGGTGCTAACCCACGTTAAAGAGCTGGTTGAGCAGAACCACGCCAAGTACCAGAGCTATGGTGTGCTGGGTGGTATTTTTTCTGCGGGGTTAAGCCGTAAGGAAAGTCAGTTTCAAGTGACCTTTGCCAGTGTGCAATCGGTGGCGGCCAATCTTGAGCAGTTCAAAGATGAATATTCATTGATCATTATCGATGAATGTCACCGCATCAGTGGTGACGAAAACAGTCAGTATCAGCGGATTATTGAGCAGCTACGCCAACAAAATAAAGGCCTGAAAGTGCTCGGGCTGACTGCTACGCCGTATCGTTTAGGTATGGGTTGGATTTATCGCTATCACTATCGAGGCTTTGTCCGTAGCGAAGAGGATAAGCCTTTTGTGCACTGCATTTATGAGCTACCGCTGATCTATATGATCAGTCGAGGCTATCTCACTAAGCCTGAGTTGATTGATGCGGCGGTGGCGCAATATGATTTCTCAACGCTGGCGCAGAACCGCTTTGGCGAGTATGCAGAAAAAGATGTGAATGCGCTGCTGGGTAAACATCAAAGGGTCACTCGTGCCATTATTGAACAAGTCATGCAGCTGGCGGTGAAGCGGCAGGCGGTGATGATCTTTGCCGCCACCGTTGATCACGCCAAGGAAATCACCGACTATTTGCCGCCAGAGCAGACCGCCTTGATTACCGGCGCGACCGATCAGCGTGAACGTGATGAATTGATTCAGCGTTTTAAGCAACGGCAATTAAAGTATCTGGTGAACGTCTCAGTACTCACCACCGGCTTTGATGCGCCACATGTGGACTTTATCGCTATTCTGCGCCCGACCCAGTCGGTCAGCCTGTACCAGCAGATTGTAGGCCGCGGTCTGCGTCTGGATGAAGGTAAAAAAGATTGTTTGGTGATTGATTACGCCGGCAACGCTGTCAATTTGTATCACCCTGAAGTGGGTGAGAAGAAACCCAACCCTGACAGTGAGCCGGTGCAAGTACTCTGCCCAGATTGTGGTTTTGCTAATATTTTTTGGGGTAAAACTGACGGTGCAGGGCAGGTGACTGAGCATTACGGTCGCCGTTGTCATGGGCTGCTGGAGTGGGATGAAGACGAAGAGACAGCAGCGCACGACCAACGCCCTGAGCAGTGCGATTACCGCTTTCGTTTCAAAGAATGCCTGCACTGCGGCAGTGAGAATGATATCGCCGCGCGTCATTGCCATCAGTGCAAAAAAGCCATTATTGATCCTGATGATCAGCTAAAAGATGCGCTGAAACTCAAAGATGCCATGGTCATTCGTTGTGCGGGGATCACCCTAAGCGCCCATAAAGGAAAAGCCGATAGCCATAACGCGAACACACTGAAAGTCACCTATCACGCTGAAGAGGGGGAGGAGCTCAGCGAGTCCTTTGATTTCAGCAAACCGGCCCAGCGTACAGTTTTCAATAAACTATTTGGCCGACGCTTAGCCAATGGACAAGCGCCGCAACAATTCAGCAAGATTGCAGACGTGCTTGCCATGCAAGCCTTATTACCCGCCCCAGATTTTGTGATTGCACGCAAGACCAAGCACTACTGGCAGGTGCAAGAACGGATATTTGATTACCAAGGCACCTACCGTAAAGCGAATGAAATATAAGGCTAAAAGGATGAGCAGATTTAAGTCGAACTCTGCGCGAGTCATGCCTTATCATTAATTGTAAATAGAAAGGTTAAAATGAATGTCAGAGTTTGAATTCGCAGCCCCATCAGATAAGAAAATTGCAGAGGCTCAGCAAAAGCTTGGGTTTATTGGCAAAAGTTTAGCGTGTCTGCATCCATAGTTTTCTTAAGCCCACACAAGGTTTGCCAATGTTTTTTATCAACAGAACCTGTTTGATGTTACTCATGCTCTTGCCTCTTTTTGCTATGAACGTGAGTGCAGAGGTGTCGCCCAAGGCTGTTTTAATGGCGCAGGGATTGAGTCAGCCTTGGGGGATGGCGCAGGTGTCAGATAAGCATCTATTGATTACCCAAAAGGGCGGAAGCTTAGTGCTGTTTGATATGGGGTCTGGGGCGCAAACATCTGTGAGCGGTGCGCCGCAGGTGGTGGTTATGGGTCAAGGAGGTTTGCTGGATGTCGCTGTGCCTGCGGACTATAAACAGGGTGATCAGCAGACGGGTTGGATTTACTTTACCTATGTTGCGCCTGTTGAAAAACACGGCAAAAAGGGTTTGGGTGCAACAGCGCTAGGACGGGCTAAGTTAGATGCGTCTTTATCGGCACTGCAGGATTGGCAAACAGTATTGCTCACCCAGTCGGCAAGTGCTGACGGCCAACATTTTGGCAGCCGTATCGCCTTTATTGATGATTATGTGTTTTTCGGTGTAGGTGACCGTGGGCATCGAGCTAACGGCCAAGATCTCACGACCCATGCAGGGACTATTATGCGGCTGCATCGTGATGGGCGTGTGCCGCAAGACAATCCCTTTGTTGGCCGCAGTGATGCCTTGCCCGAAATATGGAGTTATGGTCATCGTAATCCGCAAGGATTGGCGGTGCGCCAAGGGCTGCTGTGGGCGAGCGAGCATGGGCCACGCGGCGGTGATGAGCTGAACTTGATAGAGAAGGGCGGCAATTACGGCTGGCCAGAGGTGTCTTTGGGTAAAGAGTATTGGGGGCCAATAGACGTGGGCGTGACCTCTAAGCCCGGAATGATCGACGCTAAAAAGGTGTACATTCCATCCATTGCGCCAGGCAGTTTGCTCGCGGTTGAGCACAACCGCTATGGTTGGCGGGGTGATTTTTTATTGGGCGCGCTGAAGTTGCAGCACCTTAATCGCTTGCTGATGAGCGATCAGCAGGTGATGCAGGAAAAGCGCTATTTAGAAAAAGAGAAACAACGCTTGCGCGCCTTATTGGAAGATTCGCAAGGTCGCATTTGGATTGCTACTGATGCAGGCACGTTGTGGCAGTTACAGTAAGCTAGCCTGTCTGGCGCTGATGTTGATGCCGGTCTGAGCCTAACGCGTACCCTGGGTTGAGCTGGAAAAAGGACTGCATCCTGCAATGCTGCTATAGATGCTTGAGCGTGGTCGTTCAACAGGCATAGACTGTATCAGCCAGCTCGGACAAGCCTATAAGTGTTGATTACCTTGGCTACTGATATTCACTCGTTGCTTTAAGCTGATAAGCGGATTAAAGCTGTGGCTGGATCTGCGCCTGCAGTCGCGGCATACTATTTGTATCAACTACATTACTTTCGGAGGGCCGCCATGAATATTTCTTCTGTTGGCCATTCTTTTACAGCGCATTCTTTTGCGAATCGCCCTGAGCAGACCGAGCAAACCGATACGGATAAGCAAGATGGCAAAAAATTGCATGGAAATGCAATGCTGTTGCCGGAGCAAATCAAGCAAGTAGAGCAGCTCAAAGTACGCGATCGTGAAGTCCGTGCGCATGAAATGGCACACTTGGCCGCTGCTGGTGGCTTGGCTACGTCTGGTGCATCCTACACCTACCAGCTTGGTCCGGATGGTGCCCGCTATGCAGTTGGCGGTGAGGTTAAGATTGATACCTCAAGCGGCAACAACCCTGAAGAAACCATCCGTAAAGCGCAAGCTATCCGTGCTGCTGCCTTAGCACCGGCGGAGCCTTCCGGCCAAGATCATGCCGTGGCTGCTCAAGCCTCGCAGATGGAGGCGCAAGCTCGAGCTGAGCAGGCTGCTGAAGGCCAGAACGAACGCCAGAGCGAGGTCGAGAACGAGAGCGAAAATAAGGAAGAGCCGCAGGCTGATGTTGAGGGTGCTTCGCAGCAAAACAGCGAAAGCCAAAAAGCTGCTGTGCAGCAATACCAGAGCGTAGCTGCTGAGTTTGATAATAGCTCGCGGCTTAATCTGCAGGCATGAGACAGCTCAGTTAAAAGTCGTCGTAGCAGGCTGATACCATAGAAAAACCAGCCGAAACTATCCGCACAGTGTCTTCGTACTCAAGTAACTCTTTGAATGACATCGTTTTCAGGGGGAGAAATGAGTAAGAGTTGATTTGAGTGTTGAAAATTAAATATGGCACTGCCATCAGCTGATTTTATAGTCACGCAATACGCCTCGCCCATGGCGATCACGTTTCCTTGGTCTAAAGAAAACCCGCTATAGTCAGTACTTTAGTGTATTCAACTAGGAAATCCGCCATGCCCCTATCCCAGCATCGTTTGTACTCTTTTCGCCGTTGCCCTTACGCGATGCGTGCGCGACTGGGTATTGTGTTTGCCGAGCTGCAGGTGGAGTTGCGGGAGATCGTGCTGAAGAATAAGCCGGCGCAAATGCTGGCTATCAGCCCCAAAGGTACGGTTCCTGTGCTTGAGTTGGCTGAGGGCGATAGTGTTACGAGGCGCGTTATCGAGGAAAGCAGGGAGATACTGGAATGGGCGCTGCAGGAAAATGACCCGCACGGGTTATTAAACACCGATTTAGCCAGCGCCAATGCACTGATCGACCGTAACGATAACGAATTTAAACACTGGCTCGATCGCTACAAATACGCCGATCGTCATCCAGAGCTCACCCAGCTTGAATACCGGCAGCAGGGCGAGGTGTTTTTACAGGTGTTAGAAGAGTTACTCGGAAAAAATACATACCTGCTCGGCGATAACACCAGCATCGCTGATATTGGCATTATGCCTTTTGTACGCCAGTTCGCTCATGTCGATCGAGATGTTTTTTACGGTCTGCCTTATCCGTATCTGCAGCAGTGGCTTAAAGATTGGCTGGAGCATCCAGCGTTTCAGCAGGTTATGATCAAATTCAAGCCTTGGCAGGAGGGCGATCAAGCAGTGCTGTTTGCAAAAGGCAGTCACTGAGGATTCCTAGCTTAGCAGAGCTGTTTTACATGGAGGGGGCGCTAGGATTACTCAGGCATGATTGGCCAGTCGACATAATCAACCGTATCCAGCGGTTGTGGCGCTGTATCGCATTGCCACTGCTTAATATAACGCCGCTCGGGATCGTACTCTTGGGTTTGCTTTTCTAGATTAAAGTGCCGCCCGCCACGCGGGTCTTTACCCACCCCCGCAATATATTGCCAGTTGCCCCAGTTGCAGGCGACATCGTAATCGAGCAGCTGTTGTTGAAAGTAAGCAGCGCCGTAACGCCAGTCTACCGCCAGCTCGTTGACTAAACAGCTGGCGACAATTTGCCGGCCACGGTTTGAGATAAAGCCTGTGGCGTTTAACTCTTTCATGCAGGCATTCACCAGTGGGAAGGGCGTTTCCCCATTGCACCATTTTTTAAAACGGGCGCTGTAATAGCTGGTTTTGGGTTTATGTTTGGCCTGGCCTTGAAAGCTGAATAAACGCGCGTCTTGCTGCAGCGCTGACCATTGAAAGTATTCACGCCACAACAGTTCAAAACCAATCCAGTAGGTTGAATCGTTGGCACCGTGCTGTGCTTCGTAGGCTTTTAATTGTTGCCAGATGGAGCGGGGCGATAGATTACCGAGCGCTAAAAAAGGACTGAACTTGGTTGAGCTGTCCCAGCCATCTAATTGGTTGCGAGTGAGCTTATAGCTGTGCGGTGCTGAGCTGGAAAAGTAACGCTGCACATGTGCCAGCGCCTGTTGTTCGCCCCCTGAAAAGCGCTGGCTGCTAAAGGCTGTGTCACGTATGTTTGCGCGAATTGATCAAGGCTTATGCCCTGTGATGACTGTACTTGGATGGCGTGCGGTACTGTGCTGAGTGTATCGCTAACGGCTTGCACAGCAAAATTACGTTTTTCAATGTGCTGTCTAAAACTGGAAAAGCTATTGAGCAGTTGCGGCGTGAGTGCTAATTGCTCTGGCTTAAACAGCGTGTGATTCCAAGTGGCAAAGCAACGCACCTGAGGCAGGTTTTGCTCAATCACTTGGCAGGTTTTGTTTTCATACCAGCCCACTGGTTTAGAGCGCACGATGGTATCAATCTGCTGCTCTTGCATAAAACGGCAGACCTCGGTTGCAGGTTGGCCTTCTAAAATAATCAGGCGATGACCTAAGGCGCGCAACTGTTGCTCAAGATCGCATAAAGACTGATATATAAAATTGAGCCGGTGTGAGCCTATGGCTTTGTGTTGATAGTTATTGGGCCCGATGTCATGGGGGTTAATCACGTAAATAAAGGCAATGGCTGCGTAATGGCTGCAGGCCCAGTTGAGGGCGAAGTTATCGTGCAAGCGCAGATCATCAGTAAACCAAAAGGCTACTTTTTTGGGCATATTAGACATTCGCAGAGTCCTTTGTGGGCGCAAGCAGTGCAGGGCCAGCGCGGGCTGTTTAGTTGGGGCAATAACAATTGATCAACTGGTGCTACTGTACTTGCTGGCTGCGAACTCTTAAAGAGCGAAGCGTATGGCTGTACTGCACTTTTAGTTTAGAATGAGACTGGTTCTCAATATAGATACTTAATCAAGCAGGATGAAGTGATGCACGGTGAATATAAAGTACCTGGCGGTAAGTTAGTGGTCGCTGATATAGAGGTGCACGATGACTGTTTAAGCCAAGTGAGTATTTCGGGTGACTTTTTCTTAGAGCCTGATACGGCTTTAACCCATATTAACCAAGCTCTAATTGGCTTACCCAGCACGGCAAGCCAACAAGCTTTAACTGCTGCTATCACAGAAGCGCTGGATGATGATGTGGTGATGTTTGGCTTCTCAGCAGAGGCTGTAGCCATCGCTGTTCGGCGCGCTTTAGGCAAGGCGAGCAGTTGGCTTGATCATCAATTTACCCTGATTCCGCCGGTCACTATGCCCGCAGCCATGCATGTCGCTTTAGACGATGCATTAGCCCAGTCTGTGGCTAAAGGTTTGCGCGGGCCAACACTAAGGTTTTGGGACTGGGATGATTCTGTAGTGGTGATAGGCTGTTTTCAGTCGGTCAAAAATGAAGTGGATATGGCTGCAGCGCAAGAGGCTGGTGTACAAGTGGTGCGCCGTATTACCGGTGGCGGTGCTATGTTTATGGAGCCCGGCAACTGCATTACCTATTCGTTAACGGTGCCGACCTCGATTGTGGACGGTATGAGCATTGAGGCGTCGTATCAGTTTTTAGATGCTTGGGTGTTAGCTGCATTGGCAGAGGTTGGTATTCAAGCGCACTATAAGCCGCTTAACGATATTACCTCTGCACAAGGCAAGATAGGTGGTGCGGCACAAAAACGCTTTGGTACTGGTATTTTGCTGCACCATGCGACGCTGGCTTACGATATTGATGCCGACAAAATGCTGCAAGTGTTGCGTATTGGTCGAGAAAAAATCTCTGATAAAGGCATTACCAGTGCCAACAAGCGTGTTGATCCGATGCGCAGCCAAACGGGGCTCAGCAGAGCGGCTATTATTGATGCTTTTATGCGTCACTTCTCTAAAACCTACCAAGCCCAGCTGGGGGATTATTTGCCGGAGGAGCTGTCCACCGCCAAGGCATTAGTGGCCGACAAATTTTTAACGGACGCATGGCTGTACAAAGTTAATTGACATCCTCACCGCCCTAAAGAGGCGGTGATACTTACTGCTATACGAGGCTTTCTGCGATTTTGGTAAAGACTGGGGCTGAATATATCCTGCCTAGCTTTCTTAAAATGACGGCAGGACTGCTCTCACTCTGTGATGACGTGAGAGAGGGGCGTAGCACTTAGTTTTAAAAGCCTTACCTCTGATCATTTAACTGCGCTGCAGAAGACGCAATAATTGCAACTCAATTCTTTAATTTAAGTGGTTGCCATGACAGTTGACCTAAATAGCCGTTACGGCTTAAATCCTGCGCACAGTGAAGTGGTAGAGGCGTGCAAAATTATTGAACCATGCAGTGCTTTAGACATGGGCTGCTCCAATGGGCGCAATGCCTTATACCTGAGCCAGCTTGGCTTTGACGTCGCCGCAGTCGATAACAATCCCAATGCTATTGGTATGCTGCAGCAAATTGTCAGCAAAGAGGGGATCACCAACATTAAACCGCAGGTGTACGACATCAACAGTGCCGTGCTTGCTGAGGATTATGGTTTTATTGCCTGCGTCGTAACCTTAATGTTTCTCGACCCTGCGCGGGTTGATGCTGTGATTGCTGATATGCAAGCGCGCACGCTACCTGGCGGTTATAACCTGATTGTTTGTGCGATGAGCACTGAGCAACACCCATCGCCAGTGCGTTTCTCCTTTACTCTAAAAGCTGGTGAGTTACCTGAAGCGTACGCGGGCTGGGAACTGGTTAAGTACAATGAAGATGTTGGCACCATGCACAATGGTGCGCAACTGCAGTTTGCGACGATGCTGGCGCGTAAATCGAGCGAATAAACTGAATGGTGTAGGCCGTTGTTAGCTCAGCGGCCTACACAGCCTCGATATATAACCACTCAGCGGGCATGCTAATCATAGCCAATACCGCTAGATGTTTTACCCTCTCCCGCAAAATGAAAACGAACAAGCAAAGGCGTTACTGTCTATTGTGGCTTTCTAGTGTTATTTTGATCAGGCGCTCTCTGTAATGCACACTGAATTCCATCATAGGGTACTGCTATATTTAGCTTTCGGATGTACTACAGATAGCCTTTTAATATTTAATTAAAAGAGTTATATGATTCTTATGGCACCAGTCGATTATAAAAGCGGTATTTTTAAAGCATTGTTAATTGTTGCAGCGCTATTTGTTGTGCTTGCAGGATTAAAAACAGCCGCTGGCATTTTAGTGCCTTTTTTATTGTCTTTGTTTATAGCAATTGTTTGTCACCCGATCGTTAAGAAAATAGAAAGTTTTAAAATACCAAAGCCACTGGCCGTGGTTGTGGTCATCGTTGTTTTTGTAACGGCTGTTATTTATATAGCGGGCTTGGTGGGTCGCTCATTGCTTGAGTTATCGCAGTTGCTGCCAGAGTATATAGAGCAGCTAAGAGATAAGTTTGCTTGGGTTATTGATAAATTAGCAACATTTAATATCATTCTCTCAAGAGAGCTCTTTGCGGAGTATTTTAATCCTGCTGTGGCAATGAGGCTGGCAGCAGATATGCTCAGTGGTTTGGGCGGTGTAATGACTAACCTGTTTCTAATCACGATCACTGTCATTTTTATGCTATTTGAAGCCTCTTCCTTGCCTAGAAAAGTATATTTAGCATTAGACAACCCTGACGTTAAAATGCAGCAAGTTCATCGTTTTTTATCATCTGTTAATCATTACTTAGCAATAAAAACATTAGTGAGTATTGCGACAGGTGCCAGTGTGTCTTTAATGCTCTGGGCGGTGGGGTTAGATTTCTATTTGTTATGGGGTGTCTTGGCTTTTTTACTGAATTATATTCCTAATATTGGTTCAATCATTGCTGCAGTGCCTGCGATATTATTAGCCATATTACAATTGGGTTTAGCGCCTGCGAGTTTTATTGGTTTAGGTTACTTAGCCATTAATGTGGTAATGGCAAACCTAATTGAACCGCGTTATTTGGGTCGAGGATTAGGAATATCAACATTAGTGGTGTTCTTATCGTTAGTATTTTGGGGCTGGTTGTTAGGTAGCGCTGGAATGCTACTGTCAGTGTTATTAACCATGGTTATTAAAATAGGTTTAGAAAGCTCACAAGAAGGGCAGTGGTTGGCGATTTTGTTGTCCGGTGATGTCGAAAAAAAGCGAGCAGATAAGGCTTAAGGCTTACGCCGCGTGCAGGGTAAGTCTTAGCTTGGCAGGCAACGCCAGCGCTAGCTGATTATCAAATAGGCGGAATTATGTTATTTCACTATGTAAAAACACGAAAACGCCAAGCAATACATCTTGCTATAAATATACTCATCCTACCGCTTCTTCTTTATATGTTTCACTATACCCTCAAAGATGAACCTAATTTTGAGCAAATATATGTAATTGTAGAGAAAGTCACAATAGTCATTGTAATACTTCTGGTTGGGCTGTTAATTTGGTTTCTGAAAAGCAAAGAGCAGTTCGAAATATATGTCACGGATAATAAGCTTTATAGTTATCATCCCGTTTTTAAAGAGTGGTGTTTTAGTGTTAACCCAAAAGATATTGTGGAAATAGAACATCAACTTAGTATGGGGGCGGGATCCATGACAAATATAAATGTTCACTTAAACAATGGGCAAAAACATCAGGTATGTCAAAATTATTCTTTTTCTCGTGAAGAATTATATTCTGCACTGCAAAGGGCAAATCCAAAGATTAAATTACCAGATGACGCAAATCTATTTAAGCATAAGCTGAGCAGAGCGGAAGATGAATACATTTCGACTCGGTTTCCTGTAGCTACAAAAATAATTAAATCTGTATTTAAAATACGACCTAATAAAACAAACCGATCCGACGACAACAACCAGCATGATTGATGAGAGGTATTGCCTCGTCGGAAAATGCTCAAATGAGGTATACCATGCTTACCTGTGATCAGCATGACTACATAGAAATCGTCTGTACCTTTCGCTACCCGATTAAGTTGACTATGAAGTCGGGTATGGTTATGGATTGTGTTGCCCTAGATACAGCACGCAATGAAAACAGCGATGAATGCATTAAGGTTGCTGTAAATAGCATTGAACACTGGGTCGTTTTAGCTGATATCTCAATGTTGGAAGTCTGTGTTGATAATCCGCATTTTCACAGGCTTTCTTTTGGTTAGAGTGGCTAAAAAATAGACTGCCTCACAGCTTAAAAGAGTCATTATTTTGCCTGCCAAGTTCGGTGTTACCCACTTGGCTCAGCATGAGCAAGCTGTTTTAAAAAACTAAGGTGCTGCTTATAAGCACGCTCGGCAGGAATGGGCCTAAAAGTCACTTGTTGTCCTGGTAAACACTGGGCTAAACGTGCGCAGGACAATGGCGTTAAAGTGCCAAGCCGTGGGTAGCCACCAATGGTTTGTCGGTCGTTCATTAAAACAATGGGCTGGCCATCAGGGGGAACCTGGACAGCGCCTAGCACTAAGCCTTCAGATATCATGTTCTTGATAGAGCAGGTTAATACAGGGCCGTTCAGACGTATGCCCATCCGGTCCGAGCGGTTATCGATGGCCCAGCTTTGATTAAAAAATTTGAACAGGCTCTCGCCGCTAAAATATTCTGCTTGAGCTCCAAGGATAAGGTCTAATACGGCTGGTTGTGAGTAATCAAACTTTTCTATCTCAGGGGTTTGTCTTGTCTCCATAGGGTGCTCAGTAACAGTCTGTTGCACATACAGCATGTCGCCTGCTGTAAGAGGTTTTCCATCACCGCAATGGCCGCCGAGTTGCTCTCGGACAACGCTTGATAAGCTGCCCAGTATGGGCTTGCCCTGAAAACCACCAAGTACAGCGAGATAAGCGCGCAGCCCGCTTCGAGGCCTTAAAAATTCAAGTGTTTGCCCTGCACTTATTTGTCCAGCTGCCCAGTTTTCGATGGCTTTTCCATCGATTGACGCACCCAGATCAGCTCCGGCCAGTGCAAAGTAGAGATCTGCAATGGCTTCCAGCTGCAAACCGCTAAAGGTGATTTCCAGTGCTGCAGTGTTCCATGGGTTGGCAAGCATAGCGTTGGCCCAAGCCCAAGCATGCAGGTCGATGGCGCCGCCCTGAGTGATGCCAAGGTGACGCACACCAAAGCGTCCGGCATCCTGCAGTGACGTTAATGGACCAGCCTGAATGACTTTAAAAGCGCTTTTAAACGTCATAATCAGGTGTCCTCCTGTGGTGTGGGATCGCCGCCTAAACGGAGGAACTCTTGCTTGGTAATGGGCAGCATTTGCACGCGATCACCCACCTGAAAATAACTCATCTGCTCGCGGCTGCGATCAAATAAAGTGAGCGGTGTGCGACCGAGTAAATTCCAACCGCCGGGAGACTGTGCTGGATAGGCCGAAGTCTGGCGTCCGGCCACCGCGACACTGCCTGCATAAACACGGGATCTGGGTGTTGCCAGACGAGGGGCGTCTAGTCGTGCATCGACCGAGCCCATGAAAGCAAAGCCCGGCGCAAAACCCAACGCAAATACTTTATAGATTGTGGCTGTATGCCATTCAATTAATTGCTCTACGCTTAAATTGTTACGTGTGGCGAGGTGTAATAAATCGGGGCCAACGCTTGCTTCATACCAGACCGGAAGCTGTTTTAATGGTCCTTCTTCAATCGCTTCGCTTTGGCCAAACTCTGCTAGCAAACCTTGTAACTTGAGTAGCGCTTGCGCCGGTGTCATCTGTAAAAGATCAAACTCCACCAGCAGTGTCGTGTAGGACGGCGTTAGGTCAATGAGTGCAGCGCCAAAGGCGTGTTCCGATTGCCGTGCAAGCGCCATGATTGGTGTGAGGTTGGCGTCATCAATCTGTTCGAATAAGCGCACCAGCCATGCGCTGATCCCTGCGTTTTCAATTCTAGGCAGAGTAATCATTGCCGTTTCCATTATTTAAAGCTGTGCGAATGGCTTTCGCTGCTAGTATCGATGCCTGGTTGTCGCCATGCACACAGAGGGTGTCCGCCTGCAGTGTAATGTCTTTACCTTCAACTGAGCGGATGGCTAAGCCCCGTGCAAATTTGATAGCTTGCTCGACAATGACAGCCTGCTCTTGATGCACAGCGCCTTGCTTGCCTCGAGCAACAAGGGAGCCGTCTTGATGGTAGTTGCGGTCAGCAAAGACTTCGAACCATAGGCTCAAATCATGTTGCTGGGCTAGAGCCTGAATAGCTGCGCGATTGTGCAAGGCAGGCACAACGAGAATTAAATTTGGGTCAAACGCAGCCACGCCGCGCATCACTGCAGCCAATAACTCATGATTTTTAGCCATATCATTATAGAGGGCGCCGTGCGGCTTCACGTAGTGGAGTGAGACGCCTTCTGCCCTGCACATGGCTGCCAGTGCGCCAATTTGATAGAGCATGAGGTTCTCCACTTGCTGAGGTGTGCAGGTCATTGATCTGCGGCCAAAGCCAAGCAGATCTGGGTAGGCTGGGTGTGCGCCAATGGTCACCCCGTGTGCTGCTGCCAGTTGCACCGTCGCACGCATGGTGTCGGGTTCGGAGGCGTGAAATCCGCAGGCAATATTTGCCAAGTCTAGCAGTGGCATCAAAGCGTTGTCGTTGCCCATGGTCCAAGGGCCTAGACTTTCGCCCACGTCAGCATTGAGTCGTAATTTAGCCACGTTTTTCTGCTCCTTTTTATTGCTGATTTAACAGCAGCTTTGCTGCTTAATTATTGTCCAGTTTACCTGAGCTGCTTGCCTTTGTAGGGCGAGTGTTGAGTTGAGGTTCAGTCGTTTGTATTCCAACAGAATAGTGTATTCATGAGTAGCGTACGCTCTAGCAAAGCAGTGGCACGTAAATGGGAAAGCTGGTCTAGCCACGGCGGAGGCTGTCTACAGAAAATCGTATGCGATCTTTAGCGTGCCGCGCGCAGTTCAAATCATGCTTTAATGGCCTAGCCTGCACCTTAATACTATTGGTCTGCTGCTGTCTTGTCTGTAAGTCAACAACAGATAGCAGCTAACCGTTATGCAGTACAAGCTAGGAGGTTTAACCATGGAATCACCAATTGCCAGCGGCCTACGGATGTTAGCAAAAGCTGTGGTAGGTGACGCCGACAGCCCAGCACCTAGGCCCACTATTGGGCTGGCGCTGGGTTCAGGCGGTGCCAATGGTCTGGCTCATATTGCCATTCTTCAGGTGTTCGATGAGCTGGGCATTGTGCCGGATTGTATTGTTGGTAGCAGCATTGGCGCAGTGATTGGTGGTTTGTATGCTGCAGGCCTATCGGCTAAACAGATACGGGGCATCTTTGATGCTGTTGCCGGCTCGCCGCTGGATGCTCTTACGGGCTTGGCTAAGTCCGATGTGAAGCTGGCCGACCTTATACGCTTTGGACGACGTGGTGCAGGATTGCTCGACTCGCGTGGCTTTATGCGCTTTTTAGCTACGCATACCGATGTTAGAGACTTTGCAGAACTGCGTATCCCGCTGAGGGTGGTAGCCACCGACTACTGGACAGCAGATAGCGTGACTCTCGCTGATGGTGATCTGTTTGCCGCGATAGAAGCGAGTATGGCGGTACCTGGGTTGTTCATGCCCGTACGTCAGGGCGAGCAACTGCTGATTGATGGTGGCACCTCAAACCCGCTGCCCTTCGATCTATTACAGGGCGAGGTTGATCTGGTTATTGCCGTGGATGTTTCGGGTAATCATCAGGTTGATCAGGGGCAAGAGATCGGACTGAGCGACATGCTGTTTACCAGTTTCAAAATCATGCAGCAGGCGATCACTCGGCAAGCGCTGCGTCACCAGCCTCCTGATATTCTGCTTAGTCCGCAAGCTCCAGGTGTGCGTTTGCTGCACTTTCATCGTATCAACGAGATACTGACCTATGCTGAGCCTACCGCTGCAATGCTACGCGAGTTGCTTGAGGGCTCGCTGATCAACTCGCGAAGTGACACTGAATGCTCGCAGACTGTCTAGCTGACGCCCTGCCTAGCAGTGAAGCGAGTAAACCGCCAATGATGGCCGCAGCATCTAAAATTATCAGGCTAGCGCAGCAGTTTTATTCAAGGTCAGCGACGCTGGTTAATTGTTACCAGCATGCCTTTGTCGTTAATTTCCAGTCGCCGCTGCCGCCCAGCCAGCAGTGCCATAGAGGCGGCAAAGGTTAAAATCGTCAGTAACAACCAAGTAATGCCTTGGATACCAATATCAGCATCAATCATCAGGCCGACAACCAGTGGGCCCACTGCGGCAAGGGTATAGCCGCCACCTTGGACCAGCGCCGATAGTTCACCAGCAATCTTGGTATTACCGCTGCGCAGTACAATCAGTGTTAGAGCAAGGCTGAATGAGCCGCCTTGACCAAGACCGAGCAGTATTGCTCCAAGCCAGCGCAGTGAGGCAGGTCCAAGTAATAACACCCATAAGCCGATGCCAACTAGGCCGAGTATGGCGATCAGTGCGGGTCGTTGATCTTTGCTCATGCGTGCTAGCCAGGGTGCTGTAATGGCCGATATCAGCTGTGTCAATATCGAAGCAGCCATCAGCCAACCCGCTTCGTGTTCACTGTAACCTTGTTTAACTAACAGCGTGGGTAACCAGCCAAATACGATATAAGCGAGAGAAGATTGGCTGCCCATTAGAAGCATGACTTGCCAAGCAAGAGGCTGGCGCAGTAGCGCGCGGGCATGACCCTTTGAGGTTTTATGCTGTCGATCGGGCGCTGGTTGCGGCATCACCCACCACCATGCAAACAGGGCAGTCAGGGCGAAACTTGTCCACGACATTAAACTGAGTGACCAGCTGTCCAGCGCATCGGCTAATGGAATGCTGAGCCCAGCACCCAAAGCGCCACCGAGACAGAGCGCCATGGTATAGACACCGGTCATTAAGTCAGCACTATCAGCCAGTTCACGTTTGACCAGCGCGGGCAATAAAGTGCCAAGCACGCCAATCGCCGCACCAATCAGCAGGGTGCCGATAAACAAAGCAGTAGCGCTGCTCAGGCCGCGTAGCGCAAGGCCGGCACTTAAAATAATAAGGCCTAGCGCAAGACTGCGTTCTATACCCAACCGCCGCGCCAGCCAGGGTGCAGATGGAGCAAATAAGCCAAGGCAAAGTACTGGCAGTGTGGTCAATAATGAAAGTATCAGAACCGACAGCTCACCTTCACTTTCTATGCGCGGTAGCAGTGGGGCGAGCGATGATAGAGCAGGGCGCAAATTTAGGCCGACCAATACCATCAAGAGAATAAATTTTAGCCGATTTGGACTGGTTCGATTGTGGGTGATTGGCAACATACTGCTCTATTAGCTCCTTATGCTTAAGCTAGTGGACAGTAGACCACGAGTGGACCACGTAAACTTAGAGGGTGGTTGTTGTAACTAGGTCATGAAATGAAGTTGAAACATGGCTGAGACATTAGCAGCTTTCTGAAGCGGCTGCTGTAATCTGATTTTGCTAGCATTGAGTCTCGAATCAGAGCTGTGATTCATACTAAACAGTTTAAGGTGTGATGTGTGGCTTTAAAACTTATCTTTGCTGACAAAACAACCGATGCGCTTAAGCATTTTTTAAAACCCCACTCGCCGCGCTTGACGATTTAAGTCGTTACCGTGAGTAATGAACTAAAAACGACTAGCCAGTTTTAGTAGCAGTCGATATTGTCAAACTTGATGACACAAGTGTCCGATCAATCTGGCGGCCTTGTGTGCAAGCGAGCGCTGCAGCTGTCTTGCATTGATGGAGCGATAGCCAAACATTTCTCGCTACCGAATGCTTAAAAAGGGAGATGCTGACATGCCTAACGACCTTAGCCCCGGTGTTTATCTCGAAGAAGTGCCCACTGGCCACAGAGCAATACACGCAGCCGCTACATCCATTGCTGGGATGGTAGGCATGACCGAGCGCGGGCCAGTTAATCAGCCAATTCTAGTCAGCAGTCAAGGTGAGTTCTCACACGCTTTTGGTGGGCTGCTGAATCCATTGCAGTACGCTGCGGGACGCGATGCTCTGCCCTATGCGGTGGAAGGTTTTTTTGTTAACGGTGGAATGCAGCTTTATGTGGTGCGGGTCGTGGGTGAACATGCGGTCGAGGCGACTTTGCACATCAATGCACAGGATGCTTTGCTTGAAACGCTACCCATGTTGAGGGTTCATGCCCGCTATCCGGGCGTCTGGGGTGACAGTCTGCGAGTGACATTGCACTCCAACACGCTTATTGAGAGCAAAGTCAGGGCAGCAGCGAGTGCGAATGACACCACTGTGGCGCTCGATAGTGCGATTGGATTGCTCTCTGGAATGCATGTGAGCATCGATCATCGCCTCAGCCGGCTCGTTACTGGCGTCGATACAGCTGCAGGTACAGTCACGTTTAGCCAAGTCCATGCAGAGAAGCTGACAGCTGATATGTGGGTGCGTTGTCAGGAATTTACCTTGACGGTTGATCGAATAGAAAATGGCAAGGCTGTGGAAAGTGAGACGTTTGAGCGCCTGTCGATGATTGAGGAACACCCCCGTTATGTCCTGAAAGTTATCGGCAGTTGGGATGTAACAGCTGGGGCGCCTTCAGTTTCGGGAGCGTCAAGTTTAATCCGCGTTGAGAATCTTACGAATGCTAACACTCGAAATTTGCCGCTGATCAGCCCAGTGAGCGGTTTTCTAGGCGGTGGTAACGATGATGTTGGCGGTGTTAGCAACGAGAGTTATTGTGGTGTTGCATCCGATAACCCGATGCAGCGCACGGGTATTTTTGCGCTGGAGAATGAGCCGACAATCTCAATTGTAGCAGTGCCTGGTCAGACCTCGGTTATGCTGCAAAAGGCGCTCATCGCCCATTGTCAGCGCATGCGCTACCGTTTCGCGGTACTGGATACGCCGATTGCTGCGGATTTGGCGGCGGCGCGTGCTCACCGGCAAAACTTCGATAGCACGCACTGCGCACTCTATTATCCAGCACTTGTACGTGCCGACAGTTTCGGAGCACTAAATGGTAGGCGTGTCATCTCGCCTTCGGGGCATGTGCTGGGCGTGTACGCCCGCACTGATATCGCCCGCGGAGTGCACAAAGCACCGGCAAATGAAGCGGTACAGGGCATTCTGGCGTTTGCTACCCAGCTTGATAATAAGGCACAGGCTCTTCTTAATCCGATCGGTCTGAATTGTTTTCGCGACTTTCGTTCTGAAAATCGAGGCTTGCGCGTTTATGGCGCGCGGGTTGCGACTTCGGATCCAGAGTATAAATATATTAATGTCCGCCGACTGTTACTGATGATCGAGCAGTCACTTGAAATCGGGCTGCAATGGACATTGTCCGAGGCGAACAATCGGGTGCTGTGGAACACAGTGAAGCAGTCAGTTATCGTTTTTTTGAGCGACATTTGGCGCTCAGGCGCACTGGCAGGGCAAAAGCCCGAAGAAGCGTTTTTTGTCAATGTTGGTTATAACCAAACCATGACCCAAGAGGATATGGATAAAGGTCGCTTACGCGTCGAAATCGGTGTTGCTCCGCTAAAACCGGCAGAGTTCGTTATCGTTAGAAGCACACACAAGACTCGAGAGGCGCAGGCTTAATTCGCATTTTGTCCAGCCTTTGAAACATTGCTGCGATGAGCAGGCTTGGCTGCTACTGGTTTTATAGCCGGCTTAAAATTCAACCTTGCCGCGCAATGATTTTGTTCGGCCACGCTGGGTTTTTTGGTCGGTGCGTTTGCGTTGAGCACTCTTGCTCGGCTTAGTGGGTCTGCGGGTTTTGCTGATGTAGGTGGCCTCTATTATAAAGGCCTGTAAACGCTGCAAGGCATCAAGCTTGTTTTTCTCCTGAGTGCGAAACTGTTGTGCTTTAATGATCAAGACGCCGTCTTTGCTAATGCGGCTGTCTTTGCTTGCTAGTAGACGCTGTTTGTGAAAGTCGCTCAAACTTGAAGCGTTGATATCAAAGCGCAGATGGATGGCAGATGAAACCTTGTTAACATTTTGCCCGCCTGCACCTTGCGAGCGTATCGCGCTCATGTCGACCTCATGCTCTTCAAGGCTGATGCTGTTGCTGATATAAATCATGGCAGATCTTTGTGTTAAGTCATCTATATTGGTTGTTCATCATAAGCCATTAGTAAGCAGACTGTTAGCCTGGGCAAACTACGATAAAGTACGCTGCATAAACTTTGCGTGTTGCAATCCGTTATTTCACCGCCAGCTGAGCTTTACCCATGCTGGGCAGTGACACGCAAAGCTCGCCTAACCTAAAAACTCCGCTGAATGTGGTGCTATGACTATGAACCAATCAAGCTTGATCAAACTGCTGACTTATCTCGGTGCAACGCCATTCTTTTTAGCCATTGGCCTGGGTTGGTCGAACCAATCCTTTTTAGGTGTTGATGCTAGGCAATGGTTTGTAAGCTATGGCTTAGTGATCTTAAGCTTTATGGCAGGTACTTTATGGGGGCAAGTGATCAATGAGAGCCTTAAAGTAAAGCGCATTGCCTTGGCGACCAACGCTATAACGCTGGCGGCTTGGTTTGCATTTTTATTGGCCGCTACGCCAATTGTATTGATCATCAGCGCGCTGGGGTTTATTGCGCTGTATGTGCTTGAGTCAAGCGTGATGAGCGCTGTGCAGCGACCGGCTTACTATCTGGGTTTGCGCTTAAGAGTGACTGCGCTAGTGGTGCTTGCACATGCAATTATGATTTTTTAGAGGTGAATATGATTAAAAAACTGACTCAAAGTGAGATAGAGACTGCGCTGCAGGCACTGAATGCAGAGACTGATACAGTTTGGAGCATTAAGGCGGACACGCTGCATAGGGCGTTTAAGTTTGCTGATTTTGTTGCCGCTTTTGGCTTTATGACACAAGTCGCCATGCTGGCAGAGCGAGCCAATCATCACCCTGAGTGGTCTAATGTCTATAACAACGTGGTTATCAACCTCACCACGCATGATGCTGGTGGTATTTCGAAGAGAGATTTTGAGCTGGCCGAAGAAATCTCAAAATTAATCTAACAAAGCACAGGACTACGCTCATACCCAAGCAGCTCGGAGTGTGGGCTAAAGCCTGCTCTTTAGCTGTATTACTTGATCATCAAACTCTGACGCGAAACCACCTAGCAAAAGACTTTCAGCGTATGATCGGTCTAAGCCAAATTCTGCAGTTAACCCAAGAGACACTATGAGCGCTATTAGCATCCACAACATCACTGAAACTGAAGTCACCTGTGCAAGTTGTCGAGCCTGTTGTTGCCGCTTAGAGGTGATGATCATCAGTGATACAGGCGTTCCCGATGAGCATATTGCTGTCGATAAATGGGGCGCTGAAACCATGTTGCGCTTAGATGATGGCTGGTGCTCGGCGATAGACCGTGAAACATTTATGTGTACGATTTATGAAAACCGGCCATGGATTTGTCGTGAGTTTGAAATGGGTTCCTACGAGTGCCGTAATGAAAGGATCGCGCTTAATATAGTTTCGCGCTGAAGTGTTTTTGAAATTCAGTACATTCTCACCACACCACACCACACCACACCACACACAGTGTTTATGCTCTCTCAGTATGCTTAGCCGTTATTTGAGTCTATAGTTGACTAAAATACTGCGCTATTGGAGGCGATATGATTAAAGAAGACGATACAGGCAGAAAATACTCGGCTATTTTGGTCGATGGTATTCAAAAAGCCCCAGCCCGCTCAATGCTGCGTGCCGTCGGATTTGAAGACGCAGACTTCAAACGCCCACAAGTGGGTATTGTCTCCACTGGCAGCCAAGTTACACCCTGCAATATGCACATTGATGGTTTAGCTGCTGAAGTCGCTAAAGGTGTATATCTGGCCGATGCCAAACCCATTGTTTTTAATACCATTACTATCTCTGACGGCATCGCCAATGGCTATCAGGGCATGAAATATTCCTTGGTATCGCGTGAAGTGATCGCCGATTCCATTGAAACCGTCAGCGGCTGCCAAGGCCATGATGCAGTAATTGCTATCGGGGGTTGTGATAAAAACATGCCTGGCTGCTTAATCGCTATGGCGCGTTTAAATCGCCCGGCATTGTTTATTTATGGCGGCACCATTCAACCAGGTAAAAATCATACCGATATTGTCTCTGTATTTGAGGCGGTCGGTGCCCATGCCCGTGGTGATATCAGCGAAGCAGAGGTGATCGCCATTGAAAAAACGGCGATTCCAGGGCCCGGTTCCTGTGGTGGCATGTACACGGCCAACACCATGGCCACGGCCATTGAAGCTTTAGGTATGAGCTTGCCCGGTAGTTCTGCGCAAGAAGCCATTTCTGCAGAAAAACGTAACGACTGCCTAAGCGCAGGGCAAGCCATTCGCTGGCTGCTGGATAATGATATTAAGCCCAGCGATATCATGACCCGCAAAGCCTTTGAAAATGCCATTACTGTAGTGATTGCCTTTGGAGGCTCGACCAATGCTGTGCTGCACTTATTGGCCATGGCCGATGCGGTCGGTGTTGAGCTGAATATTGATGACTTCACCGAAATCGGCAGACGCGTGCCAGTCTTGGCTGATTTGCGTCCATCTGGCCGATACTTGATGTCTGATCTAATTAAAATTGGCGGTATTGCACCGCTAATGAAGCGCTTGCTGGATAAGGGCTTGCTGCACGGTGATTGCTTAACTGTGAATGGTAAAACCCTCGCGGAAAATTTAGCTGATGTAGCCGATTATCCAGTCGAGCAAGAGATCATCATGCCATTCGACAAACCGCTGAAAGCGGACAGCCACCTGCGCATCTTACGCGGCAGCATTGCTCCTGGGGGTGCTGTGGCGAAAATCAGTGGCCAAGAAGGCACTCTGTTTACTGGGCAAGCACGGGTGTTTAACTCTGAAGAAACCTGTATGGCAGCTATTTTAGATGGCACTGTGGTGGCCGGTGATGTGCTGGTGATCCGTTACGAAGGCCCGAAAGGCGGACCAGGTATGCGCGAAATGCTCTCGCCAACCTCGGCCATTATGGGTCGTGGTTTGGGTAACGAAGTGGCGTTAATTACCGACGGGCGTTTTTCCGGTGGCAGTCATGGCTTTGTGGTCGGGCACATTACACCTGAGGCTATGGTGGGTGGGCCGATCGCGGTTATTGAAGATGGCGATACCATCACCATTGATGCACAAATCAATGAGATTAACTTAGGTGTTTCAGACGCTGAGATTCAAAAACGCCTAAGCGCATGGACAGCGCCAGAGCCAAATGTGCAGCGTGGCGTGTTAGCCAAGTACGCTAAAACTGTGGGTTCAGCATCTGAAGGTGCGATTACTGATAGGTTTTAACAGGCTTAAGGTTTACGAGCGGGTATGACTGTTCAGCTCACATAAGCCAAGAACAACAAGCGCAGCGCCGCTAAGGGCTGCGCTTTTCTCTATTTAAAAGCTGAAGTATCAACGGTTATGCCTTGCTCGCTAAAGATCTCTTTCGCGACTGTTAAAGCGCCCAATACACTGGGGAAACCGGTGTAGGGGATCAGGTGCATAATGCAGCCGATGATTTCTTCGGGGGTTAAACCGACGCTTAGGCCTGTTTTGATATGCATGCCGATTTGCGGCTTGCCTTGGGCAACCAATGCGGTAATGGTGGTCAATACCTTTTGTTTGTTATCCAGCCCAGGGCGTGAATAGATTCCAGCAAAAGCAAACTCAACAACATATTTCGTTAAGTCCGGGGCAATATCTTTAAATGCTTCGCCGATGTCCATGAAACCTGTTGGATTGTCATCCGGTGATGCGGTCAGTTCTTGGATTTTTTTGATGCCTTTTTGGTACAGATCATCTGCCATGTTGAACGTCTCCTTTTGTGTTGCGACTGTTTGGCTAAAGAGCGTGGTGCGGTAGTGCTCAATAGCTGCTGAGCAGCAGACTACCGAAAAGGTATGCGGTTTTATAGGGCAGGGTCTTAGGCAGTGGCCAACTCAAGTGTTTTATTCATACAAACGATGCTTCAATATATCGTGCATCCAATAAGGACATAAAAAACCATGAGCTTTTTAACTGAAGAAACAGTGTATTGCCCGTACTGCGGCGAACCCATTGAAGTGCTGCTCGACCCGCAAGAAGCAGGTCAGCACTATACTGAGGATTGTCAGGTATGCTGCAAACCGATTGTATTCAGTGTCACTGAAGATGCTATGGGCTCTTTGTCGGTGACGGTGCGTGATGAAAATGAAACCTACTAGCGGCCCTTTGCTGCTTTATCTGGAAAATATATGAACGATATATCCCAAATAGACGATTCCGTGAATGATGAGGCCGTCATTTTAGCCGTGCGCAAATGGGTGGAGACCTTTGTTGTTGGCATGAATCTGTGTCCATTTGCCAAACGTGAGTTGGTTAAAAATCGCGTGCGTTTTGTGAGCACTGCCGCGACAACAACAGAACAGTTGTTGACGGTGCTGCACGCTGAATTAGAGCGGCTTAATGCTGACCCGTCAGTAGAAACCACGCTCTTGATCCACCCAGACGTGTTACAGGACTTTTACGATTACAACGATTTTCTAAATGTTGCCGACAACTTGTTAGTGGATATGGCGCTGGAAGGCACCTATCAAATTGCCAGCTTCCATCCCGATTACCAGTTTGGCGGCACCCATCCAGAAGACGCCGAAAACTATACCAATCGCGCACCTTATCCGCTTCTGCATCTGCTGCGCGAAGAGAGTCTGGAGCAGGTGATTGCAGACTATCCTGATGTCGATGAGATTCCTGAGCGAAATATCGAGTTAATGAATAGGCTGGGAGCGGCCAAGTTACAAGCGTTGTTGCAGTCTTGCTCAGAGGAATAAGGCGACTGCGCTGCCTTTAAGTCGCATCGAACTCCCTGCGTATCAGCCATCATAAGTGGCATACTTTGCTGCGTACCAATATAGATCGAGCCTGATTGGATGCGTAGCAGTATCTTCTGCGTTCACCCCTACAGCACAGGGCTGATACGGCGTGCGGCTGCGTTGAGCACAGAGGGTGTTAAATGAATGCCGCATAAACTCTAGGATTGACGCATAATAGCCGCTTTTTAAACTGCTGTCTGAGCCTTATAGCGCCATTGCTCAGCGGCTAAAGTAGGTGAGTGTGTGAAAAACAGTACCTTTGGAAGTACCTTTATTGTCGCCGGCACTGCCTTAGGCGCAGGAATGTTAGCGATGCCACTGGCGACTGCCGGCATTGGCTTTGCTACCGCCTTGCTGCTGCTAGTGTGCTTGTGGATCATTATGAGTTACACCGCGTTGCTGTTGGTCGAAGCCTACCAGTACAACGATGCGCGGATGGGGCTTAGCTCTCTTGCTTACAAATATTTAGGCAGTCCAGGTCGGCTGTTGACCAGTTTAGCGATGCCATTTTTGATGTACGCATTGATCGCCGCTTATTTAGCGGGCGGTGGTGAGATTATTAGTGAGTCCTTAAATACCCTGCTGGGTTTACAGCTGCCAAGTTATGTTGGCGTGCTGTCGTTCGCCGTGATTGGTGGGGGTATTGTCTGTTTTGGTACGCACTCGGTGGACCTGATTAATCGTTTTTTATTCGCGACTAAAATCTTCTTTTTGGCCACCATGCTGATCTTGATGTTGCCGCATGTGCAGCAGGTCAACTTGTTGAGCATGCCGGTTAAGCAAGCGCTGTTGTTATCAGCGATCCCGATTGTATTTACCTCATTTGGCTTCCATGGCAGCGTGCCGAGTATCGTCAGCTATATGCATGGTGATACGGCTAAGTTGCGCAAGATTTTTATCATTGGCAGCGCCATCCCATTGCTGGTGTATGTTTTTTGGCAAATCGCAACCTTGGGTACGATTGGCTCGGGCACCTTTATAGGTATTTTAGCTGATGAGAGCGGCCTAAACGGTTTGCTGGCGGCAGTCAAAGCAGTGGTAGGCACTGCGCGGGTTGAGATGGCCGTGCGCCTCTTTGCAGCGTTGGCGTTGGCCACTTCGTTTTTAGGCGTGGCGCTGGGCTTGTTTGACTTTTTGGCTGACTTTTTCAAACTGAAAAACACCGTTAATGGCCGCCTGCAAACGGGTGCTATTACCTTTTTTCCACCGTTGTTGTTCGCGCTGTTTTACCCGAAAGGTTTTATTTTTGCGTTAGGTTTTGCTGCCATTGCTTTGTCGGTGTTGTCGTTATTGTTACCGGCTTTATTGGTTCACCAAACCCGCAAACAGCACACGGGCGGTTACCGTGTTTTTGGCGGTCAATTGGGTTTACTTTTGGTGTTTGTGTTGGGTATTGCCATCATTGCTATTCAATTGACGATTGTCGCTGGGCGTTTGCCGAACGTGGGTTAGATTTTTAGTAGATCGCCTTAACTTTGATGATATGCAAATGCCTTTCAGAGCGCGGCACGTGCTGCACATGAATAGCAGAAGGGCAGACAGTAATGCCTTCTTTGCGCATCTGGTCACGGTTTCCGGTTAATAACGGGTGCCACTCCGGCAGTGCTTCACCTCGATGAATGCGGCGGTAGGTGCAGGACTCTGGCAGCCAATCAAATTTAGGCACATTCTCTGGAGTAAGCTGACTGCAGTAGGGCACTTTGCTGAGTCGGTTAGTATAATCACTGCACCGACTTTGCTCTAAGTCGAGCAGGCCGCAAGCAATATTAAACACGGTGACCTGATCAGGCTCCACCTCGCGCACTAGACAGCATTGCCCGCAGCCATCACACAGCGCTTCCCATTCTTTGGCGCTCATCTCAGCCAGTTCGTAGTGTTTCCAGAATTCTTTGCGCATGCTGTGTTAACTCGCTGATTTGTGGTGGTGTCTTGGTATTAGACGACAACCAGCACACTTAGTCTATTTTGCTAGCTTTAATAGGGTTTCAGCCCGCTGTAATGCTGTGGACGTTGCCTCGTTGGCTTGTATGTATGTAGCCTTTACAGTAACGGCTGAGGAACTACGCCAAAATGCGAGTTAAAGCTGGCTTTATCGCAAGGTGGCTGAGCATGCTGCATTTAAGTTGTAGCCAAAAGGGATAAACACAATGGCACATTTGTACCTGTCATGCTGTAATACAGCCTATTTAAATATATTTAAGGATGCACAATGAGCGCCGTTATTGCTCGTCTTCGCAATACAGTTAAGCAAAATTGGGAATCAGCAGCCGTGGTAGCGCAAAAATCGGTTGTTTACACCTGTATGGGCGTGCTTTCAGTTTTTGCACTGACTGCTTGTACTCCCGCAACTGAGCAACAAAGAAACTTATCAGCAGCTATTTCGCATTTTTCTGATCAGAAATACCCAGAGTTTAAGTACACGTTTGTAAACTTGAATAATGATGGTGTGGATGATGCGATTGTTTTGCTACAGGGGTCGAGTTGGTGCGCTGCTGATGGCTGCGTGATGCTAGTTATGAGAGGCGTGGGTACGGGTTTTAGAGTTATATCGAAGAGCAAAGCAACGCTTGAGAATATTCGACTGACTGCAGCGCACAGTAATGGCTGGTTAGACATCATTGTGCACAGTGATGGGGCCGAGCGATTGCTGCAGTTTGATGGTATGAATTATCCATCGGATCCGTCTATCTTGCCTGCGGCTTCACAAGAGCAGGTTGATGCAGCGCAAATCGTCTTGCCTCGCGGTCAATGATTGTGTTTCGTTAACGTTAAAAAGCGCTTACATGCTATGGCTGCGAAGTTGCCAATAGATTATTTGAGCGTTTAGCAGATAGCCCTTTGCGTGCAGGCCTTGCAGTACAAAATATACGTATTGCAAAATCTGCTATGTCTCCATGGACAGTTGCGTGCATTAATTCTTAAAACGATTTTTATTAGTAAGCGTGCAGTGCAAACCGATCGTCATTTTCGTTTTATAGGTATTGTCAGATAGCCAGCTTTAGTTGTTTACTGCAGTTATGGATTAGCAGGAGTGCAACGACTATGAGCAGACCAATGCAAGCCCCTTATTATCCAATTATTTATGTGCGTGGCTTTGCTGCGACCATGTCGGAAATCGACGAGACCACAGCTGACCCTTATATGGGCTTCAACCGAGGCTCAAGCGTTCTGCGCCAGGATCACCAGCGCAAGCCCGTGTCCTTTATTTTTGAATCGCCCTTGTTACGCCTGATCAAAGACCATAACTACATTGATGCGTTTCAGGGCGGTGGCTACCTTGATGATCACGGCAATGTTCCTGCTCGTTCGGTCTGGGTTTTTCGCTACTACGAGCGGGCCTCCAATTTACTGGGCAGCGGCGAGCGGGTCAGTATGGAGCAGTTTGCGCTGGATTTGCGGCGTTTTATTTTGCGCGTACGTGATGCAACCTGTGGCGATGACCCTGATCGAAAGGCCGACTTTAAGGTGCACTTGGTTGCCCACTCAATGGGCGGCTTAGTCAGCCGCTGTTACCTGCAGAATATTTGTCGACATGGCGTGCCAGCAGGTTACGACGGCGAGGGTTTAGAGTTAACTAATGGCGCTGCTAGTCCGCATTATGTAGAAAAATTATTTACCTACGGCACGCCACATAATGGCATTGATGTGCTGGGTCTGAATGTGCCTGATCTGGGGCCGATTGATAAGTTCCATGTCTCGAACTTTGCGCAAAAACGGATGCGAGAGTATTTGAAAATCAGTAAAAAATCTGTTGCGGTCAATTCGCTGGACGGCGCTCTAGATCCTGATAAGTGCTTCTGTTTTGTTGGCTCGGACTATAAAGATTATGACGCTTTCTTTAAATTGTCTAAGCAGGTGACAGGGCCAGCCAGTGATGGCTTAGTGATGATGGCCAATGCTTATGTGGAAGATGCACCACGGGCAGTGAGTTACCGCAGTCACTCAGGGCATTTTGGTTTAGTAAACTCCGAGGCGGGTTATCAGAATCTAAGACGGTTTTTGTTTGGCTCGTTACGGATAACAGCCATGTTGCATGTTACTCAAGTGGATTTGCCACCTGGTGTACAGGCCAAGTATGACAATAAGGAAGAGGTCAGAGGCTCGTATTACTTTGATACCGTAACGCGTGTGCGAGCAGGGCCAAATTACGTTTTAAACGAGAGGCGCTACGAGCATAGTTCAGCGCTACTGCGTAGCTATGACGAGTTGATTAAGGACCAGAAGCCAGTCTATTTGTTCACCGGTTACCTCACCGAAATGGCTCGGCACGCTGCTGACTATGCACTGATGTTTAGTATTGATGTTGGTGTGCGTGTGCCGCTCTTCGAAGTCAATCGTAAATTTTGGTTTGATGAGCATTTCGAAGGTTTTATGTACCAAGAGCAAATCACTTTAGCGATACGCGATAAGACAATTCGCTACGGGCTTTCTCTCAAGGATGGTATTGGCAGTGCGCCTCACCAAGCTGAGATTATTGAAGAAAAGGGCCAGCGCCAGATTTATATCGTGCTTGGCACTGCAAGCAATGCACGGCCAGGCTTCCAGGGGCAATTGCAGCTTATTGTTGACGATTGGCAATAAGGGCGATTGCTTGGTTTAGTCGTATAGTGCGTTGCGATTGGCAGTTGCGGTTGCGCATTGATGTTTGTTTTCCGCAACTGCCAATGACTTTATGAGCCTGATTATCCTTTGACGACAGCCAGCGGTTGCAATTCAATTTGCACCTCGACCAAGTCTTTCTGGTTGCGCATGACTTCGTCAATATCTTTGTAAGAGCCGGGCGCTTCGTCCAGATCGCTACGGCCGCGGATAGAGTGTAAAACACCAAGCTCATCAAGTGCTTTGACTTCTTCCTCTAGATCCAATTCTTTGCGAGCTTGGGTGCGGCTCATAATGCGTCCAGCACCATGTGCGCAAGACTCGAAAGATAGCGCTTCACCTTTACCTTTGACTAGGAAGGAGCCGGTACCTTGCGAGCCGGGAATCATACCCCATTCGCCTTTTCGAGCCCGAGTAGCGCCTTTACGATGCACCATAACAGTCTCGCCAAAATGCTCTTCTTCAGCGGCAAAGTTGTGGGGTTTGTTGATGAAATGACTGAACTCGACTTCAGGTAGAGTCTCTCTAAAGGCTGTTTTGACTCGTTCCATCATGAGCTTACGATTGGCTAGAGCAAATTCAAGACAGTAGTCCATTTCATTTTTGTAGAGTTCGAAATACTTAGATGTTTCTGGAATATAGGCCAACTCAGTCGAAATATCTTCACCAGCGGCCTTGTTTAAGGCTTTTGCGACATCATTGTAATGATTGGCAACGGTGAAGCCGATATTGCGAGAACCGGAGTGGATCATAATCCAGATATAGCCGTCCGAACCTTTTTGGATTTCGATAAAGTGATTGCCGCCGCCCAGTGTGCCAATTTGATAGAGAGCGCTGTCGTACTCTTGATTGACAATGGGTAAAATACCCTTTCTTTTAGGCATCCAATCTTCACTTTGCTGCGACTTGTGGTGGTTAAAACCCACCGGAACGGTCTCACGAATAATGCCCATGATGCTTTTTAGATCATCTGTGTCGATATCCGTTAAGTTGGTCCGTAAAGAACACATGCCGCAGCCAATATCTACACCGACCGCGTTGGGGATAATGACGCCTTTGGTTGCGAGAATCGCTCCAATGGGCATACCAAAACCTTGGTGGGTATCGGGCATAATGGCGATGTGTTTAAAAGCAAATGGCAGGTTGGCAAGGTTACGAGCTTGCTGTAACGCGCCTTCTTCCACTTGATCTTCTTCTAGCCAAAGTAAAATGGGTATTCTTTCCGTTTCAATAATCGCTTTTCCGTTAGTGTGCATGACATCTCCATATATGCAGTTATTGATAGTGAAGTTAAAAGAGGCTGAACACAGGCTTGTTCAGCCCGCACCTAGTAATAAATCTATCTTATATGGTGGTTATCGGCCCGTATAAGGCGAGGGCGCCAGCTCCCTTTCGCGGATGACCTGACAGGAAAAACAGCGCTTAGCAGTTGGATAAGCATCCAGCCGTTTGTAACGCACAGGCTCGCCGCAGTCGGTGCATAGGCCAAACTTTCCGGTAGCAATGCGAACTTCAGCAGCAGCAATGTCACGAATCTCACCTACATCTCGGATCACTTCAGCTTCGGTGATATCGCGCAGTAAAGAGGCTGCAGCCTCATCACCAGAATCACCTGCTCCGCCGATAAGGTCGACATAATACTCGTTACGAGAGCGTGCAAGAACGTGACGAATTTCATCAAGTAAAAGATTTTTGCGAGCGTCAATTCGTTGCGCAAAGTGTTTGATCTGTTCTTGCGTTAAAGAGGTTTCAGCAGCAGTCATAACATTGTCCTCAAAAGGTTGCATGAGTGGGGTTTCGAGCTGTGTCGAGGCCTTGTGCTGGCGTATATGGTTTGATACTTAGGGCTGTCCTTGAGCATGACGCCCACAAGGCATTTACAGCTCAAAGGAAGGCAAGGGTATTGGCGAAGACTGGCTCTTATTAAATATTTAGACAACGGGAAAAAGGTTGAGTTCAATCTATATGTTTTTACATACTGTTTCAAATGTTGTTGCGTATTGCTGGTGAGTACTGAGCGTTGGACTTGGTTTAAAAAGCTGTCTATGCTGTTAACACTCATAAAGAGTTGTATTGTACTTTTTGCCTGCCGGTCTTGATTGGCAGTAGGTGTCAGCTTTTTCTTGAGAGTGAGCCGGGCGGATGCGCGGTTTACTGCTTTTTAGCTACGTCAATTTTTTCACATGAGGTGAATTATGCAGATACCTTTGGAAATTACTTTTAGAAACGCAAAGCGTTCCGATTCAGTGGAAGAAGTTGTGCGCGAGCGTGTTGATAAGTTAAAGCGTTATTTTGATCACATTATTTCCTGCCGAGTGACGCTAGATGTTCCTAACCGGACTCCGAGTTATGATGTTCTTAATCATTTAGTGAATATTGAAATCAGTGTTCCTGGAGAAGAGTTAGTTGTTTCTCGAGAGCCGAACGAGCACGATAATTTTAATGATATTTATATAACGATCCGTGATGCCTTTGATGCGGCTGAGCAACAACTACGAGGCTATGTGGGACGTTTGCAAGAGACGCCGCGAGTTGATGTTGAGGATACGCCCTATGCCGTGGTCAATAAAATGTTCTCCGATAAGGGCTATGGTTTTTTAATGACACCGGATGGTCGCGAAATTTATTTTCATGAGAATAGTGTGGCGCATCCTGGTTTTGATAAGCTCAATAAAGGCGATACTGTTCGCTTTGTTGAGGCGCAAGGAGATGAGGGGCCGCAAGCAAGTATGGTTAAGGGTTTGGGGCGTGATACTGCAAATATTTACCCGTCCCCTAAGCCAGAACTGCTTCAGTAACAAATGCTTATGATGTAAGTGAAATAATGCATCAAAATCCCTGGCCTATGGCTAGGGATTTGAGGCAGAGCTTGTAAGGTCAGCATGTTAGCTCTACATCATAACTGTCACATCTTATTCCTACTGTTCCCCGCAGCAAAATACATTGTCAAGCATGACAAGCGCCCCGTAGTTTAGAATACTTTATCTGGTACTGTGATTTTGCAGGCTCTCACTCTGCGAGCTGAGCACGTTGCTGAATGGAGAAGCGCCATGAACCGTGGAACCCAAATCAACCTTTGGTATGTTCTTTTTGCTGTTATGGGTGTGGTTTTACTGCGTGATATTTGGGTGCAGACCCAGACAGTTGAGTCGATCCCTTATAGTCAGTTTGAAGCCTATCTTGAGCAAGGTACCGTTGAAAGCGTTACGGTTGGCAGTGCCTCGATTAGAGGTACCTTTAAGTCAGCACAAAATGGTAAGACAGGCTTTGTGACCACGCCGGTTGCGCCTGAGTTGGCCGAGCGCTTGAATGAAACGGGTGTGACCTATGCAGGGGCGGTTGAAAACACTTGGTTCACTGCGCTGTTGTCTTGGGTTTTACCTGCGCTGATTTTTGTCGGCATCTGGCTATTCCTGATTCGTCGAATGGGTTCCAAAGGCGCTATGGGTGGGATGATGTCGATTGGCAAAAGCAAGGCTAAGGTCTATATCGAAAGCGATACCAACGTGACTTTCGATGATGTGGCGGGGGTTGATGAGGCCAAGGCTGAGCTGCAAGAAGTCATTGATTTTCTAAAGAACCCCAAAGAGTACGGCGTCCTCGGTGCGCGTATGCCCAAGGGTATTCTTCTGGTAGGGCCGCCGGGTACCGGTAAAACGCTGCTGGCGCGAGCAGTTGCAGGTGAGGCAGGGGTGCCGTTCTTTTCGATTTCCGGCTCTGAATTTGTGGAAATGTTTGTTGGTGTCGGCGCAGCACGCGTGCGTGATTTGTTTGAGCAAGCACGCAAGGCAGCACCTGCCATTATCTTTATTGATGAGTTAGATGCACTGGGTCGCGCACGCGGTGCAGCTACAGTACAAGGCGGCAATGAAGAGCGAGAGCAAACCCTGAATCAATTGTTGTCCGAGCTTGATGGTTTTGACCCCGGTGAGGGTGTGGTATTGCTTGCGGCAACCAACCGCCCAGAAATTCTTGATCCTGCACTGCTGCGTGCTGGTCGTTTTGATCGCCAAGTACTGGTGGATCGACCTGATCGTGCTGGCAGAGTACAGATTCTAAAAGTGCATATGAAAAAGATTGTGCTTGCCCCAGATATGGCGCTGGAAGATATCGCCGCGTTGACCACTGGGTTTTCAGGAGCTGATTTGGCTAACCTAGTCAATGAGGCTGCTTTGTTGGCAACGCGTAGGCGTGGCAAAGTTGTGACCATGGATGATTTTACCCATGCGATCGAAAGGATTGTTGCTGGGTTGGAAAAGCGCAATCGTCTGATTAACCCACGTGAGCGTGAGATTGTTGCTTATCACGAGATGGGACATGCCTTGGTCAGTATGGCGCTGCCAGGCGTGGATAAAGTGCACAAGGTTTCAATTATCCCTCGAGGTATTGGAGCGTTGGGCTACACTATTCAGCGTCCAACTGAGGACCGCTTTTTAATGACTGAAGCGGAATTGCGCGACAAAATTGCCGTGCTGATGGGTGGGCGTGCGGCAGAGCAACTGGTATTTGATCATTTTTCTACTGGTGCCGCTGATGATCTGGCACGCGCCACCGATATTGCACGTTCTATGGTTGCCCGTTATGGCATGGATGCACACTTGGGTGGCGTTAGCTATGAAGCAGAAAAACACAGCTTCTTGGGTGGCAATGCCCCTGCCTACTTTGAACGACGCTACAGTGAAGCAACTGCTGAGGCGCTGGATGCTGCAGTGCGTAATTTACTGCAGAATGTATCAGAACAAGCGCTTGATATCCTGACCAATAACCGTGACGTTCTAGAAACGGCAGCAAAGCGTCTGCTGGAGGTAGAAACGCTAGATGAAATTGAACTGCAGGCGTTAACCGTTGGTTTGCGTTCCGCTGCGCCGAATAAATAGGAGCAGGCAGCTAGCAGTGGCCATTCTGGGCTCGCTAAGTCTTAGTAAGTGTTATTGCTCATGCTTTAGATATTGGCTTGGTTGTGCGCGGAGTGCAGCAGTATGAATATTTTCAAACACTATTTTGAGCGCTATTTAGCGGCGCGTAAAAGCAGACACCTATTTCGTCGGCGTAGCATTCTTGAATCGATTTCACGGGGTAAGCGTAATGAGCGGCCATCAGACACACTGAACCGCCGCTTGCTAGGTGAGGCACGTGCTGATCTAGATGAGCTGCTGGCGCGGCTTGGCTCTTCGGTGCAGGGCCTGACAGAGGCTGAAGCTGAGGCGTTACGTGAGCAGCACGGGTTTAATGAAGTTGAGCACGAGAGCGCAGTACGTTGGTGGCGGCATCTTTGGCTGAGCTATAATAATCCGTTTAACTTATTGTTAACGCTGCTGGCATTGGTGTCAGTGTTCACTAAGGATCTACAGGGCGCTGTGGTGATCACTATTATGGTGGTACTGGCGACCTTGATGCGATTTTTCCAAGAACGTCGTTCGAATCGTGCTGCGGATGCACTTAAAGAACAGGTGAGTAATACCGCCAGTGTCAGGCGCCGCGCCAGCGAAGACATCGAGCCCAGCGGCCATCATCGCTTCCAGAGCACGATAGAGATTCCCATGAAAGAACTTGTTCCTGGGGATATTGTGCATTTATCGGCTGGCGACATGATTCCAGCGGACTGTCGTGTGCTGACGGCAACAGACCTTTTTTTAAGTCAGTCAGGAATGACTGGGGAGTCGTTGCCAGTAGAGAAATTTGTAAGCGTTAGAGCCGCGACCGAATCTGCACTGGCCATGGATAACCTCGTATTTATGGGTACCAACGTTATTTCCGGTACGGCCAGCGCAGTAGTGTTGGCGACTGGCAATAACACGTATTTTGGCACTCTCGCAAGGCGAGTTACCCGTGTAGCAACTGCAGTTGATGTCAATGCGTTTCAGTTGGGCGTTAATAAAGTCAGTTGGATGTTGATTCGTTTCGCTCTAATTATGGTGCCGTTGGTGCTGTTTATTAACGGTTTCACTAAGGGTGATTGGCCTGAAGCGTTGCTGTTTGCCTTGTCGGTGGCGGTTGGGCTAACCCCCGAAATGCTGCCGATGATTGTCACCTCGACCATGGCCCGCGGTGCGGTGATGTTGTCGCGGCGGCAGGTGATCGTTAAACGTTTGGATGCGATCCAGAGCTTTGGTGCGATGGATGTGCTGTGCACCGATAAAACTGGGACGCTCACCCAAGATAAAATTGCCTTGGCTCGACATATTGATGTGGAAGGTCAGCAGTGCGATCAAGTGCTGGGGTTTGCATACCTCAACAGTTATTTCCAGACGGGGCTGAAAAATCTACTTGATCGCGCGGTGCTGGATCATGTTGAGCTAAAAACAGAGATGGATGTTGTTCGCAACTATCGCAAGGTGGATGAAATTCCATTCGACTTTGCCCGTCGTCGCATGTCGGTGGTGATTTCTGAGCGTGAGGAGCACCATGAGCTGATCAGCAAAGGCGCGGCAGAAGAAATGTTTGCTGTGTGCAGCCATGTGCAATACGGCGGTGAGGTGTATCCACTCGATGATAGCCGTGAGACGCACTTGAAAGAGGTTCTGCGTGAGCTCAATGAGAGTGGTTTACGGGTGATTGCTGTCGCTATGAAGGAAATTCCACCAGATCAGATTGTGTATTCGAAAGCGGATGAGTCAGGCTTGACCCTAATTGGCTATATCGCCTTCCTCGATCCCCCTAAGGAGTCCACGGCACCGGCACTGCAAGCACTTGCAGAGCATGGCGTCGACGTCAAAATAATCACAGGCGATAATGAGTTAGTGGCCGCTGAGGTTTCGCGGCAGGTGGGCTTAGAGGTTAAGGGGCTGGTGCTAGGTGCACATGTCGATGCCATGGACGACCATGCCTTGGCGCAAGTAGTAAAGAGTACGACTATTTTTGCACGGATGTCTCCGCTCAATAAAGAGCGTGTTGTTTATTGTCTGCGTGATTTAGGTCATGTGGTCGGTTTTATGGGTGATGGTGTTAACGATGCACCAGCACTGCGAGCTGCAGATATCGGTATTTCTGTAGATGGTGCGGTGGATATCGCCAAGGAAGCAGCGGATATTATTCTGTTGGAACGCAGTCTGATGGTGCTCAAGGACGGAGTGATTGAAGGCCGTAAGACCTTTAGCAATATGCTCAAATATATTCGCATGACGGTCAGCTCCAACTTCGGCAACGTCTTTTCAATCGTGGTGGCCAGTGTCTTTCTGCCGTTTCTACCGATGCTGCCACTGCAATTGTTGGTGCAGAACTTACTCTATGATATTTCGCAAATTGCTATTCCCTTCGATAACGTTGATAAGGAAGAAGTCAGTCAGCCGCTGAAGTGGAATGCCGACGGCATTGGGCGCTTTATGCTGTTCTTTGGCCCGCTCAGCTCTGTTTTTGACATCCTGACTTTTACGATAATGTGGTATGTATTTATGGCCAATAGCGTTGCAGAGCAAGCGTTGTTCCAGTCGGGTTGGTTTGTCGTGGGTTTGCTGACCCAGACTATGATTGTGCACATTATCCGCACCCCGAAAATGGCCTTTATTGAGAGTCGTGCCTCGGTCTCATTGCTGGCGACAACGTTAGCAATTATGAGCATTGGTGTTTTTTTACCGATGGGACCGTTGGCAGGCTACTTTAAAATGCAAGCCCTGCCGTGGACTTTCTTTATCTGGCTGGCCGTGATTCTTGCTGGCTATGCTGCACTGACATCGCTGATGAAGCGTTATTATATTCGGCGCTTTGGTTGGCAGTGATAGCTTTTGTCTGCAAAGTTACCCGCTTTTGTCAATTAACGGCTACTTTATTAGGGTTATTGCAACGTTCTATGACGTGGCGCAACTGCGCAAAACACCTATATCTGATATAATATCAGTTCACTATCTTGCAGGAGGCTTTATATGTATTACGTTGATATGCCAAGTGCCGATGAAATCGGTAACCTCAACCTCGTTCGCTCGGATGCGTGTGTTTCTATTTACTTGCCGACAACGCCGATTAGTCGTGAGACTGAGCAAAGTCGCACGAATCTCGGCAATCTTGTTAAAAAGGCGGTTGCACAACTTGAGGCTGCGGGTCTTGATAAAAAATCTATTGCATCTATGCAGGAACAGTTCAATGACTTGTTAAATGATGAAGACTTTTGGAATCATCAAGCTAACAGTCTAGCGATTTTGGCGACACCAGATTCGCTGCGTACTTACCGCATGGCAAGTAAGCTAAGCGATATCGTTGAGGTGTCTGATCGTTTCCATCTCAAGCCCTTACTGCGCGCGATTACTTTCCCGCATGCTGCGCATATTTTAGCGCTATCAGAGAAGTCTGTGCGTCTGATCAAAGTATCTGCAGACTTGCCAGCCAGCGAGATTAGTGTGCAGAACATGCCAACCGATGCTGCTACGGCTGGCGGAAAGGCAGTCAATAAAGATTACACCGGTATCGGTCACTTGCATGGTTCGCAAGGGCAAGACTTTTACCTTACGCGTTTTGTGCGCAAGGTTGATGCAGCACTGCGTCCAGTGCTTGCGGGTTCAGATGTGCCTCTTATCTTAGCGACAACCAAACCTTTGGAAGCTTTGTTTCGCTCAGTAAGTGTGCTCCCTGCGCTGTCGGGCTCCATTACTGGCAACTCTCAACACTTAACTGAAGCAGAGTTGGCGAGTGCGGCAAGACCTGTACTTGATGCCCACTACGCGGATCAAATTAAAGAGTTTCACCGTTTATTTGATCAGCGTACCGGACAGCAGCGCACGACAACGGATATTTCCGATGCTGCGCGCTTAGCCACTTTTGGTGGAATCGACCGTTTATTGGTTGATATTGACGGTGTGGTTGACGGCACCATTGATGACGAAACGGGAGTTGTATCGTTTGCTGCCGAAGGTGATGCAATCAACTATGGCATTGTTGATGAAATCGCTGGTCGTGCACTGCGCACTGGCGCTAAAGTTATGGCTGTGCGCAAAGCGGATATTCCTGGTGGACACGACTTGGCTGTGATCGCACGTTATCCGATCTAAACACAGTTTATAATAGCTAAAACTCTCTTGAGTCCTGTCTCTAGCATGTTGTTGAAGGCAGGGCTCATGCAGAGCCCCTTCGCAATACTTTCTGCTCTACAATTTAATGGTTAAAAGCCTAGCCTTGTTTTTGATTTTAATACGGCATTGACTTTAGTCTATAAGTTCTCTGTATAGCTGCGAAATTGATTTCAGTTTTGCTAGGGTTAATGGATTAAACATTCCGAGAGGAGTCTGTTATGCCTACAACAAAAATGCCCCCTGAGCTTGCAAACTGGTTGGTTGAGCAATCGCCTGATGCAACGATTTACTCAGACACGCAAGGCAATATTCGCGTATGGAACGCTGCAGCTGAAAAAATGTTTGGCTTTTCAGCCGAGCAGGCGTTAGGGCAAAGCTTGGATATCATTATTCCCGAAACTTTGCGCAAAATGCATTGGCGTGGTTTTGATGCTGCTATTGCTGCCGGCGTGACCAAACATAGCGGCAAGCCTATGGCGACCAAGGCGTTGCGTGCAGATGGCAGTGAGTTTTACACAGAAATGGGCTTTGCCTTGATTTTTAATGATCAGAATGAGGTTGTCGGTACAGTTGCGCAAGCTCGAGATATTACTGAGCGCTATGAGAAAGAGCGCACTGAACGTTTGCGTCTTCGCGAGCTGGAAAAGCAAGCTTCTGATAAAGCTTAAAGTCAGTGCGCTGCTACTAAGTCAGACTGACGATGTGTGAGATGTGTTTATTGAAAATGTACTTGTTTACTCTTTATTTAACTGCACCCAATGCAGTTAAACGCGAGTGATTTTTTATGAATAGAATGTTGCGCTGGCAATCAGCCGCGACATTATATTCGTGTTGAAAGTCTGCGCGCGACCCAGCGATGGTATAGCCAAGCTAGAGTTGGGCGAATGATTGGTAATGCAATCAACCATGCTAGTGGCTTGAGTACGGGTACGCGAGACATTAGCAGGATATAAGCAGCCATTTCGCGGTGTACCTGACCATCGGCATCTTTAACGTGCAGTTCGCGCAACGCTTTGTCTGGGTCAATACCTTGCTGGAGCAGTTCATCATCACGTCCGGTAATGTCTAGCCATTCAACGGAGTTCTCTGTTTTGCCTTCCAGTTTTTCATACCAGCGCCGGTCGCGAACGCAAACAGGGCAGGCTCCATCATAAAAAACGATCAATTTTCCCGAGAATATGTTCATTACACTCACCCTCTGATGGATAAATTGTTGACTGATATAACGTTGCAGTTTATTCGCATGCCCTATATGTGTTTTTGATAGATAAGTACTTTTCTGTTAATATTGATTTGAATCGTGACTTGATTCGATTTGTTATAAGTATGTTTTTTATAATACTCAATAGCAGGTCAGTGCTCAGTACTCCTCATATATCTAGAATAAAATAAGGAACTATCATGCCTAATCAAAGTCGTCGCAAATTCATCCGCAGCAGTTTGTTTAGTATCGCAGCCTTACCTTTAGGTGCGAGCCTTCTTTCACAGCGTGCTTTCGCTGATACTCTTGTACCACTTGATACTTCAGCGCCTCAGGCGCAGGCTTTAAACTACGTCAAAGTTGCTAAAGAAGCCAGTGCACATGATTCGTATAAAGAAGGCAGTAGCTGCGCAAGCTGTATGTTCTTCCAAGAAGCCAATAATGGCTGTCAACTGTTCCCGCAAAACAGTGTTGAGCCAGCAGGTTGGTGTCAGTCTTGGGTACAGAAGCCTTAATAACTGAAGTGCATCAATAGCACTAAAAAGCCACGACCAGTAAGCTGTTCAGCGCTGGTTTGGCTTTTCTTAATGCCCACCTTCTTTTTAAAGAAGGTGGGCAATGTTTCATATCTGTGAGTTCAGAATCTGTTAATAACAGTAGCTGCATATTCTTTATGCGGCATAACAGGTTGCGCTGTATTTAGACAAGCGCAGTTGGTTTGCTTGCATTGAGTGGGGTGCAGGTACTTATAGTCAATAAGGAGAGTTATATGTTTTCACTAAAAGATCAGGTTGCGATTGTCACTGGTGGTGCTAACGGTATTGGTAAAGGAATTGCCGCAGTTCTAGCAAAGGCGGGTGCGCAGGTTGTGATTGCCGATATTGATAATGAGGCCGGCAAGCGCGCCGCTGAAGAGATGGGTGCTAAATTTGAAACGCTGGATGTGACTGATAAGGTTGCTTGTCAGCGCGTGGTTGATGCAGTCGTAGAACGTTATGGTCGTTTAGATATTCTTTGTTCCAATACGGGTATTTTTCCCCAAGCCAACCTGGACAGCATGACCTTGGAAAACTGGGAAGAAATGATGAACGTTAACCTGCGCAGCACCTTCTTTATGGTGCAGGCAGTATTGCCGAGCATGCGTCAGCGTAACTACGGCCGTATCGTCATCACGTCCTCAATCACTGGAGCTGTTACAGGTTACCCAGGCTGGTCGCACTATGCAGCGAGTAAAGCAGGGCAGTTGGGCTTTATGCGCTCTGCCGCACTGGAGTGTGCGCGAGAAGGCATTACTATCAATGCTGTAATGCCGGGCAATATCCGCACGGCAGGGCTAGAGGCGCAAGGTGAAGCTTACTTAAAGGAAATGGCGGATTCGATTCCTGTCAAAAGCTTGGGTGAGCCAGAAGATATCGGTCACGCTGCTTGCTTCTTAGCATCACCGGAAGCGCGCTTTATCACCGGCCAAACCATTATTGTTGATGGTGGCCAGATTTTACCGGAATCCTTTGAAGCGATTTTGTAAAGCGTTAGGCTAAAACATTATGCGCTATTAATGAGTCGAGGCAGAGGAGCGCTTGCCGCTGCCTCGATTTTAATGGAGAGCGCTGTATTGTAGGGGTAGATAGCTGCAGAGCCTTTGCTGGTAACAGTTGTCTGCTGCCTAGAATAGAGCGATTTCTTCTGCGCTAAGAACACGGTACTCACCTGGTGCAAGATCAGCGTCGAGTTTTAGTGCACCGATTTGCTCGCGATGTAGTTTTTCTACTTTATTGCCTACCGCTGCGAACATGCGGCGTACTTGGTGGTAGCGGCCTTCATGCACATGCACTAAGGCTTCGCGTTCATTAATTATTTCAAGCACGGCTGGGGCGGTTAAGGTTGTTTCTCCGTGTAACTGCAAGCCTTGCGCAAAAGCGCTGATGTCTGTTGTGCTAAGAGGATCGGCCAGCCAAGCATGGTAGACCTTTGGACATTGCTGCTTGGGAGAAGTGATGCGGTGCGACCACTTGCCATCGTCAGTTATTAATAATAAGCCTGAAGTATCAAGATCAAGCCGACCAACCGTATGCAGCTTATCGGTGTTAGGCAGGTCTAAATACGAAAATACCGTTCTGTGTAGTGCATCGTCATTTGCACAGACACAGTCAAGTGGTTTGTGCATCATCAGATAGGTTGGGCCTGGAAGCTCCAGAGGCACATCGTTGTAAATAACCACTGCTCCAGCAGGTACTTGAAACGCGCCTTTTTTTTGTACAACACCGTTGACGCTTACTTCTTCACGGTGCAGTACTTTGCTTGCTTCTTTACGGCTGATGCTAGTTGCTTCAGATAGAAATCGATCAAGTCGCATGGAGTGTGGGATCTTCTAAAGTTTATGGTGCGCGTATTGTAGCGTATTAGTCGTGCGCTGTTCGGCCTGCGAGGTACAGCAAGATGCCTTGTTATGCACTACAGTCCTTCAGCGAATGGTAGCGCGGCGAGCGTACAGCTGCAGTACATGCTAACGGTGCAGGATGTTGGTGTCTTTTCTAGCTGAGTTTCTGGTGTGGCCTTGCGATGAGTGACAGCAATAGGCAGCAGATACTTTTCAGCGGTGCTTTAGTGTAAACTTGGCTCTTTTAATTGGGCGCATGCTATGCAGAAAACTAGGTTATTAAAGGTCGGTGCATGCGCCGCGCTGCTGTTGAGTTCAAGTCTGTCGGCCAATGAGCAGCAGATTGATCAAGTGCGTGAACGCTTGCTGCAAATACAGCCTGATCTGCCTATAGAAAACGTTGCGCCCAGTGCGATGCCTGAGCTGTATCAAGTGCAGATACGCGGCGGTCGTGTTTTGTATGTGAGCGCCAGCGCTGAGTTTATTTTTCAAGGGCAGTTGCTGCAGGTGCAAGACGGTGTGCCAGTTAATTTAACTGAGCAGGCTGAGCGTAAAGCGTTGGTTGAGCAGATGCAGGGTTTAAATACCCAAGAGATGGTGATTTTTCCTGCGCAAAGCGCGCAAACTTCGATCACTGTCTTTACCGACCCCGATTGTGGTTACTGCCAGAAACTGCACAGCGAAGTACCTGAGTTAAATGCTGCAGGCGTCGATGTGCGTTACTTGGCCTTTCCGCGCGGCGGTTTAGCTGGCCCAGCCTATGACAGTTTAGTCAGTGTTTGGTGTGCAGATGACCGATTAACGGCAATGACGCAAGCTAAACAACGCAAGAAAATTGCTCAAAAAACATGTAGAAACCCCGTTGAAAAACACTTTGCTCTAGGTCAGGCGATTGGCGTGCGGGGTACACCAAGCATAGTGTTAGCCAATGGGGAAATCATTCCAGGCTACCAACCAGCGAAGCAATTGGCTGCTCAAGCATTAAAAGCTCAGCAGCAGATTGACCAACAGTTATAGGCTTCGTACAGTGCAGTATTTTTGCCGCTCATACTCTTTTGCGCGGATTTATTTAATTTGATAATGGGGACGATGCAGCGTGAAACCAGTAAAAGTAGGGATTTGTGGTTTAGGCACCGTTGGCGGTGGTACTTTTAATGTTCTTAAGCGTAATGCTGAAGAAATTTCTCGGCGTGCAGGCCGTTCGATTGAGGTTGTGCAAGTTGCTGCGCGCTCAATTAACCCGCAATGCGATACCAGTACCACTGAAATGACTGATAACGTTTTTGACGTTGTTAACAATCCTGAAATTGACGTGGTGGTAGAGCTGATTGGTGGCGATAGCATCGCTAAAGAAGTTGTGCTGCGCGCCATTGAAAACGGTAAACATGTGGTTACCGCCAATAAAGCATTAATTGCTGTGCACGGTAATGAGATTTTTGCCCGCGCCCGTGAAAAAGGCGTGATGGTTGGTTTTGAAGCTGCTGTTGCCGGTGGCATCCCCGTCATTAAAGCCATCCGTGAAGGTTTGGCGGCTAACCGTATTAACTGGTTGGCCGGCATTATCAACGGTACTGGTAACTTTATTCTCAGCGAAATGCGCGAGAAGGGCCGCACCTTTGAAGATGTACTGCAAGAAGCACAAGCGCTGGGTTATGCTGAAGCCGATCCAACCTTTGATGTTGAAGGCATTGATGCGGCGCATAAACTGACGATTTTAGCTTCGATTGCCTTTGGTATTCCGTTGCAGTTTGAAAAGGCCTACACCGAAGGCATTACCCAGCTGACTACTGCAGATGTGAACTACGCGGAAGCGCTGGGTTATCGCATTAAGCACTTAGGTGTCGCACGTCGTACTGATTTAGGCATTGAACTGCGTGTGCACCCAACCTTAATTCCTGCTGATCAGCTGATAGCTAACGTCAATGGCGTGATGAATGCGGTGATGGTCAATGGCGACGCTGTGGGCAGCACGCTTTACTATGGCGCGGGCGCTGGTATGGAGCCAACCGCATCTTCAGTGATTGCAGATATTGTTGATGTGGCGCGTTCTATGGCCTCTGAGCCCAAGCATCAGGTGCCGGCCTTGGCGTTCCAATCCGATGCCTTGTCTGAGCATCCGATTCTGCCGATTGATCAGTGCGAAAGCGCGTACTACCTGCGCATTCAAGCCAAGGATCACCCTGGCGTGTTAGCGCAAGTGGCGAGTATTTTCTCGGTACGCGGGATTAATATTCAGTCCATTATACAAAAAGAAGCAGAAGAGCTGGATGGCTCTATTCCTATCATTCTGCTGACCCACCGTGTGCAAGAGCAGCGTATTAATGATGCTATTATTGCTTTAGAAGCCTTAGATTCCGTGCAGACGCCAGTTGTGCGAATCCGTGTTGAACAGTTGGGTTAATTTCAAGTTAAGCGACTCTGAAAAAGGGTGTTACTTATGCGTTATATAAGCACGCGCGGCCAAGCCCCCGCGTTGAATTTTGAAGATGTATTGTTAGCCGGTTTAGCCAGCGATGGCGGCTTGTATGTGCCAGAAAACTTACCGCGTTTTACCGTGGAAGAGATCGCCTCTTGGGCTGATTTGCCGTATCACGAATTAGCTTTTCGGGTGATGCGCCCCTTTGTTGCCGGCTGCATTGACGATGCTGATTTTAAAACGATTCTAAAAGACACCTACGGCGTGTTTGAGCACAGCGCGGTTGCGCCTTTGCGTCAATTGCATGGCAATGAGTGGGTGATGGAGCTATTCCACGGCCCGACCTTAGCCTTTAAAGACTTTGCTTTGCAGTTGCTCGGCCGTTTATTAGATCACTTCCTCACTAAGCGTAATGAGCGTGTAGTGATTATGGGGGCGACCTCTGGTGATACCGGTTCAGCGGCGATTGAAGGCTGTCGTCGTTGTGAGAATGTCGATATTTTTATTCTGCATCCGCATCAGCGCGTGTCGGAAGTACAGCGTCGACAAATGACCAGCGCCTTGAGCGATAACATTCACAATATTGCCATTGAAGGTAACTTTGATGATTGCCAAGAGATGGTCAAAGCCAGCTTTGCTGATCAGTCGTTCCTGAAGGGTACGCGTTTAGTGGCGGTAAACTCGATCAACTGGGCGCGCATCATGGCGCAGATCGTGTATTACTTCCATGCGGCGATTCAACTGGGTGGGCCGCAGCGTTCGATTGCCTTCTCAGTGCCAACTGGGAACTTTGGCGATATCTTTGCCGGCTACTTAGCGCGCAATATGGGCCTGCCGATTAATCAGCTGATTGTTGCCACCAACCGCAATGATATCTTGCACCGCTTTATGAGTGGTAACCGTTACGATAAAGATACCTTGCATCCAACCCTGTCACCGTCGATGGATATTATGGTGTCGTCCAACTTTGAGCGTTTGCTGTTTGATATGCATGGTCGAGATGGCGCTAAAGTGGCAGAGTTGATGGATCATTTCCGCGCCACGGGCGAGATGAGTGTGACCGATGAACGCTGGACCGAGACCCGCAAGCTGTTTGATTCATTAGCCGTGGATGATGAGCAAACCTGTGCCACTATCGCGCAAGTCTATCAAGAGACCGGTGAGCTGCTTGATCCGCATACCGCGATTGGCGTGCACGCTGCCCGTGAGTGCCGTCGTAGCCTGGCAACACCGATGGTTACACTGGGTACTGCGCATCCGGTTAAGTTCCCTGAGGCAGTCGAGAAGGCAGTACCTGATGCCAGCCCGCGTCTGCCAGCGCATATGGCTGATCTGTTTGAGCGTGAAGAGCGTTGCACAGTGCTAGCCAATGATTTAGCTGTCGTGCAGAGCTTCGTCAGTCAGCATGGTAACCGCGGTAAACCTTTGTAAACGCTTATTCAGCGGTAAGATAAAACCCGAGTCTTGTTAAGAGGCTCGGGTTTTTTATTGCGTCTATTGTCGCTATTAACACACTGTCATGCTGCTACAGTGTTTAACAACGCCTAAACAACAGCTCTATCGGCATCGCCTAAACTCACAAATAAATCAGTTAGGCGGATAGAATTGTGATGCGATTGCAGTCTGTACTCTAAACTCGTTGGGCTGCCGAGCATGCGCTTTGATATCACTGCATACATGCTTGTGAAATGCCAGCTTTGCATTCGTCATATCTCAGGTATTCTGTACGCTATCTGCATGAGTCGAAGATTGTAAATAATAACAATGAGTACACCGCTATGAGTGACTTTGCTTATAAAGCAGATACCTTGGTGATCGGCGCTGGATTGGCGGGTATCTGCACGGCTTTAGAATTATTAAATAATGGCCGCTCAGTGTTGTTGCTGGATGCCTGTGAGCAGCAGCGTTTTGGTGGGCAGGCGAAAGAAGCCTTTGGCGGTATGTTGCTCAATAACACCCCAGAGCAGCGACGCAATGGCATAGCTGATTCGAGTGAATTGTTTTGGCAGGACTGGCAGCAGGCAGCGCAATTTCAGCCAAACAGTCAGTGGGCGCAGGGTTGGGCGCAGGCCTATTGCGAATATAATCGTAGTGAAATTTATGACTGGCTGCAGGGTTACGGCATTGGCTTCTTTCCTGTTGTGCAATGGCCTGAGCGAGGCAATTACGCTGATGGCAATTCGCTGCCGCGGTACCATATTGCTTGGGGCTGCGGACAGGGTGTCGTCCGCAGTCTCGTTCAGCAGCTACTAGAACACGCTAATGCTAAGCGCTTGCGCTGTCTGTTTTTGCATAAAGTAAAAGCTTTAGATTATTGTGATGGTCGTGTTGTGGGTTGTCAGGGGGAGCAACCTGATGGTGGCTTTGCGGTGCAGGCTGATAACACTGTGATTTGCACTGGCGGCATTAATGGCAACTTGGACAAGGTGCGCGAGCACTGGGATCCAGTGTACGGTGCGCCGCCCGATAATTTACTCAGCGGTGCGCATCCCAGTGCTGATGGCGCACTGCATGATTGTGTGCAGGCTATAGGCGGGCAGGTTGGCAATTTGCATTATATGTGGAACTACGCCGCCGGCATTGCCCATCCGCAGCCACAGTTCCCACAGCATGGCTTGAGTTTAATACCGCCACGCTCGGCGTTGTGGATGGATTGTTATGGTCGACGTATTGGTCCGAAACCCATGGTGACCGGCTTTGATACCCATGATTTATGTAAAATCACAGGTCATTTGCCGCAGCAATATACTTGGCAAATTATGAATAAACGTATCGCCGATAAAGAGCTGGCGATTTCTGGCAGTGATAGCAATCCTCACTTTCGCGATCAAAAACTGCTACAGGTCATCTGGCAAACCTTGCGTGGTAATGCTCAGCAAACCCAGTGGTTGCTTGATCATTGCCCTGATGTGGTTAGCGGCAATAGCTTGGATGAGTTGGCCGTACAGATGCAGCGTATTGCTCCAGAGGTAGCGCTGGAAGTGACTGGTATGGGTGCCGATATCGCGCGCTATGATGCCATGCTCAAGGGGCCGCACGGCTTACACAATGATGATCAAATTCGCCGCATTCAGCAGTTACGCCAGTGGCGTGGCGATCGTGCACGCACTTGTAAATTACAGCCTATTATTGATCGTAAACAGATGCCATTGATCGCCATTCGTTTGCGCTTAATCAGTCGCAAAAGCATGGGCGGTATGCTGACTGATCTCAATTCACGGGTGCTGAATGCGCAAGGTGTGCCGATTGCCGGGCTGTATGCTGCAGGAGAAGCGGCTGGTTTTGGTGGTGCGGGGATTTCTGGGGGGCGTTCGTTAGAGGGTACTTTTTTATCCAACTGTGTTTTTAATGGTCGCCGCGCAGCACGCAGCATTGTCGCCGGTTAACCTCTTCATGCTGACTCAATAATAACGTCGAATAAAATAGCAGGAGCTTAGTACGATGAAAAAGACAGGCGCAGCATTGGCGCGTTTTGCCTTAGAGCAACTGGGCGTGCGCTATACCTTTGGTATTCCGGGTGTGCATAACACCGAGCTGTATGACGAGCTCAATAGCTCAGAGCAGATTCAGCCGGTTCTGGTCACCCATGAATGTGGTGGCGCGTTTATGGCGGATGCCATCAGTCGTACTGGTGATAGCATCGGCACTTTACTGATTGTTCCGGCTGCTGGCGTCACCCATGCGTCGAGTGGTATCGGTGAGGCCTATTTAGCGGGCATCCCGATGCTGGTTATTTCCGGTGGTATCCATACTGAGAGTGGCCATCGTTATCAATTGCATGAGATGGATCAGCACAGGTTGCTGTCGCCAATCACTAAAGGAAGCTTCCATATTAAGTCGCATAGTGAGGTCATTCCTGCGCTGTATGCGGCGTATCAGTTAGCCATGCATGGTGAGCCAGGCCCTGTATTTGTTGAGCTGCCCTACAATATCGGTAATTTTTTAGGTGAAGTCGACACTATGCCGAGCTTTGCCGGTTTGCAGCCGCAGACCACCTTTGATCATGTTTTAGTCAAGCAGGCCGCAGAGCTGTTGACGCAAGCCAAGCAAGTGGGCTTTTTTCTGGGTTGGGGCGCGGTTGATTGCCAGGCTGAGCTCATTGAGTTGGCTCAATTGCTGAATGCACCGGTGGCCACTACGCTGCAAGGCTTAAGCGCCTTCCCCGGGAATCATCCGCTGCATACCGGCATGGGTTTTGGTGGTTACTCTGTACCGGCAGGACAAAAGGCGTTCGCCCAGTGTGATGCAGTGCTGGCAATCGGTACTCGATTTGCTGAGATCCCTACCGGAAGTTTTAGCATGCAGGTGCCCGAGGATTTAGTTCATATTGATATAAACCCGCAGGTATTCAGCGCCAACTATCCAGCAAAAGTCGCGATAGAGGGTGATGCGCGCGCTATTGTGCCAGCACTTTTAAGCGAAGTGCGTGCGCTGCAAAGGCAAGCGCAAGAGGGCGCTATGGCGCAGCAGATTAAACAGGATAAAGCCGCCTATCAGCAGCAGTGGCTGGCGCATAAAAGCGGCGATCGGGTTAATCCGGCTCAGTTTTTCCAAGCACTGCGTGCGCAGCTAAGTGATGACTGTATTGTGGTGGCTGATGATGGTAATCACACCTACTTAGTCGCGGAATTGCTGCCAATTTTAGGCGCGCGTAACTATATTTCGCCCACTGACTTTAATGCGATGGGCTACTGCGTACCGGCGGTGATTGGGGCGAAATTTGCTAATCCGCAAAGGGCGGTGATTGGTATTGTCGGTGATGGCGCACTGCTGATGACCGGCATGGAAATGCTGACGGCTGTGCGCCACAAGCTCGGCGTGGTGGTGTTCATTTTTAATGATGGCGAGTTGTCACAAATTGCGCAGGCGCAGCAAATTCCTTATAACCGCAAAACCTGTACGGTGCTGCATGGCATCAATATGCAAGCACTGGCGGCGACTGTTGGTGCGCAATTTGTATCCATTCAGAGTGAGGCTGATATCGAAACGGGTATTCGTCAGGCGCTGCAGTTTGCAGCAAATAATCAGCCGGTATATGTCGATGTGAATATTGATTATTCAAAACGTACACGCTTTACCCAAGGTATTGTTAAAGCCACACTAAAGCGCTTTAAGCCGCGCGATAAGGTTCGTGTGATCAGTCGTGCCTTGATTCGAAAGGTGACTGGCTAGATAAATCTAAGTTTCAGGCAATAAAAAACCGGCTTAAGCCGGTTCTTTATTAAACACGCTGTCGCAATTAAGCAGCGGCTGCTTCACCAAGTGCTTTAACACGCTTGTTGAGGCGGCTCTTGTTACGTGCAGCTTTGTTCTTATGGATGATGCCTTTATCGGCCATACGGTCGATAACAGGGACAGCCAATTTGTAAGCAGCTTGTGCTTTTTCTAAATCTTTAGCTTCGACGGCTTTAACTACATTTTTGATGTAGGTACGCACCATAGAACGCATGCTTGCGTTATGGTCGCTACGCTTCGCAGCCTGTTTAGCTCGTTTGATGGCAGAAGGGCTGTTGGCCACGTCGTACTCCTCGAAAACTTTTAGTTGAATGAATCAAAATAGGCCGCAGATTATGCAGCCAAATCATTAGCGTGTCAAGATGCTGTTATGGGATAAAAATAGCATCCTACGATGCGTTATTTCACTCAGACAGCAAGTTTGCGCGCGCAGTATACGCAGGCGAAAAGTAGAATGCATGCTTTCTCTGCAATCTTTATGGCATACCCTTGGGCAAGCGACTAAACTTGTGCGCTTAATTCGGAAGAGTGCATCATGAGCGACCCTGCTGTAACACCTAAAAAGCTTAAACCCTCCAGCCTTTTGCGCTCCAGTGCAGTGGTCAGTGTGATGACCTTGCTCTCGCGTGTGCTGGGCATGGTGCGCGATATGGTGGTTGCCAGCTACTTTGGTTCTGGTGCGGCTGCGGATGCCTTCTTTGTTGCTTTTAAAATCCCTAACTTTTTACGTCGATTGTTTGCTGAGGGTGCGTTCGCCCAAGCGTTTGTTCCGGTTTTATCCGAATATCGAGAAAAACGCTCATTTGCTGATGTGAAACAATTGGTCGACCGTACCGCTGGCATGCTGGGCTTGATCTTGACGGCACTCACTGCGTTGGGTGTGGTGATGTCGCCCTACCTGATCATGCTATTTGCGCCGGGCTTTCATAATGAACCCAGCAAGATGGAGCTGGCCGGTGAGCTGCTGCGTATTACCTTCCCGTACTTGTTGCTGATTTCTTTAACTGCGTTCTGCGGTGGCATCCTTAATAGCTATGGGCGCTTTGCCGTGCCGGCTTTCACCCCGGTACTGTTGAATATTTCGATGATTGCCTCGACGGTGTTTTTAACCCCGTTCTTTGACGAGCCGGTGATGGCGCTGGCTTGGGGTGTATTTATTGCTGGTGTTGCGCAGTTATTATTTCAGATGCCGTTTTTGTGGAAAATGCGCTTATTACCGCGCCCGCGAGTGGTGGCCAGCGACCCTGGGGTTAAGCGCATTATGCTGCTGATGCTGCCGGCTCTGTTTGGTGTGTCGGTCAGTCAAATTAATTTGCTGCTGGATACTGTGTTGGCGTCTTTCCTGCAGACCGGTAGTGTTTCTTGGCTGTATTACGCTGACCGTTTGTCTGAATTGCCTTTGGGTGCGTTCGGTATTGCCATTGGCACAGTGATTTTGCCAGCCTTGTCGCGCCAGCATGCCACAGCTAAGCCCGAAGATTTCTCGGCGACCATCGACTGGGCTTTGCGCATGGTGCTGTTGGTGGGTGTGCCGGCGGCGTTGGCACTGGCTATTTTGGCGGAGCCATTAATCGCGACGTTGTTCTTGTACGGTGCGATGACCTCGGCGGATGTGATTCAGGCAGCAGCGGCATTGCAGGCATATTCATTGGGTGTGCTGACCTTTATGCTGATTAAAGTGTTAGCGCCAGGTTTCTTTGCTCGGCAAGACTTAAAAACCCCAGTACGCATTGCGATTATTTGCATGGTGGTCAATATGGCGCTTAATCTGTTGCTGATTTGGCCGTTACAGCATGTTGGCTTGGCGTTGGCGACATCACTGGCCAGCATGCTTAACACTGGGTTGTTATTGCGCGGCCTGTATCGCGCGGGGGTATACCAGCCTGCGCCGGGCTGGTGGTTATTTGTTCTGCGTTTGTTCGCTGCCTGTGCGGCAATGCTGGTGCTGGTGCTATGGCTCAATGCGCCAAGCAGTGAATGGTTTGCTTGGCACTGGCAGCGCCGTGTCTGGGAAGTGACGGTATTGGTGTGTGGTGGTCTTTTTGTGTTTGTTGGCACTTTGTTTGCCTGTGGTCTTAGAATGCATCATCTGCGCCGTTAAGTTGGCTAAAGGTGCTCTAATGCCTTAGCTGTGGTTATAATCAGAGTCTTTTCTGGCAAGATATTAAATATGCAGTTGGTTCGCGGTTTGCACAATGTGCGCCCATCACATCATGGGTGCGTTGCTACGATTGGTAATTTTGATGGTGTTCATCTTGGACACCAGGCGATATTAACGCGTCTGCGTGAAAGTGCAGCACGCCTGAGTCTGCCCAGTTGCGTGATTGTTTTTGAGCCGCAGCCACGGGAGTTTTTTAATCCTGAAACGGCACCGGTGCGCTTGACCCGATTGCGCGATAAGCTGCGCTTGTTCGCTGAGGCGGGCATTGATCAAGTGTTGTGTATTGCCTTTAATAAACGCTTTCGACAGCTCAGTGCCGCAGAGTTTGTGCAGACTGTGCTTATCGATGCGCTAGGTATTAAGCACCTCAAGGTCGGCGATGATTTTCGTTTTGGTTGTGATCGCCGTGGTGATTATACTTTTTTGCAAGACGCTGGGCAGCAGTCTGGTTTTAGCGTAGAACCGACGACAACCATAGAAATCGATGGTCAGCGCGTCAGTAGCACATGGGTGCGCACGGCATTGGCCAATGCTGATTTTGCTTTAGCTCGGCGCTTATTAGGCCGCCCTTACAGTATTGATGGCCGTGTCATGCACGGTAAGAAACTTGGTCGCACCTTAAATGCGCCAACCGCTAATGTGCAACTCAAGCGTCATCGCGCGCCGTTGCAAGGCGTGTACTTAGTCTCTGTGCAGTTGCGCAGTGGGCGACACCTGCCAGGTGTTGCTAATATAGGTACACGACCGACCGTTGACACAACTCAGCAAGCACACTTAGAAGTGCATGTATTAGATTTTTCTGGCGATTTATACGGCCAACATATAGCAGTAACTTTTCATAAGAAAATTCGTGACGAGCAGCGCTTTGAGTCCTTGCCTGAACTACAGCAAGCCATTGCCGCTGATATCGCACAAGCACATACACTTTGGCAGCACTTTCACACCCTTTAATGAGTGACCTGGAATCAACATGACCGATTATAAAATGACGCTTAACCTGCCGAACACGGCATTTCCGATGAGAGCAGGCCTTCCCACCCGTGAACCGCAGATACTGGCGCACTGGGATAGCATTAACTTGTATCAGAAAATGCGTCAGATTGGTGAAGGTCGGCCGCGTTTTATTCTGCACGATGGTCCTCCCTACGCCAACGGCAGTATTCATATCGGTCATGCGGTGAATAAAGTCATTAAAGATATGATTATACGCAGCAAAACCTTAGCTGGTTTTGATGCACCCTATGTGCCAGGTTGGGACTGTCATGGCTTGCCGATTGAACATAGAGTTGAAATCAAACACGGTAAAAACCTGCCTGCTGATAAGGTGCGTGAATTATGCCGCGCCTATGCCGAAGAGCAAATTACCGGTCAGAAAGCTGAATTTATTCGCCTAGGTGTCGTGGGCGATTGGGATAATCCGTATAAAACTATGGATTTTGCCAATGAAGCCGGTGAAGTACGAGCCTTAGCAAAAATGGTGGAAGGCGGTTTTGTCTTTAAAGGCCTTAAACCGGTGAACTGGTGCTTTGATTGCGGCTCAGCCTTGGCGGAAGCGGAAGTTGAGTACCAAGACAAGCGCTCAGAAGCCATTGATGTCGGCTTTAATAGCACTGACCTGGTTAAGCTGGCGCAGGCATTTGCGTTGCCAGAGATCACTAAAAACGTACAGATCGTGATTTGGACCACCACGCCTTGGACCATTCCTGGCAACCAAGCGCTCAACGTACACCCTGAAGCGATTTATGCGTTGGTGGATGTCGGTGATAAAATCCTGCTGCTGGCCGAGACCCTGGTGGCCGACTGCTTGGCGCGTTATGAGCTGGAAGGCGAGATTATTGCTCGTTGCAATGGTGATGCGCTGGAGCATTTAGAGTTTAACCATCCGTTCTATGAGCGTGTTGCGCCAGTCTATTTGGCTGACTATGTTGAGCTGGATGCCGGTACCGGTATTGTGCACTCAGCGCCAGCCTATGGTGAGGATGACTTCTATACCTGCAAACGTTACGGCATGAGCAATGATGACATTATCAGTCCTGTGCAAAGCAACGGTGTTTATGTGGATGACCTGCCGTTTTTTGGCGGTCAATTTATCTGGAAGGCCAATGCCAACATCGTGGTCAAGCTGGAAGAAGTCGGCGCGCTGCTTAAGTATGAGCCGATTGAACACAGCTACATGCATTGCTGGCGCCATAAAACTCCGCTGATTTACCGTGCCACGGCACAGTGGTTTGTCGGTATGGATAAGCAACCTGAGCAAGGTAAGCCGCTACGTGAGCGCGCTTTGCAGGCGATTGAAGAAACACATTTTACTCCAGCCTGGGGTAAGGCGCGTCTGCACGGCATGATTGCGGGTCGTCCAGACTGGTGTATCTCGCGTCAGCGTAACTGGGGTGTGCCGATTCCATTTTTCTTGCATAAGGCTACCGGAGAGCTGCACCCGCGCACAGTCGAGTTGGTGGAAGAGGTCGCACAGCGCATTGAGAAAGAGGGTATCGAAGCGTGGTTTAAGCTTGATCCAGCTGAGCTGCTCGGCGCAGAAGCGGCTGATTACGATAAAGTGACCGACACTTTGGATGTTTGGTTTGATTCAGGGACCACGCATTGGCATGTGCTCCGTGGCTCGCACCCATTAGGGCACAGTGAAGGCCCGCGTGCTGACTTGTACTTAGAAGGCTCAGATCAGCACCGCGGCTGGTTCCATTCATCCTTGCTCACCGGCTGTGCGATTGATGGCCACGCGCCGTACCGCGGTTTGCTCACCCACGGCTTTACCGTGGATGAGAAGGGGCGCAAGATGTCCAAGTCATTGGGCAACGTGGTGGCGCCGCAAACGGTCACCAATAGCTTAGGTGCGGATATTTTGCGTCTGTGGGCTTCATCGGCCGACTATTCCAGTGAAATGGCCGTATCTGACACCATTTTGCAGCGCAGTGCTGATGCCTATCGTCGTATCCGTAATACCGCACGCTTCTTACTGTCGAACTTAGATGGCTTTGATCCAGCTACTGACTGTGTGCCTGCTGAGCAAATGATTGAGCTGGACCGCTGGGTGGTTGACGCTGCGGCCCGTCTGCAGGACGACGTAACCCAAGCCTACAGTGAATACCGCTTCCATAATGTCTATCAAAAAGTGCACAACTTCTGCGTGCAGGAATTGGGTAGTTTTTATCTGGATATCATCAAAGACCGTCAATACACCACCGGTGCCGACAGCTTGCCACGTCGTTCGTGCCAGACCGCGCTGTACCACATTGCTGAAGCGCTGGTGCGTTGGGTTGCGCCGATCTTGGTGTTTACTGCTGATGAAATTTGGCAGCACCTACCAGGTGAGCGCAACGAGTCAGTGATTTTCAACACGTGGTACGAAGGTTTATCACGCTTACCGGCTGACAGCGCCTTAAGCAGTGATTACTGGACTGAGCTGATGGCGGTCAAAGTTGCGGTGAACAAAGAGTTGGAAAACCAACGTAATGCAAAAGTCATCGGTGGTAACTTACAGGCGCAAGTCACGCTGTATGTTGACTCAGGCTTAGCTGAAAAACTCAGCCGCTTGGGTGATGAGTTGCGCTTTGTTTTGATTACCTCAACGGCGCAAATAGCTGAATTAGCGCAGGCACCAGAGGACGCGGTGAGCACTGAGTTGGAAGGATTGAAATTACACATTAGTAAATCTGCAGAGCCTAAGTGTGCCCGTTGCTGGCACCATCGCGCTGATGTTGGCTCAGTCGAAGCGCACCCAGACGTCTGTGCGCGCTGTGCGGATAACTTAGATGGTGAAGGTGAAGTGCGTCACTATGCATAACCTATTTGTACGCTGTAGGGGCACAGACTAATGGCTGCGCGCTTTGGAAAATTGACCTGGCTGTGGTTGAGCGTGTTGGTGATCGCTGCTGATCAGATCAGCAAGCACTGGTTTGTCGCCAACTTTAATCTGTATGAGCAAATGCAGGTGATCCCTGACATGTTCAGCTGGACGCTGGCCTACAACCGCGGCGCAGCCTTTAGCTTTTTAGCCAATGAAGCAGGCTGGCAGCGTTGGTTTTTTGCCGTTATTGCGCTCGCAGTCAGCGTGGTGCTGGTGGTCTGGCTCAAACGCCTCAAAGCCAATGAAACCTGGCTCGCTATTGCTTTAGCCTTGGTGCTGGGCGGTGCGATTGGTAACCTCTATGACCGTGTGGTGTTGGGTTATGTGGTTGATTTTATTTTAGTGCACTGGAAAACCCAGTGGTACTTTCCAGCCTTTAACATTGCCGACAGTGCAATAACAGTCGGCGCGGTAATGTTGGCGTTAGACATGTTTCGTGGCAATAAACCAGAAAACAGCAGTGCAACTGGAGCGCAGAATAATGAGTGAGCAGCGGATTGGGCAAAACAGCACGGTGACCCTGCATTTTGCTTTGAAGTTTGATAATGGTGACGTGGTTGATAGTAACTTCGAAAAAGACCCAGCCACCTTTAAAGTGGGGGATGGCAGCTTGTTGCCGGGCTTTGAGCGCGTCTTGTTTGGGCTTAAAGACGGCGATAAACGCAGTTTTGAAATCCTACCCGAACAAGGTTTTGGCACGCCAAACGAGCAGAATGTGCAGGTGATGCCGCGCAGTCAGTTCGACAGTATGGAGCTCGATCATGGTGTTCTGGTTATTTTTAAAGATGCCGCCGGTGGTGAAATGCCCGGTGTGGTTAAGGCCTTTGATGATAAAAATGTAACAGTGGACTTTAATCATCCTTTGGCTGGCAAAGTCATCACTTTTGATGTTGAAATTGTTAAGGTGCTAAACAGCGCTTTGTAAAAGAATGAGGCGGTATTGATGCGCATTAAACTAGCAAATCCGCGCGGCTTTTGTGCCGGTGTTGATCGTGCGATTGAAATTGTGAACCGTGCGTTAGAGGTTTTTCAGCCGCCCATTTATGTGCGCCATGAAGTGGTGCATAACAAGTTTGTGGTGGAAGACTTACGCGCACGTGGTGCTGTGTTTGTCGAAGAGTTACACCAAGTGCCGGACGATAATATCGTTATCTTTAGTGCGCACGGTGTCTCTAAGGCGGTGCGTGACGAAGCTGAGCGACGCGGCTTGAAAGTCTTTGATGCAACCTGTCCTTTAGTGACTAAAGTGCACTTGGAAGTGGTGCGTTATAGCAATGATGGTCGCGAATGTGTTCTGATCGGCCACGCCGGCCATCCTGAAGTGGAAGGCACCATGGGGCAATATGATGAACGCCATGGTGGACATATCTATCTCGTGGAAAATGAAGCTGATGTGGAGACTTTGCAAGTTAAAGAGCCAGACAGTTTGGCTTTTGTTACGCAAACCACCTTATCGATGGATGATACCAGTCGTGTGATTGATGCTTTAAAAACACGTTTCCCTGCCATCAGTGGCCCGCGTAAAGATGATATTTGCTATGCCACGCAGAACCGCCAAGATGCAGTTAAACAATTAGCTGGTGCGTGCGATGTTGTGCTTGTTGTCGGCAGTCCCAATAGTTCCAACTCCAACCGCTTGCGTGAGCTGTCTGATCGCATGGGTACACCAGCATATTTGGTCGATGGTGCTGAAGATTTGCAGGCCGACTGGTTTGCAGCTGACTCTGTGATTGGCGTGACGGCTGGCGCCTCTGCTCCGGAAGTGCTGGTACAGGGCGTGATTGAACGCTTGCAAAGCTGGGGCGCACAAGTGGTTGAAGAGCTAGAAGGGCGGCCGGAAAATGTTACGTTTTCAATGCCTAAAGAGTTACGTGTTGTCACTATTGATTAGTCAACGCCAGCATATTTTAGTCTAGGCCACGCTCGTTAAGTCGCTAGAGGTATTCAAGCGCAGATAGGCTGGCCTATACTGTATTTTAACTGAATAAGTGTTGCCTGCAGGTGTTGGGCAGCGTCAACACAGCCGCATGTTGCGCGGCTTATGTAGAGGATTTACCGTGAAGAAAGTTGTAATCAGTGGTACAGGCCTATATACACCTGCCCAAAGCATTTCCAATGATGAGTTGGTTGAGGCATTTAATGCGTGGTCACAGCAGTATAATACTGAGCACGCGGCAGAGATTGCCAGTGGTGCAATCGAAGCCAAGCCTGAGTCGAGTTCAGCCTTTATTGAAAAAGCTTCGGGCATTAAAAGTCGCTTTGTGATTGATAAAGCCGGTATTTTAGATCCGCAACGCATGGTCCCGAGCATTGCTGAGCGCTCTGATGATGAGTGGGGCATACTCTGTGAAATGGCGATGGTTGCCGCGCAAGAAGCATTACAGCGCGCTGGCCGCACTGCTGCTGACATTGATGGTGTAATTGTCGCGTGTTCAAACTTGCAGCGTGCCTATCCTGCTGTTGCCATTGAAGTTCAAGCTGCTTTAGGCATTGAAGGTTTTGCTTATGATATGAACGTTGCCTGCTCTTCAGCGACCTTCGGCATTCAAGCAGCGAGCAATGCTATTCAAGCAGGTCAAGCCCGCGCTATTTTGATGGTAAACCCTGAAATTTGCACGGGGCATCTCAATTTTACTGAGCGTGACAGCCATTTTATTTTTGGTGATGCCTGCACTGCCGTTATTTTAGAAGATGCAGAGCATGCAGTGTCCAAGCACCAGTTTGAAGTGGTTAGCACTAAGCTCTTTACCCAGTTCTCGAATAGTATTCGTAATAACTTTGGTTTCTTGAACCGCTGCGCCGAAGACGGCATTGGTGCTGATGATAAGTTGTTTGTACAAGAAGGCCGTAAGGTGTTTCGCGAGGTGTGCCCAAAAGTTGCCAGCTTAATTGCGGAGCATTTAGACAGTAACGGCATCGATGTGCAAGATGTTCAGCGCTTCTGGTTGCATCAAGCCAACCTGAATATGAACCTGTTGATTACTCGCAAGCTGTTGGGTCGCGACGCGACAGCAGCTGAAGCGCCGGTTATTTTAGACACCTATGCCAACACCAGCTCTGCGGGTTCTGTGATTGCGCTGCATTTGCATCAGGATGACCTGCCTGCTGGCGCAATTGGTGTATTGAGCTCGTTCGGTGCAGGCTATTCAATCGGTAGTGTTATTTTGCGTAAGTGCTAAGTTGTAGCCCAGCGCATGCGCTACTGAGTGTGCGTATGCGCTGGCGTTACAAGCATTAATTTTATGTTGTTGTTTTGATATTTTTGGCTACAAGCTTTTGTAAATAGGGTGCGCCCAGCCATGTCAAAGTGAAAGCAATCGGAAACGCGATATAAAAAGAGCGCAGCCAACGCAGTAAAAAGCCATGATCCATTCCAGTGTTCACCCATGTGATCACAAAAGTCATCGCTGTCACCATATACACTGACATCAGAATAGAGAAAACCAGTGGTGCAAAACGTGGCGCTATCAAAAAACTATCCTCCGCTACAAAATTAAGTCAATTATAGACCGTTTTAAGCAAATGCTCAGTAACAGCGACTCAAGACGATGAGGCTATACGATGTACACATTGTTTTTTTATGTACCCGAGAGCCATCTCGAAACAGTTAAAGGCGCTGTATTCGCTGCAGGCGCAGGTGCTATTGGTGATTATCAAAACTGCTGCTGGCAGGTACTGGGGCAAGGGCAGTTTCAGCCAATGACAGGTAGCCAGCCGTTTATTGGGCAGCAAGGCCAGCTTGAGAGGGTTGCAGAGTGGCGTGTTGAGCTGGTGGTTGCAGCAGCCTATATCAAGCCCGTCGTTGCTGCATTGAAGGCAGCGCACCCTTATGAAGAGCCGGCCTATGGCGTTTATTTACTTGCAGATTTTTAATTTACGCCAGATAAAATTAAGCTGCTGGGTAGAAACAATAGGTGTATAAAGCTCGATTTAGCTCGCTAAGTGGTAGTGGCTTCTTATACTTAAAGCCAGTAAGATCTGCTTTTTTGCATGCAATTGCTGACAATGCCTGTAAAAATAGGCATATTCATCCTTAGAATTTTAAGGTCAGGGTTTTGGATGGCTTCTTTTTTAATTTTGCATGGCCCTAATTTAAATTTGTTAGGCATGCGCGAGCCCGATATCTATGGGGCAACAACGCTTGAGCAGATTAACCAGAGTTTGCTTGAGCAGGCGCAGAGCGCAGGTCATCAACTCTATTATTTACAAAGCAATGCGGAACATGTGCTGATTGAGCGTATTCATGCGGCTCGAGAAGAAAATATCGACTGCATTATTATCAATCCAGCAGCTTTTACTCATACCAGTGTCGCATTGCGTGACGCGCTGCTTGCTGTGAGCATCCCATTCTTCGAAGTGCACCTTTCTAACGTGCATAAACGAGAACAATTTCGTCATCACTCCTACTTCTCTGATGTGGCTGTGGGTGTGATTTGTGGTCTAGGCGCCAGCGGTTACCGTTTCGCTTTAGACGCAGCACTTGAACATATTCAATAATAACCTCTTAATTTTGGAGTCACGGTCTATGGATATTCGTAAAGTTAAAAAACTCATTGAGCTGCTAGAAGAATCAGGCATCGATGAATTAGAAATCCACGAAGGCGAAGAATCCGTTCGTATTAGCCGCCACAGCAAGCAAGTGGCTCAACAGCCTGTGTATGCCGCTGCGCCACAACCACAAGTTGCAGCACCTGCGCCCGTTGCTGCAGCTGTTGAAGCTGAAGCACCTTCTTGCCCTAAATACACCGGAACAGTTGCGCGCTCTCCGATGGTGGGCACCTTCTATCGTGCAGGGTCTCCAGACGCTGAGGATTTTGTTGTCGTGGGTCAGACAGTGAAAAAAGGCGATGTACTGTGCATCGTTGAAGCAATGAAGATGATGAACCACATTGAAGCAGAAGTCGGTGGAGTGATTGATTCTATCCTGGTCGACAATGGCCAGCCGGTTGAGTACGACCAGCCTCTATTCACCATTGTCTAACGACTTAGGAGTTTACAATGTTGGAGAAAGTCCTGATCGCAAACCGCGGTGAAATTGCTTTACGCATTTTGCGCGCATGCAAAGAGTTAGGTATTAAAACAGTGGCGGTACATTCAACTGCTGACTGTGAGTTGATGCACTTATCTTTAGCAGATGAATCCGTATGCATAGGCCCAGCGCCAGGTGCGCTGTCCTATTTGCATATTCCCGCTATCATTGCTGCAGCTGAAGTGACTGGTGCTACGGCAATTCACCCAGGCTATGGTTTTTTGGCAGAAAACGCAGACTTTGCTGAGCAGGTCGAAAACTCAGGCTTTGCCTTTGTTGGACCCAGCGCTGAAGTGATTCGTTTAATGGGCGATAAAGTGTCCGCCAAAGAAGCGATGAAAGCTGCTGGCGTACCGACTGTCCCAGGTTCTGATGGCGCCTTGCCGGAAGATCCAGAGCAAGCCTTAGCCATTGCTCGCGAAGTAGGCTACCCCGTCATCATCAAAGCGTCTGGCGGCGGTGGTGGGCGCGGTATGCGCGTGGTGCATAGAGAAGAAGATTTGATTCGCGCGGCCGAACTGACCCGTAATGAAGGTGCGCAAATCTTTGGTAACCCGATGGTGTATTTGGAAAAATACTTGATGAACCCGCGTCACGTTGAGGTTCAAGTATTGGCTGATGGACAAGGTAATGCCGTTCACTTAGGTGATCGTGATTGTTCGTTGCAGCGTCGTCACCAGAAAGTGATTGAAGAAGCACCAGCCCCTTATATCGATGAAGAAGCACGCCAGCGTGTCTATGCTCGCTGTATCAAAGCCTGTAATGATATTGGTTATCGCGGTGCCGGTACGTTTGAGTTTCTCTATGAAGATGGTCGTTTTTACTTTATTGAGATGAATACTCGTGTTCAGGTTGAGCATCCCATTACCGAGATGATTACCGGAATTGATATTGTTAAGGAAATGCTCAGCATTGCCGCGGGTAATAAGCTGTCAATCAAGCAAGAAGATATCAAGTTTACCGGCCATTCGATCGAGTGTCGGATTAACGCGGAAGATCCGGATAACTTTATGCCAAGTCCAGGTCTGGTTAAGCATTTTCATGCGCCAGGTGGTAATGGCGTGCGAGTTGATACGCACTTGTACAGCGGTTACACAGTGCCACCTAACTATGACTCACTGATTGGTAAAGTGATTACTTGGGGTGCAACACGTGAAGAGTCGATGGCACGGATGCGTAATGCTTTAGATGAAATTATTATCGATGGCATTAAAAGTAACGTGGCATTGCATGTTGATTTACTCAATGACAAAGAATTCCGTAAAGGTGGTGTGAATATTCACTACCTTGAAACGAAACTGGGTATGTAGTAATCAAATTGTCTTAACAAAAAAGCCGATCTTTTGATCGGCTTTTTTGTGTCTGTTAAATCTGAGATTACTTATCGAAATAATTAATTATTAAAGCTGGAACTCAATGTCAAATTAATCAGTATATGGGGGTGCTGTCGCTGCGCTAGGCCGGAATTATCTTAGCGGCCGCGTAGGAATAGCTTATCAAGCTCATCCATGCCCAGCTGCGTCCAAGTAGGCCGACCGTGGTTGCACTGTCCGCTACGTTCAGTGACTTCCATATCCCGTAGTAGGGCATTCATCTCAATCAGCGTTAAACGACGATTGGCGCGTACTGCACCGTGGCAGGACATGGTTGCCAGCAGCTCATTGGTGTGTGCTTGAATCCGATCACTGCTGCCATAGTCCATTAGGTCGGTTAAGACATCACGCACCAGCTCTGCTGCGTCAGCTTGCTTGAGGAGAGCGGGAATCTGGCGAATGGCTATGCTTTCTGGGCCTAAGCCCTGCAGTTCAAAGCCAAACTGAGTAAACCACTGTGCATATTGTTCTGCACAATCTACTTCGCGCGCACTGAGGCTGAGGGTTTCCGGGACTAAAAGCGGTTGGCCACGTAAACCTTCATTGGCCATGGCCAGTTTAAGGCGTTCGTACATTACTCGCTCATGTGCGGCGTGCATATCAACCAGTACCAAACCCTGTTGGTTCTCGGCCAAAATATAAATGCCTTTAAGCTGGGCAATAGCAAAGCCTAAAGGCGGGATTTCTTCCTGTGCTGATTCTGCTAAGTTGTCTAAGGGTTTGGCAAAGGCTTGATACGCCGCTTGATAGTTGGCGGGTGTTTGCGTGGGCTGGCGCGGTGCTTGCCCGAAACTGCTTTTATTAAAACTGGCTGGCTGTGTGTGGGGCTGCAAGACAGGCTGCGGCGGGGCTGTATTGCTCAGCGCAATATGACCTTGCGGGCCAAACTCACCGGCGTCTAAGCCTGTCACCACGGGTTGTGGCTGCAGGTGTAAGGCGTTAGCAGGTTCGAGTTTATCGTCGGGGCGCACATCAGCTATGGCGCGGTGCAGTGAGCTGTATAAAAAATCATGCACGCTGCGGTTTTCGCGAAAGCGTACTTCGTGTTTGGTCGGGTGTACGTTGACATCAACGGTGGCCGGATCAAGCTCAAGAAACAGCACAAAAGCAGGATGACGACCGCCGTACATGACATCACGGTAGGCTTGACGTACAGCGTGGGCAACCAATCTGTCGCTGACTACACGGCCGTTGACATAAAAGTGCTGCATGTCTGCCTTGCTTCGAGAGAAAGTAGGCAAGCCGACCCAGCCCCAAAGGTGCAAGCCATTGCGTTCAACATTGATTGGCATGGCTTGTTCGAGAAACGCATCACCGCATACGGCGCCTATGCGCCGTGCTCGCGATATATCATCTAGCGCAGGATGCAATGCAAGAATCGTCTTGCCGTTATGACGTAGATGGAAACCCACATCAAAGCGTGCCAGCGCCATGCGTTTGATCACGTCTTGCAGGTGATCAAATTCAGTTTTTTCAGTACGTAAAAATTTGCGTCGTGCCGGTGTGTTAAAAAATAAATCACAGACCTCAACAGTGGTGCCAACCGGATGCGCAGCAGGTTGTACCCGCGGTTGCATATCACGGCCTTCAGCTTCCACTTGCCAAGCTTGCTCAGCATCGACGGTGCGTGAGGTCAGGGTTAAGCGTGATACTGAGCTAATAGATGCGAGTGCTTCGCCGCGAAAACCTAAACTGGCCACACCTTCGAGGTCTTCTAATATGGTGATTTTGCTGGTGGCATGTCGTGCCAGGGCTAGCGGCAACTGGTCAGCGGCAATGCCATGGCCGTCGTCCCGGATTTGTAGGCGTTTAACGCCGCCTTGCTCAACGTCAATGTCGATACGTGTAGCACCGGCATCAAGGCAGTTTTCTAAAAGTTCTTTGGCGACCGATGAGGGTCGTTCAACCACTTCACCCGCTGCGATTTGGTTTGCTAAGCGGGGGCTCAGTAGATGAATGGCGCGTACGTCAGTCATTATTGTCCTGCTAAAGTTGTGGCCGGCACTGTAAGTATTTGCCCAATTTTCAGTACATCACTTTTAAGTTTGTTGGCGCTGCGCAGTTGCGCGGGGCTGATCTGGTAACGCTGTGCCAACAACGATACGCTTTCGCCTGAACGCACCACATGTTCACGTGGGCCAAGGGCGAGCTTGCCTGAATCACGCAGCCAAGCGACATAGCTACCCGGTGGTGGGTTTTGCTGGAAAAACTGGCGAACTCCCGAGTGGATTGAGCGGGCTATGGCTTGCTGATGCGAGCGATTAGACAGTTTTTTTGCCTCGCCTGGGTTACTGATAAAGCCAGTTTCAATAAGAATTGAAGGCATGTCAGGTGATTTAAGCACCATAAAGCCAGCCTGTTCGACGCGTTTTTTAAACAGCGGGGTAATGCGACTCATATTGCTGAGAACTTTTTGGCCAACATCGAGGCTCGATGACAGTGAGGCGGTCATCGATAGGTCGAGTAATACACCGGCGAGCATGGCGTCTTTATCATCGAGTTTGACGTTGCCGGCACCGCCAATTAAGTCGGAGCGGTTTTCACTGTCAGCCAGCCAGCGAGCGGTTTCTGAAGTGGCGCCACTATCCGATAGTGCATACACTGATGCACCAAAGGCTGAGGTCCTCAGTGCAGCGTCGGCATGGATGGAAACAAACAAGTCAGCGCCTTTCTTGCGCGCAATATCGGTACGGCGACGCAATGGAATAAAATAATCACCGGTGCGTACTAATTCTGCACGGAAGCCTTTTTCTGAGTTGATTTGTCGCTGTAACTCTTTGGCGATGTTCAAGACAATATCTTTTTCACGCACACCGCCTGGGCCAATGGCGCCAGGGTCTTCACCACCATGTCCAGCATCAATTGCGATGACAATGTCACGTTTGATGGATGAGGGTAGGCTGGACAGTTTGGGTTGTCGAGTATTGATAATAGCTGTGGTTACAGGCTGCTCAGCTGGATTATTGGTGATGCGACTTGTTTCATTATCGAATAAATCAACCACAAGACGGTGGCCGTACTGCTGATTTGGGGTCAGAGTGAAGCTCTTTGGCGTGACTTGTTCTGCTATCTCTAAGACGATACGTAATTCATCTGCTTCACGGTTGCCGGTGCGAACTTGGGTGATCGGTGATTTTCCGCCGACTAAGCCTTGAATTTCTGCCGACAGTTTGGTGCGTTTGATATCAATAACGATGCGGTCGGGTGCGCTTAAGGTGAAAACGCTATGCTCGACTGGCCCCGTGAGGTCAAAAACCAAGCGTGTGTTATCAGGTGCACGCCATAGGCGCACACTGTTAATTTGTGTCATTGCAAAGGCTTGTAGAGGTAAAACAATGCAGACAACTAAAGCAACTATTAACGATTGTAGGCGCACGGATAACCTCGCGATGTCTTAAGTTAGAGTGGCCAGAGCAACGCACCAGCTTTCGCCGCGTGTGCTATAGGGCAATAATCGCACAGTTCGTCCATCATTATGAGTTTTTATAATGATTTCAAGGTCAGGCTGCGGTAAATAACCTTTCCCTTGTTGCGGCCATTCAATTAAACACAGGTCATCATCAGCCAAATAATCGCGAATACCTAAATACTCCAGCTCTTCTGGGTCAGCTAAGCGGTACAAGTCAAAGTGCCAGACGCGCAGGCCATTTATTTCATAGGGCTCAACTAAAGTGAAGGTCGGACTTTTGACTGGGCCGCTGTGACCTAAGCCGCGAATAATACCACGCGATAAGGTGGTTTTTCCTGCACCCAAGTCACCTTCTAAAAAAACAATGCCGTGCCCTGCTGTCTGTTGTGCAAGCGCATGGCCCAAAGCTGTCATGGCTGCTTCATCTTCTATATAGAGCTCTAGGCCTGACATGGGCTGTGTTCCTCAAATAATAAGCGGATGTTGTTGTATATAATAGAGGGCGGGTTGTCACACCATGCCCGAATTCAGTAAAGGCCTACAGCCATATTACAGCACAGTGCAGTGCCGTTTGTGTGCTGAGCAAGCCAACGGCAATCTGTCTAATACGCCAACAGTAAAGAGTACCCAATCGAGCTGGTTTTATCAGTATCTGCTGTGCGTGCTGAGAGGCACGTAAGGTTGGCGGCATGTATACTGCGCACAGGTTTATGGTCAATCACCATGGCTGCATTTATGCTGGAATATTAAGTAATAGTATAACAATTTTTAAAGGGATAGCGTTGAATGTCATCTGAGTCGCTTGATCTGTTTGCATTAGCCGCATCTATTCGGAGTTGGGCAGCTGAGCTGGGTTTTCAGCAGTTGGGCATTTCTGATCTTGATTTAAGCGAAGACGCACGCCGTTTAGATGCGTATTTAGCTGCTGGCTACCACGGTGAAATGGCGTATATGGCCAGTCATGGCACGATGCGCTCGCGCCCTGATGAGTTGGTGCCCGGCACGCAGCGCGTGATTTCAGTGCGTATGGATTATTTGCCTGAAGATACGCAGATGGCGCATGTGCTGGCGCAGCCAGAGCAAGCCTATATATCCCGTTATGCCTTGGGTCGTGATTACCACAAGCTGATTCGTAAACGCTTGCAGCAGTTGGCCGATAAAATCACCCAAGCCATTGGTCCCTTTGGTCATCGTGCATTTGTTGACAGTGCGCCGGTTTTAGAAAAACCATTGGCGCGCAAAGCAGGCCTAGGCTGGGTGGGTAAAAACACGCTGATATTAAATCGCAAAGCTGGCAGTTGGTTTTTTTTGGGCGAGCTGTTGGTTGACCTGCCTTTACCAATTGATGCGCCTAATGATCGTGATCACTGTGGTAAGTGTACGGCGTGTTTAGAGGTGTGCCCAACGCAAGCCTTTGTTGGTGAACGTGTCTTGGATGCGCGGCGCTGTATTTCCTACCTGACCATTGAATTAAAAGATGCGATTCCAGTGGAGTTGCGACCTTTGATTGGTAATCGGGTTTTTGGTTGTGATGATTGCCAGCTGGTCTGTCCGTGGAATCGCTTTGCTAAAGCCACTCAGGAGGGTGACTTTCAGCCGCGCCATGGTCTAGATAACAGCAGCTTAGCTGAGTTGTTTATGTGGACTGAAGAGCAGTTTTTAACGCGCACGCAAGGCTCGCCGATCAGGCGTACTGGTTATGAGCGTTGGTTGCGTAACTTGGCGGTGGGATTAGGTAATGCGCCAAGTACGATTCCTGTGCTGGAGGCTCTCAAGGCGCGCCTTGAATACCCGTCAGAGCTGGTGCGTGAGCATGTACGCTGGGCGCTGCAGCAACATCAATAAACGGCTGTTCAGAGCAAGTAGCTGTTTTTTTAAGTAACGGGTGTGAATCTCAGGGTTGATTTTGTACAGAATGATTCACTCTCAAGCGAAACCTTGCAAAAATCGCTATGATACGCACTCCTATTGACCCTCTAGTGTTTTAAATATCATGACAGAAAGTGATTATCAGTTGGCTTGGAGCATCTATGCCGTTTCTGCTTTAGGTTGCTTGTTAGTATGGTTTTATTTTACCAGCTGGATGTGGCGCTATTTACGTGAACCGTTACGGGTGATTGCTGCAGTTTTATTGTTTACGCCAACCGTGGTTGATCCTGCGCGAGATTTTTATGCGCCGGCGATTGCGATAACGGCGATGGATCTGTTGTTTAAGGTCAGTAATGATGCTTGGCGCTCTATCGCTGACTTGGTGATGTATGGCGCAATGCTATTTGCGGTGTATTTAGTCTTTGTCTTGGTGCGCTGGTTGGTCGCGCGTAATAAGCGCAGTGCTCTGCAGGCTACTCAGCGTCAGGCTGCAAAAGCATCAAAATCAGAAGAGCCAGAGTCTGGGTTAACCCTGCAACAAATGCTTGATGCAGAGAAGGACAGTCAGGAGTCTGGTCTTGTCGCACGCCGCTAGAGGACGTTTATATGTGTGAGTTGCTGGGAATGAGCGCTAATGTACCAACCGATGTGGTGTTTAGTTTCACCGGGTTGATGCAACGTGGCGGGCGTACCGGCCCACATCGTGATGGTTGGGGTATTGGTTTTTACGAAGGGCGTGGTTTGCGTTTATTCCAAGATCCTCAAGCCAGCATCGATTCAGAGATTGCCCGCCTGGTGCAGCGCTACCCGATTAAAAGTGAAACGGTGATTGGTCATATCCGTCAGGCGAATGTCGGTGCGGTCAGCTTAGCCAATACCCATCCCTTTATGCGTGAAATGTGGGGGCGCAATTGGTGTTTTGCCCACAATGGACAGTTGGCGGATTTTACCCCGAAAAAAGGGATGTACCAGCCCATCGGTGATACTGACAGTGAGGCGGCTTTTTGTGATCTGTTAAACCGCTTGCGCGAAGTTTGCACTGAGCAGTGTCGTATTGAGCAGTTTCTGCCTGTGATTGTTGCGGCTTGCCAAGAGTACCGCAGCAGGGGTGTATTCAATTGCTTGTTGAGTAATGGTGATTGGCTGTTTAGTTTTTGTAGTACCAAGTTGGCGCATATTACTCGGCGCGCGCCTTTTGGTCCTGCAACGCTGAAGGATGCTGATGTGAGTGTGGATTTTCATGCGGAAACCACGCCCAATGATGTGGTGACAGTGTTGGCGACTGAGCCGCTGACTGACAATGAGCGCTGGAATGTCTATGCACCCGGTGAATGGCGTCTCTGGCGTGGTGGCGAGATGATTGCGCAAGGGCATAGTGATTAGATTTGCAGCGCGGACAGTTTGATTTCAATAGCTAGCGGGATGCTGGGGATTGTCTGAATAGGGCAATAATCAAAAGCACAAGCAGATTGTGCGTATGACCCAGCGCACTGGTATCGTTCTTCCCTCAACGGGTCTTCCTGACCCGATTCGGGCGCTGCGCCATCCTTGGCGCGCTTGCCACGAAACCAGCGCACTGTGTCTCGATCATTGATGTGGTTTTCTAGACAGCAGCAGGTAGTCATAAATCAGGGTCCGACACTTCATTTTCTATATAAGCTCTTAAGCTCTCAAGCAAAAGCGATGAGCAATACGTGCGTATGACCCAGCGCGCTGGTGTCGTTCTTCCCTCAACGGGTCTTCCTGACCCGATTCGGGCGCTGCGCCATCCTTGGCGCGCTTGCCACGAAACCAGCGCACTGTGTCTCGATCATTGATATGGTTTTCTAGGCAGCAGCAGATAGTGAGCAGAGTGTTTTTTTATGTCTGGTGAATATGATCTTGCCGTTGCCGTTGCCGTTGCCGTTGCTGTTGCTGTTGCTCTAATGATTCAAGCTGCACTAGTGAAGATTTTACAGATGGTCAATCAGTGCTTCGGGGTGGGTGTGATGAGCGAGCCATGGATGGCGTAGCGCCGGAGTTGAACCCAGGATGGGTTCATCGACGGACTAACACCTGCCCCGGAGTGCTGCATGCACATGACTCTCCATATAAATCAATATGTAAAAACGACAAGCAGATTGTGCGTATGACCCAACGCACTGGTATCGTTCTTCCCTCAACGGGTCTTCCTGACCCGATTCGGGCGCTGCGCCATCCCTGGCGCGCTTGCCACGAAACCAGCGCACTGTGTCTCGATCATTGATGTGGTTTTCTAGGCAGCAGCAGGTAGTCAAAGAGCACGACTCATTCAGCTATCAATAGATCAGAGTGTTATTTCGCTAAATACCGCATGCCCTCTTCAAGCCCTTCAATGGTTAGCGGGTACATTTGATCATCGATCAGCTCGCGAATAATGCTGGTTGATGCAGTGTAGTCCCAGGTGTGTTTTGGGTAGGGATTTATCCAGATCAGCTTTTTAAACTTGTGCATAAAACGCTGCATCCACACATAGCCAGGCTCTTCATTCCAGTGTTCAACACTGCCACCGGCTTGGGTGACTTCGTAAGGGGCCATTGCGGCATCGCTGACAAAAATTACTTTGTAATCTGCACCGTATTTATGCAACACATCTTGCGTGGGGATGCGCTCATTGCCGCGGCGTAAATTATTTTTCCAGACTGACTCATAAATAAAGTTATGGAAATAATAATAATCCATATGTTTGAACTCAGTTTTACAGGCAGAAAACAGCTCTTCACAGACTTTGACGTGGGCATCCATTGAGCCGCCAATATCAAACAAAATCAGCAGTTTTACTGTGTTACGACGTTCGGGGCGCATCTGGATATTGAGCAGGCCGCCATCACGCGCGGTGTGGTCGATGGTGCCGTGCAGATCAAACTCATCTTCAGCGCCTTGGCGAGCAAATTTGCGCAAGCGACGCAGAGCAATTTTGATATTGCGCGTACCGATCTCGACTTGATCATCGAGGTCTTTGAATTCGCGTTGATCCCAGACTTTGACCGCTTTACCCTGACGCTTGCCTTCTTCACCCAAACGAAAGCCTTCGGGGTTGTAACCACCAGAGCCGAATGGGCTGGTGCCGCCAGTGCCAATCCACTTGTTTCCGCCTTGGTGTTTACCTTTTTGCTCTTCGAGGCGCTTTTTAAAGGCTTCAATCAGCTTGTCGAGACCACCGAGCGACTCGATTTGGGCGCGCTCCTCATCGCTTAACGAACGCTCAAATTCACGACGCAGCCATTCATCAGGAATCAAGGCTTCGATATGCTGATCGAGGTTTTCAATGCCTTTAAAGTAGGCAGCAAAGGCGCGGTCAAACTTATCGTAATGGCGCTCATCTTTAACCAGAATTGCCCGCGCAACATAGTAAAACTCATCCATGTCGGCAAACACCACGTTATGTTTCAGCGCATTGATTAAGTCCAGCAGTTCGCGCACGGTCACCGGTACCTTGGCGGCACGCATCTCATTAAATAAATTCAGCAGCATGGCTACAGACCTCTTAGGTAAAAGGTGCAGCGAGATAGCGGCTACAGCTTAAAGCCCATCCCGTGCAGCACATGGTGTTAGCGGTTGGTGCGGCGGCTCATAAAGGCTAAACGCTCAAGCAGCATCACATCTTGTTCGTTCTTGACTAAAGCACCTGCTAAAGGTGGGATGGCTTTAGTGACATCACGCTCACGCAAGGCTGCTTCACTAATCTTGTCAGCCATCAGCAGTTTTAACCAATCAACCAATTCGCTGGTCGAGGGTTTTTTCTTTAAGCCGGGGACTTTGCGCACATCAAAAAATACATCCAACGCTTCGCTAACCAATGATTGACTGATATTGGGGTAGTGCACATCCACAATTTTCTGCAAGGTGTTGCGATCAGGGAAGGCAATGTAGTGGAAGAAGCAGCGGCGCAAAAAGGCATCCGGCAGTTCTTTCTCGTTATTGGAGGTGATGATAATAATAGGACGATGTTTGGCCGTAATGGTTTCATCGGTCTCGTAAACGTAGAACTCCATTTTGTCGATTTCTTGCAGCAAGTCGTTGGGGAACTCAATGTCGGCTTTGTCGATTTCATCGATCAACAGAATCACGCGCTCGTCTGACTCAAAAGCTTCCCACAGCTTGCCTTTGTTGATGTAGTTGCGCACGTCATGAACTTTGTCAGCATTGAGCTGTGAGTCACGCAAGCGGCTGACGGCGTCGTATTCATACAAGCCTTGATGGGCTTTGGTGGTGGATTTAATGTGCCAGGTAATCAAACGTGCGCCAAAGGATTCAGCCAGCTGCTCGGCCAGCATGGTTTTACCTGTGCCGGGCTCACCTTTTACCAATAAAGGCCGCTCTAGGGTAATGGCAGCATTGACCGCCAGTTTTAGATCATCAGTGGCAACGTACGATTGAGTACCGGAAAATTTCATATAAAACCTCAGCAAGACCTGCGCGATATTGTTTTAAGCAAAGTAGGAAAATGGCATTAAATACGGCTTACTATACCCTGCTCATCTTATGTTTGTGAACGAAAAGGCTTTTTCAGTCATTATGTGTGCAATGCAGCCCTAAAATCAGACTGGACGCTAAGCGTGCTGAGCTTTAGTCTCATAACAATAAAACAATTATTAGCTGAGGATTCTTCAATGAGCCGTATTTATGTCGACAATGCGCAGAGCGTGGGTAATACACCTTTAGTGCAAATCAACCGTTTGGGCCCAAAAGGCGTCACGATTCTCGCGAAAATAGAGTCTCGTAACCCAGCAGGCTCAGTTAAGTGCCGCATTGGTGTTGGCATGGTGCAAGCCGCTGAAGCATCCGGAGCACTCAAGCCTGGCGTCACCATGGTCGAGCCAACTTCAGGCAATACGGGTATTGGTTTAGCCTTCGTCGCTGCAGCCCGCGGTTATAAATTAATCCTAACCATGCCATCTTCGATGAGTTTAGAGCGCCGTAAGATTCTTAAAGCACTCGGTGCCGAGCTGGTGTTGACTGAGCCTGCGAAAGGCATGAAAGGTGCAATTGATAAAGCCAATGAAATTGCTGCGACTGACCCTAGTAAATATCTGGTGCTGCAACAATTTGATAACCCCGCCAATCCTGATGCGCACGAAAAGACCACTGGCCCAGAAATTTGGCGAGATACTGATGGTGCTATTGATGTTTTAGTTAGCGGTATTGGTACTGGCGGTACGCTAACAGGGGTGTCGCGCTATATTAAAAATACCTGTGGTAAGCCGATTCTTTCTGTTGGCGTTGAACCCATTGGTTCGCCTGTCATCACACAAATGTTGGCAGGGCAAGAAATCAGTCCTGCACCGCATAAAATTCAAGGGTTGGGAGCAGGTTTTATTCCCAAAAACCTCGATATAAGCATGCTTGATCAGGTTGAGTTGGTTAGCGATGAAGAATCCAAGCAGATGGCGCTACGCTTAATGCGTGAAGAGGGTATCTTATGTGGTATTTCTTGTGGCGCTGCGATGACCGCAGCTGTGCGCTTGGCAGAGCAGCCTAGTATGCAAGGTAAAACGATCGTGGTAATTCTGCCAGACTCAGGTGAGCGTTATCTATCCAGTATGCTGTTTGATGATTTGTTTACTGAGCAGCAATTGGCTCAGTAAAGTCGGCGATGTATCGATGCCTGCATGTGGACGGCCGTGTGCAGGCATGTTGTAGGTCTATTATTGATGGAGTGTATTCAATGGCTATTGATTGCCCATCTGTTGCCATAGCGCGACAGATTTTAGATAGTTTTGATGACTATCGTGAACAGTTTCGTCAAATCACTAATTTAGGCCGTGAGCGCTTTGAAAAGGCTCAGTGGCAAGAAATTCAAGACGCATCGGCAGCGCGTATTCAGCTGTATAAAATACGTGCGACTTTAGCGCGGGATGAGCTCTTAGCCACCTACGGTTCTGATGTGTTGCTCAATATTGAGTGTTGGCCGCAGATTAAACAGTCCTATATTGGGCAAATTGATTTGCGTCTTGATGATGAATTGTCAGAAACCTGGTTTAACTCGATTTTTAACAGCTTATTTAGTCATGATTTGATCAGTGATGAGTGCATGTTTGTGCACAGCACGCGCCCTGCGCTGCGTGAGCACGATACGCCAATGCAGATTCGTACCTACCGCCCAGACGGTGATATAGCTGCCAGCTTGCGACAAATCAGTGAGGACTATCGCTTTTCTGTGCCGTACGCTGATCAAGAAGCTGATCTTGCTCGCCTCGAGGAACAATTGCGCGCCAGTTTGCCAGATTGGGTGTGCAAAGACCCTGAGTTATGTATTGAACTGTACAGTTCACGTTTGTACCGCAATAAAGGCGCCTATTTAGTCGGGCGCGTCTTTACTCAGGATGAGCAATGGCCGCTGGTGATACCTGTGCTCAATCGTGAAGGGCAAGGAATCCGTATGGACGCGGTGATTGTTGATGAGGCTGAAGTGTCGATTATCTTCTCCTTCACCCGCTCCTATTTTATGGTGCGCGTCGCTTATCCTGCTGAGTTTATTAGCTTTTTGCGCCGCATTTTGCCACGCAAGCACATTTCTGAATTGTACACTTCGATTGGTTTTTATAAGCAAGGCAAGTCAGAGTTCTATCGTGCGCTGATCAAACACTTGGAAACCACTGATGACAAGTTTGTGATGGCTGATGGTGTGCGCGGTATGGTGATGAGTGTGTTTACTCTGCCAGGTTTTAATACGGTGTTTAAAATTATCAAAGACCGTTTCTCTCCGTCGAAAAACGTGACGCGTGAGACGGTGATTGATCGTTACCGCATGGTGAAATATGTTGACCGAGTTGGGCGCTTAGCCGACACCCAAGAGTTTGCCGATTTTCGCTTTCCTGTTGCCAAGTTTGACCCAGAGTGCTTGCGCGAGTTGCTGGATGTCGCACCATCGACTGTTGAAGTACAGGGTGATGAGGTGCTGGTTCGACACTGCTGGACTGAGCGGCGCATGACGCCGTTGAATATTTATTTAGATACGGCTAATGAACAGCAAGTCAGGGATGCTTTAGAAGAGTATGGTTTGGCGATTAAGCAGCTGGCGGCTGCCAATATTTTCCCAGGTGATATGCTGCTAAAAAACTTTGGTGTCACTCGCCATGGTCGAGTGGTGTTTTATGATTATGATGAAATCAGCTACTTAACCGAAGTAAATTTTCGTAAGATCCCTGAGCCGCGCTTTCCTGAAGATGAAATGTCAGCAGAGCCTTGGTATTCAGTAGGTCCGCATGATGTTTTTCCAGAAGAGTTTCCGCGCTTTTTGTTCACCGATATAAAGCACCGTAAGTTGTTTAAAGAGTTGCATGGTGATTTATTTGAAGCGTCGTACTGGCAAGGCCTGCAAGACGCTATTCGTGACGGTAAGGTCATTGATGTTTATCCGTACAAGCGTAAAGACATGGAGTAATTGAACTGTTGATTAGAGGCTATGCTACGTTTACGTGTCTAGCCATTGAGAAGCCAAACGTTGCGCGGTATAATACCGCGCTTCCATTTTTCCCGTTCGGGAGCGTGCAAATATGCTGCGTATCAGCCAAGAAGCTCTAACCTTTGACGATGTATTGTTAATCCCCGGTTATTCCGAGGTTTTACCGAAAGATGTCAGCTTAAAAACCCGTCTTACTCGTAAAATCGAACTCAATATTCCATTGTTGTCTGCAGCAATGGATACTGTAACTGAAGCCCGTTTGGCCATTGCTATGGCGCAAGAAGGCGGCATCGGTATCATCCATAAAAATATGACAGTCGAACAGCAAGCGGCCGAAGTGCGCAAAGTAAAGCGTCACGAAACGGCGATCGTGCATGATCCTGTCACCGTCACCCCAGATATGAAAATCTTTACTCTGCTTAAGCGTGCTGACGAGCTAGGTTTCTCAGGTTTTCCTGTGCTTGATTCAGATAAGCAATTAGTTGGTATTGTCACTGGGCGTGACCTGCGCTATACGCCCAATGCTGGCGATACTGTTGCTGCGATTATGACGCCAAAAGAGCAACTGGTGACTGTGCTGGAAGGTACAGGTTTAGAAGACATTAAAACCAAGCTGTATGAACACCGTATTGAAAAAATGCTGGTGGTCAACGATAAGTTCCAGCTGCGCGGCATGGTCACATTCCGTGATATTGAAAAAGCTAAAAGCTACCCCTTTGCCTCGAAAGACGAGCAAGGCCGTTTACGTGTCGGCGCCGCTGTAGGTACTGGGGCTGACACTGAAGAACGTATCACGGCGTTAGCAGCGGCAGGTATTGATGTCATTGTTGTTGATACTGCGCACGGTCATTCTAAAGGCGTGCTAGAACGTGTGCGTTGGGTAAAACAGAATTACCCTGACGTGCAGGTGATTGGCGGTAATATTGCTACTGGCGAAGCGGCTTTAGCCTTGGTTGAAGCAGGTGCCGATGCGGTTAAAGTCGGTATTGGTCCTGGTTCAATTTGTACCACGCGTATTGTTGCCGGTGTTGGTGTGCCACAGATTTCTGCGATTGCCAATGTGTCTGCTGCCTTGCAAGGCACCGGCGTGCCGATGATTGCTGATGGTGGTATTCGCTTCTCTGGTGATTTATCGAAAGCCATTGTAGCTGGCGCTGATGCCGTGATGATGGGCTCAATGTTTGCCGGTACTGAAGAGTCGCCAGGTGAAATTGAATTGTTCCAAGGCCGCTCCTACAAGTCATACCGCGGCATGGGTTCGCTAGGTGCTATGGCGCAAGCTGAAGGCTCATCTGATCGCTACTTCCAAGACAGCAGTGGCGGTGCAGAAAAACTCGTACCTGAAGGCATTGAAGGACGCGTACCTTACAAAGGTGCAATGTCAGCGATTGTCCATCAGTTGATGGGTGGTTTGCGCGCCTCAATGGGCTATACCGGCTGTGCCACTATTGAAGAGATGCGCAGCAAGCCTGAATTTGTACGTATAACCGGCGCAGGGATGGCTGAATCCCATGTGCATGATGTGCAAATCACCAAAGAAGCTCCGAACTATCGAGTCAGCTAAGCTGGACTCATATTCGTTAGACAAACCGCCGTACTGAGGCGGTTTGTCTTTTCATAAGTTTATAAATTGCTACCGAGACATATTCCATGGCTGCTCAAGATATTCATGCTCACCGCATTTTAGTTTTAGATTTCGGCTCACAGTACACGCAGTTGATCGCGCGCCGTATTCGTGGCATTGGTGTGTTCTGCGAAATTCACCCCTTTGATGTCAGTGAAGATGTGATTCGTGCGTTTAACCCGCGCGGCATTATCTTGTCCGGTGGCCCTGAGTCTGTGCATATGGAGCACAGCCCGCGCGCGCCGCAGTTGGTGTTTGATCTGGGCATCCCTTTGCTAGGCGTGTGCTATGGCATGCAAACCATGGCGCAGCAGTTGGGCGGTCAAGTGCAGGGCTCTAATCTGCGTGAGTTTGGTTCAGCGCGGGTTAATGTGCTGGCAGATAATCCTTTGCTGGACGGTTTGCGTGATGCCGCTACAACGGCATCACCGAACGGCCTAGATGTATGGATGAGCCACGGCGATAAAGTGACTGTGTTGCCTGAAGGCTTTACTGCGATTGCCGGCACGGGTAGCTGCCCAATAGCCGGTATGGCCGACACGGCGCGCCAATACTATGGTGTGCAGTTTCACCCAGAAGTAACTCACACGACGCAAGGTGCTGAGATTTTAAGGCGTTTTGTTTTAGAGATTTGTGCCTGTGAAGCGCTGTGGACACCAGCCAATATCGTAGACGATGCCATTGCTACTGTGCGTGCGCAGGTGGGTGATCGTAAAGTCTTGCTCGGTTTGTCCGGCGGTGTGGATTCATCGGTAGTGGCCGCGTTACTGCACAAAGCGATTGGTGATCAATTGACCTGTGTGTTTGTTGACCATGGCTTGCTGCGTTTGCATGAAGGTGATCAAGTGATGCGCATGTTTGCAGATAATATGGGGGTGAAAGTCATCCGTGTTGATGCTGAGCAGCGCTATTTAGACCTGCTCAAAGGCGAGTCCGATCCAGAAGCCAAGCGCAAAATCATTGGCCGCACCTTTATTGAAGTCTTTGATGAAGAAGCGAGCAAATTAGAAGGCATTGATTTCCTTGCGCAGGGTACGATTTACCCTGACGTGATTGAGTCAGCAGCGATTAAAAATGGTAAAGCCCATGTGATTAAATCACACCACAACGTGGGTGGCTTGCCAGAAGATATGAAGTTTGAGTTGGTTGAACCGCTGCGCGAGCTGTTTAAAGATGAGGTGCGCAAGCTCGGTGTTGAGCTGGGTCTACCGCACGATATGGTTTACCGACACCCGTTCCCAGGCCCTGGTTTAGGTGTGCGTATCCTTGGCGAAGTGACCAAAGAGTATGCTGACCTGTTACGCCAAGCCGATCATATTTTTATTGAAGAGCTGCGCAAATCAGGTTGGTACGATAAAACCAGCCAAGCCTTTGCTGTGTTTTTACCGGTCAAATCTGTCGGTGTAGTGGGTGATGCACGCCGTTATGCGTGGGTTGTCTCACTGCGCGCGGTAGAAACCATCGACTTTATGACCGCGCGCTGGGCACATTTACCTTACGATTTACTGGAAACAGTATCAGGCCGGATCATCAATGAAATCGAAGGCATTTCACGGGTGGTGTACGATGTGTCGAGCAAGCCACCAGCCACTATTGAGTGGGAATAAGTCAGTTGCAGTAAGCTGTAACGGCTAAGAGAATCAGCGGCGAACCACAGAGATGCGGTTCGCCGTTTTTGTTTGTCGCAAATGGATCAGTTGCCATGCATCGACGTTACCGAGCGATAAGATTAATCTTGCAGTGACGGCGGCGTATTTCTTGCAGCTGTCCTTGTTGACTGGTCAGTGTGCATCCATCCAATACGCTACTGAGATCAACGACTCAAACAGCACATTCAGTTATAACTCGTCAAAGTATTGCGTGAAGTGCTTGAGGGGGATAAGACCTCATGAAAGATGAGACACAGATTGCCGCATTTGCCCAGAGTATCGAAACTGTGGCACAGGAACTGGCGGTAGACCCAGACTATGGCTTGGATGAAAACGAGGTCGTCGAGCGGCGGCAGCGTTATGGTTCCAACCAGTTGCGCGCCCACGCCAAGCAGAGCGTCTTGCTGATTCTGCTGCATCAGTTTAAAGGTGTGATTGTTTGGCTGTTGGCGTTTGCCGCTGCGTTGTCCTTTTACTTTCATGACATTGTCGAAGGCGTTGCGATTGTTGTGGTTCTGGCGATCAATGCCGCAATTGGTTTTTTTACCGAGCTGCGTGCGGCACGTTCGATGGAGGCACTGCTGGACATCGCCACGGTCACGGCTCGGGTTCAGCGTGGTGGCAAGGCCGTGCGTATTAATGCGCAGAATCTGGTGCCGGGTGATGTTGTCCTGCTCGATGCTGGGGATATGGTCACAGCTGATGTGCGCCTTATTGAGGCGTCGAACCTGCAGTGTGATGAATCCGTGCTGACTGGGGAATCTGTGCCAGTGGTCAAGCAGACCGACCCAGTATCAGCGGATGCGGCGATTGGTGACCGTGCTTGCATGGTCTTCAAAGGCACGGCGATCAGTCAAGGGGCGGGGATTGGTATTGTTACCACTACCGGAATGGATACTGAGCTTGGCCATATCAGCCATTTGGTGCAGACTGCCGACTCCTCAGTCTCGCCACTGGAAAAGCGTCTGGATGTGCTGGGGCATCGGCTGGCATGGTTAACGCTGGTGCTGGCGGTTCTGGTTATCGGCGCGGGTATTCTGCGCGGCAACGAGATCACAGCAATGGTGCAGATCGGTGTGGCGTTGGCCGTTGCCGCGGTGCCTGAAGGTTTGCCGGTGGTCGCCACGCTAAGCCTCGCGCGTGGCATGTGGCGTATGGCCGCGCGCAATGCGATCATTTCCAATCTGTCATCGGTGGAAACCTTGGGTGCGACCACGGTGATTCTTACCGATAAAACCGGCACGCTAACCGAAAACCGCATGACGGTTGCGCGCTATCTTGTCTGCGGTAGCAAGGTGGATGTGTGCAGGCAGGGCGAAACCCTAGCGTTCGAAAGCGACGGACAGATGTTCGCACCTGAGCAGGACGTGCGCCTTGCTGCCTTGTTGCGAATCGGTGCGCTGTGCAACGGTGCAACGATGGAGCAGGGCGATGAACCTGCTGCAGGTGACCCGATGGAGCTGGCGCTGCTACGCGTTGCAGAGCAGGCTGGGCAAGGGCGTGCACGGCTGCTGAGCGAGAGCGAAGAAGTTGCCGAGCACGCCTTTGATCAAGGCACTAAGATGATGGCAAGCGTGCACCGTGACGGTGGAGGCTTCTTTTATGCGATCAAGGGTGCTCCAGAGGCGGTGCTTGACGTTTGCACCCAGGTGCTTGGCCCTAATGGAATTCAGCAGATGACTGCAGCCGAGCGTGTCGATTGGCTGGAGAGCAGCGGAGCAGCAGCCAGTGAAGGGCTGCGCTTGTTAGCCATGGCTATGAAACAGACGGATCGCGACGATACGGCTCCTTATGCAGGCCTGACGTTGGTCGGCATGGTCTGCCTGCGTGATCCATTACGTGAGGATGTCGCCGCAGCCATTGCCGCTGCGCGTGCCGCAGGTGTGCGCGTGGTGATGATGACCGGCGATCATGCTGACACTGCTGCTGCCATCGCTAGCCAAGCTGGCTTGGGAGTAGATGGCGGCGAGCTGATGGTCATCGAGGGCGATGAGCTGACCGGTTTCAACCCTGAAACGATCGACACGGCGCTGCGAGAACGTATTCTTAGCGCTGATGTATTTGCCCGTGTCGCCCCAGCAACCAAGCTAAACTTGGCGGCACTTTATCAAAATAGCGGCCACATTGTAGCCATGACCGGCGATGGCGTGAACGACGCACCAGCACTGAAAAAGGCCGATATCGGTATCGCCATGGGGCAACGCGGCACCGAGGTTGCACGCGAGGCCGCGCATATGGTGCTGCAGGACGATTCCTTTGGCACTATCATCGCTGCCATGCGCCAAGGGCGGGTGATATTCGACAATATCCGCAAGTTTGTTATTTATTTGATGTCGTGCAATGTCAGCGAAGTGCTGGTCGTTGGCCTAGCTGTCGCGGTGGGTCTGCCAATGCCTTTACTGCCATTACAAATCCTGTTTCTAAACCTTGTTACTGATGTTTTTCCCGCTTTTGCTTTGGGGCTTGGTGCTGGTGATGAAACCGTCATGCGCCAGCCCCCACGTAACCCGAGCGAGCCGATCATCGATCGCAGTCGCTGGATTAGCATCGCCGTGCTGGGCGGCGCGATCACCCTAGCGACACTTAGCGCATTCTGGCTGGCGCTGCATTGGTTGCTGCTTGATGCCGGCCCCGCTGTCACTGTTGCCTTCCTGACGCTGGCGCTGGCGCAGCTGTGGAATGTGTTTAATGTACGGGTGCCGAGCGGGCCTTTTTTTGTCAACGAGGTGACGCGCAACCCTTGGGTTTGGGGGTCCATCGCACTCTGTCTTGGCCTGATCGCTGCGGCACTTTGGCTGCCTGGCCTATCTAGCATCCTGAAACTGCCTGATCCAGGTCGTGCTGGGTTGCTGTTGGCTGCGGGTGTAAGCTTTGCACCTTTGGCAATTGGACAGCTTTTTATCAGCTTGCGGCCAGCCGCACAGCGCATAGCATCCGGTGCGCTCAGTACTCACCCATAGCAAAGGCTGCCTTGTTATGGGTTGCGCAAGCGAGTAAAAAACGACTCATTAAAATCATCTGGAAAGTGTATTTCCCACGCCGGCCGCCTAGAATATCCGCTGTATTTTTTAATTAGTGAATAAATCGTATGCAAGAGCAAGAAAGTATAAAAGCGCAGGATGAGCGCTTTATGCGCGAAGCATTGCAACTGGCGGAGCAGGGCGCGGCCTTAGGTGAAGTGCCAGTGGGGGCTGTGCTGGTGCAGGATGGCGACATTATTGGTCGCGGCTTTAACAGCCCAATCAGTTTGAATGACCCCAGTGCGCATGCTGAGGTGCAAGCGATACGGGATGCTGCCGCGCATCTGCAAAACTATCGCCTGCCTGATACCACGCTGTATGTCACTTTGGAGCCGTGCCATATGTGTGCGGGGTTAATTGTGCATGCGCGCATTGCTCGCGTGGTGTTTGCCGCCAATGAGCCGCGTGCTGGTGCAGCAGCAAGCCAAGGTTGCTTCTTTTCTCAGTCGTTCTTAAATCATCGTGTTGAAATAAGCAGTGGCGTGTTAGCGCAGGAATCCGCGCAGATGCTCAAAGCTTTTTTTAAAGCACGCCGCGAGGCTAAAACTACTGCGTTGTAATGGCCGGATCAACTGCGTCTAGCGTGCCGTTATTGGGTGCAAAGCCTGGTGTATGGGTTGTGCCGCTGGCAATGCTGGTGCCTTCGATTTGCGGCTGAGTGACCCAGGTTAAAATATCGTAATAGCGACGAATATTATTGACGAAGTGCACAGGCTCACCGCCGCGCGCATAGCCGTAGCGGGTTTTGCTGTACCACTGTTTTTGCGCTAAGCGCGGCAGAATTGTTTTTACATCCAGCCATTTATTTGGATCGAGCCCTTCAGCAGCGGTCAACTTGCGCGCATCCTCAAGGTGCCCCATGCCGACGTTGTAGGAGGCGAGGGCAAACCAGAGACGATCAGCTTCATAAATGCTGTCGGGCAGTTGTTCTATCAGTTTGGCAATGTAACGCGCACCGCCTTGGATGCTTTGTTTCGGGTCCAAGCGGTTAGTGACGCCCATGGCCTTCGCTGTGCGTTGAGTTAGCATCATTAAACCACGCACGCCTGTTTTCGAGGTGGCAGTGGGCAGCCAGTGTGATTCTTGATAGCCCATAGCTGCCAGTAAACGCCAATCTACGGCGTACTTTTTTGCGGCATCGCGAAAGCTTGCTTCATAGCTGGGTAGGCGCTGCTGTAGGTGTCTGGCAAAGGCGTAAGCGCCAACATAGCCAAGGGTGTCAACATGACCGTAATAGCGCTCCGCGAGGTTTTGTAGAAGACCTGATTTTTTTGCATTGGCTAAAAAGCGATTGATTTCATTAAGCAAACTGACGTCATCGCCCGCAGCAATGGCCCAGCGCTGTTGGTGGCTGTCTTGTAAGGTGAAAGCAACGCGGATATTAGGGAAGTAAACTTGGTTCATCGCGACCTGGTTGGAATTAACCAGCGTCAGGTCAATCTGCTTCTCATCAACCATGCGCAATAAATCAACACTTTCGACTTGATCTGATACGTCGTAACTCAGCGCTGGGAGGTCTTTCTTTAGCGCGTTAAGATCGCTTGCATGAATGCTGCCTTTAAGCACCAATAGGCTTTTGCCGACTAAGTGCTTGGGCTGCTTGGGGCGTTTGTTATTACGATTGTAAATAACTTGTGAGGCGACTTCGAGATAGGGGTCGGAGAAGCGAGTGTGGGTTAAGCGCTCGGGACTTGAGATTAACGCTGCTGCGGCCAATACAGGGCCCTCTGCAGAGCCTAAACGGCTAAACAGTTGATCAATATTGTCTGCGACTTCAATTTTCAGCTCAACGCCGAGCTGATCAGCGAAGCGCTTAACCAGCTCATATTCAAACCCGGTATCACCGTTGCGGTCTTGGAAATAGGTTGAGGGACTATTGCGGGTGATGACATGCAAAACGCCTTGCTCTTGAATGCGTTCAAGGGTTGAGGGTGGTTTACCGCAACCGTTGAGCATAGCGAGCAAGCTGGCTGCACAGCAGAAAAGTAGGCAGCGAAGCGGATTAAGGGTCAGTGAATACATGCGCGCATTATACGCAAATGCCGCTTGTTGCAGCAAAGAAAAGCACTGGGCTGTCTGTTGAGTTGTGAATAGATATACCTTGGTGCGTCTGATAAATGGGCAAATGATAGATTTGGATGGTTATTTATTGCTATGGGCACTAGAATATGCGCCCATTTCATACAATTTTTTGAGGCTGTCACGACGATGCTGATCTTGCGCGGCGCTCCTGCCCTTTCTGCTTTTCGCCACGAGAAACTTTTTGAACAGTTATGCCAAAAAGTCCCCTCTGTCAGCGGTTTGTACGCTGAGTTTGCTCATTTCATTGAGGTTTCAGCTGCATTAAGCAGTGAAGAAGGCCAAGTCCTTAGTCGTTTGCTCAAGTATGGCCCAAGTGTGCCTAGCCAAGAGCCTAGCGGACGCCTGTTTTTAGTGGTGCCGCGTTTTGGCACAATCTCACCATGGTCCAGTAAAGCAACGGATATTGCCAAAAACTGTGGACTTGAAAAAGTACAGCGCATTGAGCGCGGCATGGCCTATTACATCACCGGTGATTACAGTGATGCTGATGCGCAGTTAATTGCTGCTGCGTTGCACGATCGCATGACCCAGTTGGTGTTGGGCACAATGGAAGAGGCATCAGCGTTATTCAGTCATGCACAGCCGCGTCCGTTAGCGGTAATTGATGTTTTGCAGGGTGGTATCGAGAGCCTAGAAAAAGCCAATATTGAGCTTGGTTTGGCACTGGCTGAAGATGAAATCGAATACCTCGATAACAGCTTTAAAAAGTTAGGTCGCAATCCGCATGACATTGAATTGATGATGTTTGCTCAGGCTAACTCTGAGCATTGCCGGCATAAAATTTTTAACGCCAGCTGGGATGTTGATGGCCAGGCGCAAGAAAAGTCCTTGTTTGCGATGATCAAGAACACCTTTGCGATGAACAGTGAAGGCGTGTTGTCAGCTTATAAAGATAACGCTTCAGTGATTGAAGGCTTTACTGCAGGACGTTTCTTTCCCGACCCTGTCAGCGGCGAGTATGCTGCGCATCAAGAACCCATTCATATCTTGATGAAAGTTGAAACCCACAACCACCCGACCGCGATTGCTCCTTTCCCAGGCGCTTCTACTGGTTCTGGTGGTGAGATTCGTGATGAGGGTGCGACCGGTCGAGGTTCCAAGCCAAAAGCAGGCTTAACGGGTTTCACTGTGTCTAACCTCAATATTCCAGGCTACATTCAGCCTTGGGAAGTGCCCTACGGTAAGCCAGAGCGCATTGTTGATGCACTGGACATCATGATTGAAGGCCCATTGGGTGGTGCGGCGTTTAATAATGAATTTGGCCGCCCAGCAATTACTGGTTACTTCCGTACTTTTGAGCAGGCGATTGACACCCCGCGCGGTGAAGAAGTGCGCGGCTACCACAAGCCGATTATGCTGGCCGGTGGTTTGGGTAATATCCGTGCTGAACATGTACAAAAAGACGATATTGCGGTTGGCAGTAAGTTGATTGTGCTTGGCGGTCCAGCCATGTTGATTGGTTTGGGCGGTGGTGCAGCTTCATCTATGGCCACTGGCGCCTCATCAGCTGATTTAGACTTTGCTTCGGTGCAGCGCGAAAACCCAGAAATGGAGCGCCGTTGCCAAGAAGTGATCGACCGTTGCTGGCAGTTAGGCGACGATAATCCGATTAGCTTTATCCATGACGTCGGTGCTGGCGGTTTATCCAATGCCTTCCCTGAACTGGTGAATGATGCAGGGCGTGGCGGTATCTTTAACTTGCGTAATATTCCCAATGACGAGCCGGGCATGAGCCCATTGGAAATTTGGTGCAATGAGTCGCAAGAGCGCTATGTGATGGCGGTTAAGCCAGAAAATCTTGAGCGTTTTGCTGCTATTTGTGAGCGTGAGCGTTGCCCTTTTGCGGTTGTTGGGGAAGCCACTGAAGAGCGTCATCTGATTGTTGCTGACAGTCACTTTGATAACACACCTGTGGATATGCCGCTGGATGTATTGCTGGGCAAGCCACCGCGCATGCACCGCAGTGTCACCCGTGAAGAAGAGATGACGGACAACTTTGCCGATGCGCAGTACAGCCTCAAAGAGGCCGTTGAGCGCATTTTGCGCCACCCTGCGGTAGGCAGCAAAAGTTTCTTAATCACCATCGGTGATCGCAGCGTCACAGGTTTAGTGGCGCGTGATCAGTTTGTCGGTCCATGGCAAGTGCCCGTGGCGGATTGCGCAGTCACTGCGAGTAGCTTTGACGCCTATGTCGGCGAAGCGATGGCGATGGGTGAGCGCACGCCGTTAGCGGTCTTGGACGCGCCAGCCTCGGGCCGCATGGCAGTGGGAGAGGCAGTAACCAACCTTGCGGCTGCACGCATTAATAAAATTTCTGATATTCGCTTATCGGCAAACTGGATGGCCGCAACCGGTCACCCAGGTGAAGATGCACGTTTGTATGACACCGTGCAAGCGGTAGGTATGGAGCTGTGTCCTGCGCTGGGAATTACCATTCCCGTGGGCAAGGACTCAATGTCGATGAAAACCAACTGGCAGGACGAGGGCGCTGATAAGTCAGTGATTTCACCGCTGTCGCTGGTGATTACCGGTTTTGCTCCAGTGCCAGATATTCGTCAAACGCTCACTCCGCAACTGCGCCTTGATAAAGGTGACAGCGCGTTAGTGTTGATTGATTTAGGCCGTGGTCAAAACCGTTTGGGCGTCTCTATTTTTGCTCAGGTGTACAGTCAAGTCGGTCAGCAAACGCCCGATGTCGACAGCCCTGAAGACTTAAAAGCCTTCTTTGCGACAATTCAAAGCCTGAATGCGCAGCAGCGTTTATTGGCGTATCACGACCGCTCTGATGGTGGTTTACTTACCACTGTTTTGGAAATGGCCTTTGCTGGGCGTTGTGGTTTAGATATCAATCTTGATGCTTTGAATATTGCTGCTGAGCAAGTCAATGCAGCCTTACTCAACGAAGAGTTGGGTGCAGTGGTGCAGGTGCTTAACAGTGATCTTGAGGCTGTGGTTGACGCATTTGCGCAGGCAGGTTTGGCTGAGTGCGTCAGTGTGATTGGTCGTCCGTTGGCCGGTGGAACGGTGAAAGTCAGCTTGGCTGGTCAAAACGTGTTTAGCGGTGAGCGCCGTTTGTTGCAGCGCATGTGGACGGAAACCAGCTATCAAGTACAACGCCTGCGCGATAACGCAGACTGCGCTGATCAAGAGTTTGAAACATTGCTTGATCAAGACGATCCAGGTCTGTCTGCGAAGCTGACGTACGATATTGATTTAGATATCAGTGCGCCCTACATCAAAAAAGGCTTGCGTCCGCGTGTTGCTGTACTGCGCGAGCAGGGCGTTAATGGTCACGTGGAAATGGCTGCTGCCTTTGACCGCGCAGGTTTCGCTGCGGTTGATGTGCATATGAGTGATGTGTTGGAAGGGCGGATTGATCTAGAAACCTTTAAAGGTCTCGTGGCCTGTGGTGGTTTCTCTTACGGTGATGTCTTGGGTGCGGGCGAAGGCTGGGCTAAATCCATTCTGTTCCACAACCGTGCACGAGATGCCTTTGCGCAGTTCTTTAACCGTGATGACAGCTTCACCCTAGGCGTGTGCAATGGTTGTCAGATGCTGTCTAATCTTAATGAGCTGATTCCAGGCTCTGAGTTCTGGCCGCGTTTTGTGCGTAACCAGTCCGAGCAGTTTGATGCGCGGGTGGCAATGGTAGAAGTGCAAGAGTCTGCTTCGATCTTCTTGCAGGGCATGGCCGGTTCACGCATGCCTGTAGCGGTTGCTCATGGTGAGGGGCGTGCTGAGTACAGCAGTCCTGAAGCGTTGCTTGAGTCTGATATCTCAGGCTGTGTCAGTCTGCGCTATGTGGATAACTACGGCAAAGTCACAGAACGCTACCCAGCGAATCCGAACGGTTCGGCCAAGGGTATTACCGGCTTAACCAACCGTGATGGTCGCGTGACGATTATGATGCCACACCCTGAGCGTTTATTCCGTGCAGTACAAAACTCTTGGCATCCTGATGAGTGGCAAGATGATGGCGCATGGTTGCGTATGTTCCGTAATGCGCGAGTATGGGTTGATTAAGTTAGTTTGTTAGTCCCAACAACGCCGCTGCATGTCAGCGGCGTTGTGCTATCTGGGTTTATGTTTGTCCGTTAGTTTTAAAAGCTTGTGCGTGGCATAGCGTACTTCAGGGTTGGTGTGTATTCGTCAGATTTTAACAGCTCGTGCGTGGCATGCCGTGCTCCGGGGTGGGTGTTTTTCCGTCGATGAACCCGTCCGGGGTTCAACTCCGGCGCTACGCCATCCATGGCTTCGCTTGTCACACCAACCCCGAAGCACTCGTTGATCAGCGGTGTTGTTATTAAGATTGATGTAAGGCTCGTCTGTTTCTGGAAGATTTGTATTTACACGTTAAGTTTGGTGGGCATTTTTTTCTGGTTCTGATTCTGGTTCTTGTTCTGGTTTTGACTCTGGTTTTGACTCTGGTTTTGACTCTGGCTCTGAGCTCTAAGGTTTGCACTTGGCTATGCTGGCTTAAGTTTTTATAAGATGAGCAAATCTTAGTGCAGATCAATGCTCCTGCTTTAAAAGAGACATGCTACGCACTTGAAAACAACACCGATGATCAATAGCAGTGTGCGGGTGTTGTGGCAAGCGTAGCCAGGGATGGCGTAGCGCCCGCATCACGCCAGGATGGCGTGTTAAGGGAAGAACAACACTTGCACGCTGCAACATGCGCAAATTGTCCTTTAAAGTTTTTATTTGAGGTGTGCTGGTCATTGTGTGGTATAGCGCATTCAGAGGTGTTTGTTCGTTAGTTTTTAACAGCCTGTACGTGGCATACCGTACTTCGGGGTAGGTGTTTTTCCGTCGATGAACCCATCCTGGGTTCAACTCCGGCGCTACGCCATCCATGGCTTCGCTTGTCACACCAACCCCGAAGCACTCGTTGATCAGCGGTGTTGTTATTAAGAGTGATATAAGGCTCGTCTGTTTCTGGAAGATTTGTATTTATACGATCAGTTTGGCGTGCGATTTTTGTTCTGGTTCTGAGTTCTAAGGTTTGGATTTGTTCTTGCTGGCTTGAGTTTTTAGAAAACGAGCAAACCCTAGCGCTGATCAATGCTCCTGCTTTAAAAGAGCCATGCTACGCACTTGAAAACAACACCGATGATCAATAGCAGTGTGCGGGTGTTGTGGCGAGCGAAGCCAAGGATGGCGTGTTAAGGGAAGAACAACACTTGCACGCTGCAATATGTACAGATCATGCTCAATGCTCTTGCCTCAAAAGAGTCATGCTACAAAATCGAGAACCACAGCAATGATCAACGAGTACTGTGCGGGTGTTGTGGCAAGCGTAGCCAGGGATGGCGTAGCGCCCGCATCACGCCAGGATGGCGTGTTAAGGGAAGAACGGCACTTGCACAGTACGGTATGCTCATAATATTGAGCGCTTTTGATCTCGTTAGCAGCAACAAAATCAATTTTTAAGGACGAATCTCAATCAGAGTGCCATCTTTAACCGTTGACCAGACTTCCTGCATATCATTATTGGTCAAAGCAATACAGCCCTCAGTCCAATCTAGGGTGCTAAAAAACCACTCAGGGTACTCTTCATCGTCAGGTGTACCGTGCAACATAATCATACTGCCAGGCGGTAAGCCCAGTTCCTCTGAGCGTTTCAAATCCTTAGCGTTTGGGTAAGAAATATGCATTGATAAGTTAAAGTTATCGCTGGTCTTGCGCCAGTTAATCCAATACAAACCTTCTGGCGTACGCTGATCGCCTTCATGTTCTTTCGGCCCACTTTTCTTACCGAGCGATACGCGATACGACTTAACAACTTCACCTCGGCGCATTAAATGTAACGTGCGTTCAGATTTAACCACTAAAACTTTATCGATTAAAGGCGTGCTGTTGTTATCAGTGTTGGCATAGGTGAAAAAAGGTAAAGCGCATAATAAAGCAACAAAAAAAACACGCATAAACAGGTTTCCGAAAGAGAGCTATCACTGCAGCTTGTACAAGCTGGATCCAAGTGGCGGCTATTCTAATGATTTAATCGAGCGCTGGCGATATGTTGCCAAATATTGCATAACATACTTTCGGCCTAGCAACGTTTAAGTCACTTGGGCATGCAGCAGGCTTCTGGCATGATGACGACATAAAGAGGTATAAAGTGTGCCTATGCTAGATAATGTTTTACAGCGTATACAAAACTATTCTCCAGGTGCCTTAGCATTGCCGGCTCATGCGCGTGAGGCTGCGGTGTTGATGCCGATAACCCGCACGGAAAACCCTGAGTTGATATTAACCTTGCGCGCACAGGGTTTATCTACGCATGCCGGTGAAGTAGCGTTTCCTGGCGGACGGCGCGACCCTGAAGACTGCGACTTAATACGCACTGCGCTTCGAGAAGCACAAGAAGAAGTGGGCTTGGCGCCAGGTCTCGTGCAAGTGGTGGGTCCATTAAGTGAAGTGGTCTCGCGCCATGGAATTAAAGTGACCCCTTACGTGGGCTTTGTTCCAGACTATGTTGAGTACCGCGCTAACGAAGCTGAAATCGACTCTGTATTCTCCGTGCCATTGGATTTTTTTGCCAACGACCCTCGTGAAATCACCCATCGCATTGATTACTTAGGGCGAACTTGGTATGTGCCCAGTTATCAGTTCGGCGGTTATAAAATATGGGGCCTGACAGCTGTGATGTTGGTTGAGTTGGTTAATTTGGTTTACGACACGCAGATTATTCTGACTGAGCCACCGCAATTGACTAAGAAAGAACTGTAAAAATAATTAAAAAGGAATCACCTATGAAATATCGTTTAGCTGATAGTCGAGTTGATGCCCATCCTGACAGCTGGATTGCACCCACTGCTGTGGTGATTGGTAAGGTTCGTTTAGATGCAGGTGCCAGTGTTTGGTTTGGTGCTGTACTGCGTGGTGATAACGAACTGATCCATATCGGCGAGAACAGTAACGTACAAGATGGCACTGTGATGCACACAGATATGGGTTGGCCGCTGACCTTAGGTAAAGGTGTCACTGTCGGCCATAACGCCATGCTGCATGGTTGCAGCGTGGGTGATCACAGTTTGATTGGGATTGGTGCGGTTATTCTTAATGGCGCAACCATTGGTAAACATTGCATCATCGGCGCCAATGCGTTGATTCCTGAAGGCAAAGACATTCCTGATGGCAGTTTAGTGGTCGGTTCGCCCGGTAAGGTCATCCGCGAATTAACCGAGCAGCAAAAAACCATGCTAGAGGCCAATGCTGCACATTATGTGCATAATGCCCAGCGTTACGCTAAAGACTTACAGGTGGACAATGACGACAACGATACCCCCTAAGCAGCACGAGAAACCAATAAAATCACCTTGCGTAAGTGTCTGCGCGTTAGATATCAACGACATATGTATGGGCTGTCAGCGCACCGCCAGTGAAATTACTGCTTGGGGTAAAATGACCAACGAGCAGCGCCGCGAAGTGCTGCAAAAAGCCAACGCTCGAGCACGTGAACAAGGTTTGCTGAGTTAATCAATGAGGAATTGCAATGCCCCGTATAGGAACCCCTTTATCGACCAGCGCTGTGCGCGTTTTGCTGTGTGGCTCAGGCGAACTGGGTAAAGAAGTTGCCATTGAGTTACAGCGCTTTGGTGTTGAGGTGATTGCAGTGGATCGCTATGCCAATGCGCCCGCAATGCAGGTTGCGCACCGCAGTCATGTGATCAATATGCTCGATGATGGCGCTTTGCGTGCGGTGATTGAGCAAGAGCAGCCGCATTATATTGTTCCAGAGATTGAGGCGATTGCTACGGCAACCCTAGTTGCTTTGGAAGATGAAGGTTTTACCGTGATTCCTACTGCGCGGGCGGCACAGTTGACCATGGACCGTGAAGGCATTCGCCGTTTAGCTGCTGAAGAGCTGGGGCTGCCAACTTCGCCGTATTGTTTTGCTGATAGTTACGAAGAGTATTGTGCGGGCGTCGAGCAGGTGGGTTACCCCTGTGTGGCCAAGCCACTGATGAGCTCCTCAGGTAAGGGGCAGAGTGTGTTGCGCAGTCCTGCGGACTTAGATGAGTCGTGGCGGATTGCGCAAGAAGGTGGGCGCACCGGCGCGGGGCGCGTGATCGTTGAAGGTTTTATTGATTTTGACTATGAAATCACCTTGTTGACCGTGCGCCATGTTGGTGGCACGCACTTTTGCCAGCCGATTGGTCACCTGCAAGAGCGGGGTGATTATGTCGAGTCGTGGCAGCCACAGGTGATGACTGCGGCAGCGCTGGCTGAGGCGCAACGTATTGCGCAAAGCATTACTGACTCTTTAGGTGGTCGCGGGGTGTTTGGTGTTGAGCTGTTTGTGAAGGGTGATCAGGTGTGGTTTAGCGAGGTATCACCGCGCCCGCATGACACCGGCTTGGTGACCCTGATGTCGCAAGACTTATCCGAGTTTGCTTTGCATGCGCGGGCTATTTTAGGGGTGCCAATTCCAGCGATTCGACAAATGGGGCCGACCGCTTCGGCAGTACTGTTGGTGAATGGTTATTCCACGCAAACGGCATTTTCTGGTTTAGCGCAAGCGCTGCAAGAGCCAGATACTGCGCTACGTTTATTTGGCAAGCCGGTAGTTGAAGGTGAGCGACGTATGGGCGTTGCCTTGGCGCAAGCAGCAACGGTGACCGCAGCGCGTAAGAAAGCGCTGCAGGTGATCAAGAACATCAGTGTCGAGTTGTAACGCGCTGGTTTGCCAGCAGTCGTTGGTTAGTCGCTGCCCCATAAACGCGCACGACTGACTCGGTTGTCTTTAATCTCTAGTGTTTCTAGATAATATGGCCCAATCTGAATGCACACTGCGCCTTCAGGGATAAACTCCAGAATCTCGGTAATCAAACCGTTCAAGGTTTTTGGGCCATCGCTGGGCAGTTCCCACTCTAATGCTTTGTTGATATCGCGAATGTAGGCTGCGCCGTCAATGGTATAGCTGCCATCACTGAGCTGGCGCAGCTCAGGGTTGGCGCGATGTTGGTCGCTAAACTCACCAACAATTTCTTCCAAAATATCTTCTAGGGTAACAATGCCCTCAACGTCACCGTACTCGTCGACAACAATACCAATGCGGCGTTTGTGCTTTTGGAAATTAAGTAACTGAGTTGAGAGTGGCGTGCTTTCTGGAACAAAGTATGGATCGCTGCAGGCTTCTTGCAGGTCGTCATGGGTCAGTTTATTGAGGGTTAGTAGGCGCGCAATCTGGCGCATATGAATCACGCCGATAATTTGGTTGATGTTCTCACGGTACAGCGGTAAGCGCGTATGCGTTGTGGTGCGCAGCTGCCAAATGATTTGATCAAGATTGCTGTTGAGATCGATACCGAACACTTCGTTGCGCGGAATCATAATGTCATTGACCGTGACATTTTCTAGGTCAAGGATGCCTAGCAGCATATCTTGACGATTTCCGGGTAGCTCTTGTCCTGCTTCGCGAACCACGCTGCGTAATTCTTCTGTCGATAAACTGTCTGACGAGTGATGACGTGTATCAACCCCCAGCAGGCGCAGCAAGCCATTGCTGATGGCGCCGGTCAGCCAAACAATAGGACGCAAAGGGGCCATTAACAGTAAAATGATGCGGCTGGCGGGGAAGGCAATCAATTCAGGGCGTAACGCCGCTAATGTTTTTGGAGTGATTTCACCAAAAATAAGAATCACAATGGTCAGGCCGGTGGTGGCAATAACAACCCCAGTGTCACCCCATATATCCACGGCTATAACAGTGGCGATTGAGGCCGCTAGGATGTTGACGACGTTGTTGCCCACTAAAATAGTGCCCAGCAAGCGGTCAGGCGTGCTCAGAAGGCGCTGTGCTCGCTGTGCGCTACGGTTACCTTCCCGGCTCATGTGCCGTAGGCGGTAGCGGTTGAGGCTTAGTAGACCAGTTTCCGAGCTGGAGAAAAACGCAGAACACAGAATCAAAAATACCAGCAAACCTAATAGATAGCTGATTTGTATATCGTCCACAAGCAAAGGGCCTCAAATGACTAAAATAAATTCACGGACTAATTTACTACCAAAATAGGCCAGCATCAGTAAGAAAAAGCCTGCGATAGTCCAGCGAATGGCTTTATGTCCGCGCCAGCCAAGTTGATGGCGGCCCCATAGCAGGATGCCGAAAACCAGCCAGGCAACGCATGACAGCAAGGTCTTGTGAACTAGATGTTGCGCGAATAGGTTGTCCAGAAACAACCAGCCACTGATCAATGATAATGACAACAGTAGCCAGCCCGCCCATAAAAGACTAAATAGCAGGCTTTCCATGCTTTGTAAGGGCGGGAAGTTCTTAATCAGAGTAGAAACTGGACGTTTACGCAGTTGTTGATCTTGGATCAGTAAAATCATTGACTGAAATACTGCAATAGTGATCATGCCGTAAGCAAGGATAGAAAATATAATATGTGCCAGAATCCCTGGCGCTTCATTAATCGGCTGTAGGTTGCCATGCGGTAAAAATTGCGCGCACAGTACTGTTATTGCGCCCAGACTGAGCAACGGTAGCAGCAAAATATGCACTGACATGCGCGTTAAGCACAGCAGCACTAAGCCAATAATTGAAAAAGCAATTAGGCTGGATGCATTAAAGAGGCTAAGCAACAAGCCTTGCTCCGGCAGCAGCAGCATAAATAGGTGTATACCGTGCGCAATAAAGCCAAGTGTAGTCAGGCTTGAGACCAGCACTTTATTAACGGGTGCGCGTCGCAGCAAGCAGCGTGTTAAATATATGCATGTTGAGCCGTAAAAAATTGCAGCCAAGAGACTAAGAAGCAGAGTGGACATAGGACCTTATACAATAATTTCAACAGATTGAGTTTGGCATATAATACATCAGCGTAGAAACAATATTTGCTTTGCAGTGCTCAGATAGCCAATGTTCTCTGTTTTCTTCAGGTCAGGCAATCAATCAATCAGCTAAAGAACGATATCCTTTGACAGTAGCCGAGTCTATCCATAGAATACCGCGCCTATGATAAATGGACCGATTCCTCATCACGTTGATCCGCGAAAGCTTGCAGATCGTAGTATTTCCTTAGCTGGAGAGCTGCAACTGTCGGAGTTTTCTAGGGTAGGCGAACTGCTAACAAGCACTGACGGCTTTGTTCGTACAGAGTTTGCGTTTAGCCGCGACGAGCAAAAAGTAGCAGTAGTGCAATTTAAGCTTGAGTCGGATGTTAGGATGATCTGCCAGCGTTGCTTGGATGAAGCGGTTATTCCTGTGAGCGGTGAGTATCTGTATGCCATAGTGACACCCGGCACAGATGAAATGCACTTCCCACAAGGGTATGACGTACTTGAAGTAGGTGAAGAGCCTTTAGATTTATTGGCATTGATTGAAGATGAGCTTTTGCTCGCTTTACCCATTGTCCCCATGCACCCACCTGAAGAATGCCAGCAACCGGCTGGACTCATCGAGTCCGAGTTGAGCAAGAACGCGGTTAAAAGGTCCAACCCGTTCAGTGTATTGGCGCAGTTAAAGCGTGACCCAAACGTTTAGGAGTTAATGATTATGGCTGTTCAGAAGAGCAAAAAATCCCGTTCTGCGCGTGACATGCGCCGTTCACACGATGCACTTACCGCAAGTACTTTGACGGTAGAAAAAAGCACCGGTGATTTGCGTTTGCGTCACCACGTATCACCAGAAGGTGTGTACCGTGGACGCCAAGTGATCGCGAAGGATTCTGCTGAGTAAACCTTGACAGGTTCAGTGATAGCAGTTGATGCAATGGGCGGGGACTTTGGTCCCCGTCTTGTTGTTTCTGCCTGTGTGAAAAGTTTATTAGAGCACCCATTACTGCAATTAGTATTAGTAGGGGACTCTGACAGCATTGAGTCTGTTCTGGCTCAATGCCCTCAAGTGGATCGCTCACGGCTGACGGTACTGCACGCCAGTGAAAGCATCTCTATGACTGACTTGCCTGCGCATGCCTTGCGCCATAAGCCTGATTCATCGATGCGTATTGCTTTGCAATTGGTGCGTGATAAAAAAGTGCAAGCCTGTGTCAGTGCCGGCAATACCGGTGCTTTAATGGCTTTGGCTAAGCACGTTCTTAATCCCTTAGAAAGCATTGAGCGACCGGCAATTATGACGGCGCTGCCCACTCTGACCGGTGAAACACACTTGCTGGATTTAGGCGCTAATGTTGATGTCAGTGCCCAGCAGTTAGTGCAGTTTGCCTTGATGGGTTCCGCTGCGGTACAGATTCAAGGTGTTGAACGGCCGCGTGTGGCACTGCTCAATGTAGGCAGTGAAGCCATTAAAGGTAGTCAGCAGGTCAAGCTGGCTGCGGCCGAGCTACAAACAATGACGCATATTAATTACATTGGTTACGTGGAAGGCGATGGTGTCTTTCGTGGTGATGCCGATGTTGTGGTTTGTGATGGCTTTGTCGGTAATGTCTTGCTCAAGTCCAGTGAAGGCTTGGCAAAAATGATCGCAGCGCGTATTAAGCAGCGCTTAGGACGTGGACTGCGTGCTTGGTTGCTGGCTTGGTTAGCAGCGCCTTTGTTAAAAGTACTGCGGTCAGAATTAGCCCCTGAGCGTTATAATGGAGCCTGCTTGTTGGGTGTAGACGGTATTGTGGTAAAAAGTCATGGTAATGCCTCACAGCAAGCATTTCAGTCTGCCATCAGCGTAGCTTATGCCGCTGCGCAGGGGCATCTTGCTCAACGCTTACAAGCGCACTTACAAGGCCTAACTAATGTCTAAAGATTGCACCGTGCAATTGTAATGTGACGGATGGCTAAGGCTTATCATCCAATAGTCGGTTTGTTATTGACGTCCTAAGCGTGGCAAACTTCCTTTGTTGAATGACAGGTAATTATTTTTATGAAGGCTTCACTTGCGTTTGTATTCCCCGGTCAAGGTTCTCAAGCTGTTGGTATGTTAGCTGATATTGGTGCTGCCGAACCCGTTGTTATTGATACTTTTGCTGAAGCATCTGCTGCTTTAGGTTATGACCTTTGGGCTTTGGCTCAGCAAGGGCCGGCTGAGGTGTTAAATCAAACCGATAAGACCCAGCCCGCAATTTTAACGGCCTCAATTGCTCTATGGCGTTTATGGGTAGCAAAATCAACGGCGCAGCCTGCTTATGTGGCGGGGCATAGTTTGGGTGAGTATTCAGCTTTAGTGGCTGCAGACAGTGTGTCTTTAGCGGATGCTGTGCGTTTAGTTGAGCGTCGTGGCCAGTTGATGCAAGAAGCTGTGCCAGCAGGCACTGGCGGTATGGCTGCTATTTTAGGTCTAGATGATGCCGATGTGCAGGCTGCTTGTGCAGAAGCTGCGCAAGGTGAAGTGGTCAGTGCAGTCAATTTTAACGCACCAGGCCAAGTGGTTGTGGCAGGTGCAGCAGCAGCTGTTGAGCGCGCGATCAGCGCTTGTAAAGCACGTGGCGCTAAGCGCGCGATGGCGTTACCGGTGAGTGTGCCCTCGCATTGCGCCTTAATGCAACCTGCCGCTGAGCAGTTTGCCGAGTCGTTAGCCGCGATCAAGTGGCAGCAACCTAAAATTGCTTTAGTGCAAAATGTCAGTGCTGAAGTGGTTACTGATTTGACTCTTTTAGAAAAAAATCTTTTGGCGCAACTTTACAGCCCAGTGCGTTGGGTGGAGTCGATGGTGTGCCTTGCGGCGCAGGGCGTAACTGATGTGGTGGAATGCGGCCCAGGTAAAGTCTTGTCAGGCCTCAATAAGCGCTGTATTAAAGGCGTTAATACCTATAATTTAGAGACCCCAGAAGCGTTTGCAGCAGCCTTGGCTGCGCAGCTTTGATATGGAGATGAACATGAGCTTACAAGGTAAAGTGGCTTTGGTCACCGGCGCCAGCCGCGGTATTGGTCAAGCCATTGCCCTGCAGTTAGGTGCTCAAGGTGCCACTGTTATTGGCACGGCAACCTCTGAGAAAGGTGCGCAAAGTATCAGTCAAGCGTTGCAAGATAACGGCATTCAAGGCGCAGGTATGGTGCTTGATGTTTGCAGTGCTGAGTCTGTTGCTGCCACGTTAGAGCGCATTCAGACTGAGTTTGGTGCACCACTGATTCTGGTCAATAATGCCGGTATCACACGCGACAACCTGATGTTGCGCATGAAAGACGATGAGTGGTTCGATGTCATTGATACCAATTTACACAGCTTATATCGTATGTCTAAAGCGGTTTTACGCGGTATGACTAAAGCACGCTGGGGCCGCATTATTAGTATCGGCTCAGTGGTAGGTGCAATGGGTAACGCAGGTCAAGTAAACTACGCAGCAGCAAAAGCAGGTTTGGAAGGTTTCGGTCGTGCTTTAGCGCGTGAAGTGGGCTCGCGCTCGATCACTGTGAATGCAGTAGCACCTGGGTTTATTGATACTGATATGACCCGTGAGCTGCCAGAAGCACAGCGCGAAGCCTTGCTGACACAAATTCCATTAGGTCGCTTGGGACAAGCGCAAGAGATCGCTAATGTAGTAAGTTTTCTTGCGTCTGAGCAGGCGTCTTATGTCACTGGAACAACGATTCCAGTGAATGGCGGTATGTATATGAGTTAAAATGACTGTTAATGTGACCGAAGCCTGACGTTTTGAGTCATAATTGCAGTTTAGAGCATAGGGTCTACTTGTGCAGTGCGTGCTTTAACGCACAAATAGATCAAAGAAGTGGTTCGCAAAGGGCAAGCAGTTCGCTTAAAATGCGTCAAACCCTTTTATACACAAGCGGCAGCCAGAGTTGCCCAGTTTTTTCCATTTAGGAGTGATACCCGGTATGAGCACTATTGAAGAACGCGTTAAAAAAATCGTTGCTGAGCAATTAGGTGCCAAAGCAGAAGACGTGACTAACAGCGCATCTTTTGTTGATGATTTAGGCGCGGATTCATTGGATACAGTTGAGTTGGTAATGGCTCTTGAAGAAGAGTTTGAGACTGAAATTCCTGATGAAAAAGCTGAGAAAATCACCACTGTTCAAGAAGCAATCGACTACATCAACGCCCACGCGCAGTAATGTAAACGGTTTCTTTGCAACAGTAAAAGCCGCGCGACTTTTTATGAGTGTGCGGCTTTTTTTTGTACAGCACATTTTGCATTAACAAGAGGTTGTCGCCATGTCGCGTAGACGTGTCGTAGTTACCGGGATGGGTATGCTGTCCCCGCTGGGCGTAGATGTCGCACAAAGCTGGACAGGTATTCTGGCTGGTAAAAGTGGTATCAATATGATTGAGCATATAAATGTGGACGCTTTTGCGACCCGTTTTGGTGGCTCAGTCAAAAATTTTGATATCGAACAGTACATGCCCCTCAAAGATGCACGCCGTTTAGACTTATTTATTCAATACGGTCTAGCTGCTGGTTTGCAAGCCATCCAAGATTCAGGACTCGAAGTCACTGATGCCAATCGTGAGCGTATTGGTGTGGTGATGGGATCAGGAATTGGCGGGCTAACCAATATTGAAAACACCAGCAAAACTTTATTTGAACAAGGACCGCGCCGCATATCGCCATTTTTTGTGCCGGGCTCAATCATTAATATGATTTCTGGTGTGTTATCGATTCAGCTGGGCTTGCAGGGGCCAAACTATGCAGTTGCCACAGCTTGCACAACAGGCACGCATTGCATTGGCATGGCCGCGCGTAATATTGCCTATGGTGAAGCTGATGTAATGTTGGCCGGCGGTGCCGAAATGGCCGCCTGCGGTTTGGGTCTTGGTGGATTTGCTGCGTCTCGTGCACTGTCCACGCGCAATGATAACCCGCAGGCAGCCAGCCGTCCTTGGGATGTCGATCGCGATGGCTTTGTGTTATCTGATGGAGCCGGTACTTTGGTGCTTGAAGAGCTTGAGCATGCTAAGGCTCGTGGTGCAAGCATCTATGCTGAAGTGGCAGGCTTTGGCATGAGTGCTGATGCGTATCATATGACCTCGCCGCCTGAGCAGGGTGATGGTGCAGCGCGCTGTATGACCAATGCGTTGCGTGATGCTGGGATGAATCCTGATCAAGTACAGTATGTCAATGCACACGGTACCTCGACATCGGCTGGGGATTTGGCTGAAGTGAATGCGATAAAGAGCGTTTTTGCTGAGCATGCACAGGCGTTAGCTGTGAGTTCAACCAAGTCGATGACCGGACATCTGTTGGGCGCTGCTGGTGCGGTTGAAGCGATTTTCAGTATCTTAGCGTTGCGTGATCAAGTTGCACCAGCCACTATCAATCTTGATCAGCCGAGTGAAGGCTGTGACCTAAACTTAGTGCCGCATCACGCGCAGGCGATGAAAATTGATGCAGTGCTGTCCAATTCCTTTGGTTTTGGTGGTACCAATGGTTCGCTGCTACTGCGTCGATACAGTTAGACGTGCAAGCTTGGATTAACGGTCAGCCGGCCGACTGTATTGCGCTGGCTGACCGAGGCTTGGCTTATGGCGATGGCCTATTTGAAACAATTAAAGTGCGAGAGGGTCGCGCGCTATTGTTTGAGCGGCATTTAGCTCGCTTGCAAGACGGCTGCCAGCGCTTGGCTATACCCTGTGATATGCCTGTGTTACGTGCAGAACTGCAGGCATATATGCAGCAGCTTGGCCAAGGCGTGTGTAAGTTAATCCTCACGCGTGGTGCGGGACAACGTGGTTATGCCAGTCCAAGCCCTTGTGTGCCGCAACGTATTTTACAAGCCTCCAGTGCGCCACAATGGCCGAGTGCTCATGCAGCCGAAGGTGTTCGCCTGTTTGCATGCCAGCTGCGCCTTGCAGAGCAGCCTTTACTGGCAGGCTTAAAACACCTCAATCGCTTAGAGCAAGTGTTGGCCCGCGCTGAGTGGTCTGACCCTGCGTTTGCTGAAGGCTTGTTACTTGACCAGAAAGGGCATGTTGTTGATGGGGTGTTTAGTAATATCTTTATTGTCCACAGCCAGCAGTTGCTGACCCCTGACTTAAGTCGTTGTGGTGTTGCAGGCGTAATGCGAGCAGAGCTATTAGCGCGCGCTCAAGCTGCAGGCTTGGCGGCGCACGTCATGGATATCACCTTGCAACACTTGCAGCAGGCTGACGAAGTCTTCACATGTAACAGTCTCTACGGCATTTGGCCGGTGCTAGGCTATGCGCAACAAAGCTGGCCGGTCGGCCCTATGACCCGTAAACTGCAGCAACTGATTAGCGACTTAGTGGATGACGAGCCGTGTTGCGTAAGCTGATAATTACTTTTTTGAGTGGCTGTTTATTTGTTGTGATGGCCGCTGCCCTGTTGTTTTGGATGCAAAACGAGGTGCTTAAGCAGTCCTTGCAGCTTGAAGCTGAGCAGGTTCTGAATGTTCCTGCAGGCAGTACGCCCAATGGACTGCTTTTGCAGCTTGAGGAGCAAGGGGCCTTGCGTGGTGCGCTTTGGCTACGCTTGAGTTGGCGCTTGCAAGGTCATGTGCAGCCACTGCATGCCGGTGAGTATCAACTTGAGCCGGGCATGAATGTCGCTCAACTGTTAAATAAATGGAGCACGGGTGATGTTGTCCAGCACCGTGTCACGCTAGTAGAAGGCTGGAACTTTAACCAAGTGCGAGCAGCATTAGCGCAACAAGATGTGTTGCAACATACCCTTGGCGAGGTCAGTGACAGCGAGTTAATGCGTCAACTTGGTCAGGCTGACGTTCATCCAGAAGGGCAGTTTTTTCCAGACACCTATAATTTTGTTCGCGGCCAAAGCGATCTTGATATTCTGCGCCAAGCCAATCAGCGCTTACAGAAAGTTTTAGCCGAAGAGTGGGCGCAGCGTGCCGACGACTTGCCCTACAGTAATCCATACGAAGCATTAATCATGGCTTCAATTATTGAAAAAGAAACCGGTGTGGCGCACGAGCGTGATGAAATTGCCGGGGTGTTTATGCGCCGCCTTGCTATCGGTATGTTATTGCAGACCGATCCAACTGTTATTTATGGCATGGGCGAGCGCTATACGGGCAAGATTACTCGAGCAGACTTACGCCGCCCTACAGCCTATAACACCTATGTGATTTCTGGTTTGCCACCAACGCCAATTGCCATGGTAGGCCGTGAGGCGATTTATGCTGCTTTGCATCCTAAACCGGGTAAAAGTTTATATTTTGTCGCACGTGGTGATGGCAGCCATGTATTTTCCAACTCGCTCGCCGAGCACAACAAAGCGGTACGTGAGTACCAGCTCAAACGCCGCGCTGACTACCGCTCCAGCCCTGCGCCGAAGCCAACCCAATAAGGACCTATCATGCGTGGATTATTTATTACCTTAGAAGGCCCAGAAGGCGCTGGTAAAACCACTAATCGGGCGTACCTTGCTGAGCAGTTGCAAGCGCAAGGCTTGAGTGTGGTGTTAACCCGTGAGCCGGGTGGAACAGCGCTTGCAGAGCAAATTCGCAATATTTTATTGGCGCCGCATGCTGAAACAATGGCAATTGATACCGAGCTGCTATTGATGTTTGCCGCGCGCGCGCAACACTTAGCGCAAATTATTTTGCCGGCTCTAGATGAAGGTAAAATTGTTATTTGTGATCGTTTTACTGATGCCACCTATGCCTATCAGGGCGGTGGACGCGGCTTGGATTGTTCACGTATTGCTTTGCTCGAACAGTTTGTACAGGGAGACTTGCGCCCTGATATGACCTTGTTATTTGATTTGCCAGTTGCCGATGGTATGGCACGTGCCGTTGCACGTGGCAAGCTTGATCGCTTTGAACAAGAGCAGCAGGATTTTTTTGAAGCGGTACGTCAGTCTTACTTACAACGTGCCAGTGATGATCCTGAGCGTTTTCGCCTCGTCAATGCGCAACTGGCGTTGCCTGACGTACAGAAATGCCTTGATGTGTATCTGCTAGAAATCGTGGAACGTGCCCGTGCAAACTAGTCTGTATCCGTGGCAGGCAGAGCTTTGGCAAACCTTGGCAGGGCGCAGCGAGCAAGCGCATGCCTATTTGCTGCATGGCCCTGAGGGCAGCGGCAAGCGTGTTTTAGCTGAGCGTTTTGCTGCGTTTTTACTGTGTAAATCGCCATTACAACAGCAGTCCTGTGGGCAATGCTCAGCCTGTCATTTATACGCTGCTGATACCCACCCAGATCTACTGCGCTTAGAGCCCGCTGAAGAAGGCAAAGGCATTTTGATTGCCAGTGTGCGCGAGTTGGTGGCGAAAATATTGCAAACCTCCCAGCAGGGCGGGCGTAAAGTGGTGATTGTTGAGCCTGCTGAAGCTATGACCACGGGCTCAGCCAACGCCTTATTGAAAAGCCTAGAAGAGCCGGCTGGTTCAACTGTGTTTTTACTGATCAGTCACCAATTTAGTTTTTTGTTACCGACCATTAAAAGCCGCTGTGTTTTGCAAGTGTGTCCGCTACCGAGCATAGCGCACGGCGTCGAGTGGTTGCAGCAGCAAGCTGAGCTAAGCGAGGAACAGTGCCGTACCCTGTTGGCGTTGGCGTCAGGTTCGCCACTTAATGCACAAAAATTATTAAGTGCTGATGTGCTGACTATTCGTGAGCAGGTGGTGATGGGTGTTAAGCAATTATTTAAACAGCAGAGTAGCCCCAGTGAGCTCGCGGTCGCTTGGGCGAAAATACCGCAAGAGCTGTTGTTTGACTGGTTTTGTCAGTGGGCGCAATTGATTCTGCGTTATAAAATGACTGAAGATGACAGCCAGCTGGGCTTGGATGATATGAGCGTTGTACTCAAGCATGTGGCACCGCGCGCACCGCTTGATGTTTTAACAGAGACGCAAGATTGGTTGCTTGAGCATCGAGAAAAGGTTTTGCGTCGCGTGCCGTTGCGTGCGGACTTGTTGTTAGAAGCGCTATTGATTCGTTGGCAGACATTGTTGCCACGATAAGAGTGCGAATCTATGCGTATAATTAAATATCGGCCTAGGTTGTAACTGCAACCAGTTGTTAAAATTACACGGTCAATGATTTGTAAGGAAGGTGCTATGAGTTTGCCCCCTAATATCGGCCCACGCGGTGGTATTTTAACCCTGACCATTAAAGATAAGTCCGTATTGTATGCGGCTTATATGTCGTTTATCAAAAATGGCGGCTTATTTATTCCGACCAGTAAAGATTACAATTAGGCGATGAAGTCTTTATGTTGCTGACCCTGATGGAAGAGCCAGAACGTTTACCGGTTGCTGGCAAAGTTGTTTGGATTACACCGCGTGGCGCACAAGGTAACCGTGCTGCTGGTGTTGGTGTGCAGTTTAATGAAGACGGTGCAAATACTCGCAACAAAATCGAAACCTATCTAGCAGGCGCACTTAAAACTGATCGTCAAACTCATACGCTTTAGCAGCTCGGGCTTATAAAGTCATACCATCTACTCATTTATAACTGCGGTTGTCACCATGCTTATTGATTCACATTGCCACCTTGATCGTCTTGATTTAACCGCATACAACGGCTGTCTTGATAGCGCGTTGCAAGCGGCACGCGAACGAGGGGTTAAGCATTTTTTATGCATTGGCATCAGTGTAGAAAATGCACCTACGGTGCGCGCCTTTACCGAACGCTATGCAGATGTTGATTGTTCAGTGGGTGTGCATCCGCTGGATTTAAGCCGCGGCAGTGAGCCGACCATGCAGTGGTTGCTTGATGAGCTTAATCATCCAGGTGTCGTTGCTGTCGGTGAGACAGGTTTGGATTATCACTATCAGTCTGAAACGGCACAGATGCAGCAGGATTCGTTTCGTTTGCATTTAGATGCGGCGCGCAAATGCGGCAAACCGGTGATTGTGCATACCCGTGAAGCCAAGCAGGATACGCTTGCCTTGTTGCGTGAAGCAGCATTGTCGCAAGCTGGGGTGATGCATTGCTTTACTGAAGACTGGCCGATGGCCAAAGCGGCGCTGGATTTGGGCTATTACATTTCGTTCTCCGGTATCGTGACCTTTCGCAATGCTGCAGCGCTACGAGAAGTGGCCTTGCAAGTGCCCAGTGATCGTATTCTGGTAGAAACCGACTCACCTTATTTAGCACCGATGCCGCACCGTGGCCGGCCTAACTTCCCTGAATATGTGGTGGATGTGGCGAAGTTTGTCGCTGAGTTGCGTGGCGTGACCTACGAAAAGTTTGCGGCACAAACCACGGATAACTTTAAGCGGTTATTTCCCTTGGCACGAGTGGCGGGTTAATACTCACGCAGCAACCACGATATATGCATCACACAAACCGTAAGGCGGGCACTTGTGCCCGCGTTCATCGCTTGTTGCGCGCAAATGCTTAGGGCTTACGCGCGACAATCACGGCGCGCATGGGTGCCGGTAGGCCTTCAACGGTTTGCTCTGGGTTATTTGGATCTAAAAAATCAACCAATGATTGATATTTCATCCACTCGGTGGAGCGTTGTTCGTCGGTTGAGGTGTGGCTGACATCCACGCAGCGCACATCTTTAAAGCCAGCGCGACGCAGCCACAGCTCTAACGCAGGCGCAGACGGCAAAAACCAGACATTGCGCATCTGCGCATAGCGATCTTCGGGGACTAGGACTTGGTTGCAGTCGCCTTCAATTACTAAGGTTTCCAGCACCAATTCGCCGCCACTGACTAAACAGTCTTTCAGCGCTAAGAGGTGATCGATCGGCGACTTGCGATGGTAGAGCACGCCCATCGAAAATACCGTATCAAAGCCTTCGAGCTTGGCTGGTAAGTCTTCTAAGGCGAAGGGCAAGTGCCAGACGGGCGGCGCATCAAAAAAACGCCGCATGGCCTGAAATTGACAGAAAAACAGCCAGTTTGGATCAACCCCGACCACAGTTTTGGCACCGGCACCGAGCATGCGCCACATGTAGTAACCGTTGCCGCAGCCGACATCTAAAATACGCTTATCTTTTAAATCCAGATGTGGACTAACCCGGTCCCATTTCCAGTCTGAACGCCATTCGGTATCGACATGCACATCAAACAGATGAAACGGGCCTTTGCGCCAAGGGATTAAGCCTTGTAAGGCTGTATGTAACTGCTCGCGCTCGGCGTCACTGCAGGGACCGTCCAGCTTGAATTCAGTTTTTAGCTCCACGCTGGCAGGCGTCAATGCTGGCAGAGCATCGACAGCGGTCATCCAGCGCGGTAGGTCGCCGTGGCTGATGGCGAATAGCTCATCAAATTGTTGCTGAATACCGCGCGACCATTGTTTGAGTGGGGTGCGTGCGAGTTGATGAACTAACGGGGTGTAATCAATCATGGGATGGCAATCAACGAGGCAAAATTAAAACACTGAAACCACACCACAACCTTGCTGAAACCAGCGCTGTATAAGCGCTCACGGTGTTGTTCAAGGCTGTCGGGTAGCATGACTTTTTCGATGGCGCGGCGTTTCTGGGCAATTTCCAACTCACTGTAGCCATTGGCGCGTTTAAAGGCCAAGTGCAACTCATTAAGCAGGTCATGCTCGGCTAGATCGTTAAAGCGTAGCTTCTCTGAGAGCACTAAAGCGCCGCCTGGGAGTAGGGCGCTGTGAATGTTGTGCAGCAGCTCTAAGCGCTGCTCGGGGGCGATAAATTGCAGGGTAAAGTTGAGCGTAACCAATGAGGTGGGCTGCAGGGTTAGGCTGAGGATATCCGCCTCAATCACCTCCACCGGTAGCAACTCTTGAAACATTGCATCTTGCGCGTTGAGGTGTTCGCGACAGCGTTCAACCATGGCGCTGGAGCTGTCTACGGCAATCACCTTACAACCGCTATGGCTGACATGGCGGCGCAGAGCTTGGGTGACTGCACCCAGTGAACAGCCTAAATCGTACAGCGTGCTATTGGCTTGGGCGAATTGTGCGGCCAGTACACCGGTGTTTTCCACAATAGTTGGATAGCCGGGCACGGAGCGCTTAATCATGTCGGGAAACACGCGCACCACATCTTCATTGAACTTGAAGTCAGGAACTTGCGCGAGTGGTGTGTTGAATATGCGATCAGGGATGTGGGTCATGAGCTTAAGCAGGCAAAAAAGAAAGCCATTATGCCACACCTGCTACGCAAGAATGCTGACTGCGTTTAACCACTAAATCCTTGTGAGTGCCATAGATGTGCAGCAACTAAAGCACGCCAAGGGGTAAATTGTGCAAGCCATTGCTCGGTTTGCTTGGCGCTCAGCGTGTCTTGCTTGAGCAGTACCTGCAAATAACGGCGTACAGCGGCGTCGCCATGTAGCGAACCATCGAGCCAGCCAAAACCACGCATCAGCGTATAATTGACTGTCCAAGGACCAACGCCAGTAATGGCTAATAGTTCAGTGCGCAGTTGTTCTACATTGTCTGCGTTGACGTGCTGGGGGAATTTTAAGGTTTGGCTGTTGAGTAGTTGGCTGATCTGAGCGATAGCGCGGGCTTTGTTGAATGACAAACCAACGCTGCGCAGTTCGTCAATGGATACCTGAGCAACGCGCTGTGCATCGGGGTAACACCAGAGGCCAGATGAGTGTTGCTCGCCAGTCAGCTTAATAAAGCGACGGCGTATATTTAATGCAGCAGTAACGCTGATTTGCTGGCCGATAATTGCCCAGCTGATGGCTTCAAAGGGGCTGCTGGTTTGTGCCACGCGTAAACCTGGGTTTTGGCGTAGTAATGCACCGAATTCTGGGTGGTGTTGGTGCTGCTGGAAAAAGTCAGCGGTGGGCTGCTTAAGGCCCAAGAAATAGTCCAACCAAGCAGCCCAATCCTGTAATAGCTTTGTTGTAGGCTGATTGGTTTCTAGCTGCAGTTGCGCATAAGCATGTCCAGGGCTAAAGCGAATGCTTAAGCAGGCTGGGGTGTTTTCCCAGATTAAGCCTTTTGCGAGAGTGTTATGACAGGCCCGCTCGGCAAATTGCTGACTATCACGCTGGTGAAAGGTTAAAAAATTAGAGACTTGATAATCGCTGGGTAGCGTTATGTTGTGTGTTAAAGTTGTCATCGCTTGGACTGCCACGCAAAGGCCTTGATACACAGAATATACGCGGTTACTGACCAAGATGCAGGTTGGTGTGTTGTGGATAATAAGTCTGTTGTTGCTCACTATCAGGCTTACGCCCTTTGGCCTATAGCGCGTTATGTGTCGTCAGGCTATTGTGAGGCGTCACAGCACAAACAGAATTTAAAGGTTGGTCGACAGCAGATAACGTGCAGTGATGTGCGTATCTTTTTACTTATCAGTGACTCTCAAGTCGAGTGCTGAGCTGGCGGTCATCTAAGACGGCTTTTAACGTGGAAGATGCACGATGATTGGCATACGCAGTATTGCAAGTTATATCCCCGAGGGAAGAATTGATAACATCGCACAAGCGCAGAGCTTTGGCCGCGATGAAGAATTTGTACACAATAAGCTCGGCACAACGACTTTGTCTGTGAAGGGCGACGATGAAGAAACCTCGGATTTGTGTGTGCGTGCTGTGCAGAATTTGCTCGCTAAAAGCGCTGATTTAAAGCTTGAAGATGTTCAGGCGCTGGTGGTTGTGACGCAAAATGGTGATGCTGAAGGGCTGCCGCATACGTCGGCAATTGTTCAACATAAGTTGGGTCTGTCGACTCACGCAGCTTGTTTTGATGTGTCGCTCGGATGTTCGGGCTATGTGTATGGCTTGTATGTGCTCAAGGGCTTTATGCAGGCGGCGGGCCTGAAAAATGCTATTTTAGTCACCGCAGATCCTTACTCAAAAATCATGGATCGCTCTGATCGGATGACCACATTGCTATTTGGTGATGCAGCCACTGCAACTTGGATGGCTGAAGATCCGGTGTGGGAGTTGGGGCCGTCACGCTTTGGCGGTGATGGCGCTGGTGCTGAGTATTTAGCGGTGAAAGAAGGCTGTTTTCATATGAATGGCCGTCAAGTGTTTAACTTTGCCAGTTTAAAAATCATTCCACATATGCAGGAAGTGTTGGATGATCTGCATATGAGCATGGATGATGTCGATGCATTTTGTGTACATCAGGGTAGTGGTGCAATTGTTGATGCGATTGCTAAGCGTCTCGGCGATAATGGCAGCAAAGTGATTAAAGATATGTTTGGTGCGGGTAATACGGTGTCGTCATCGATTCCAATGTTGCTTGAGCATTATGGCTTTAATGATCAGTGGCGTAATGTACTGTTGTCGGGCTTTGGTGTGGGCTTATCTTGGGGTTCGGCGTTGCTCGTGCGTCCAGAAAGCTAATCTTCTGTATTGCTTGCACCCTAAATCGCGGGCACAAATGCCCGCCCAGGGCGCGATATATTGCAGCATTTATGCACAGCACCAACCGCTGCGAACGCAAAATCGGGCGGACACTCGTTGCCCGCGGGAATATCGTCAACAATGAAGCCTTTGCGATTCGTGGGCATAAATGCCCACCCTACCGTTTATCACGGCTTGCGGTTAAATACGCAAGATGATTTAAAAACACCCGTATATCTATAATCGCGGGCATACATGTCCGCCCTTCCGTTCGGTTTACAGATTCAAACTCAATTTAAAGTAGGCCGCTGTAGAGCCTTCTTTGCTTGCTGGTATACTGCGTTTTTATAGCACCAGTAAGGATTCTTGTTTATGAACACACCATCAGCGCGCGCATTGTTGCATCCGCGTAACCGCCATCAGGGCCGTTATGACTTTGCTGCACTGATTGCTGTTGAGCCGCGCTTAAAGGCTTTCGTGATCATTAATCCTTATGGCAAAGAAAGTATCGACTTTGCCAACCCTGCCGCGGTGCGGGTGTTTAACGCAGCATTATTAAAGCAATTGTATGGCATTAAAAACTGGCGCATTCCTGAAGGTTATTTGTGCCCGCCGGTGCCGGGGCGTGCGGATTATATTCATGGTTTGGCTGATCTGTTAAGTACTGATGGGCAAGGTGAGATTCCGCGTGGCGCTGATTTTACTGTGTTAGATGTGGGGACAGGCGCGAATTGTATCTATCCATTATTAGGTCATCATGATTATGGTTGGCGCTTTATTGCAAGTGATATTGATCCTAAAGCATTGGCCAGCGCCGCTGAAACACTGTCAGCGAATGATTTAGATAAGATGATTGAGCTGCGCTTGCAGGCAGATAAGTCTGCTTTTTTCAAGGGCATCTTGCGCGCTGATGAGCGGGTGATCTGTACCCTGTGTAACCCACCCTTTCATAGCAGTGCTAGCGAGGCGGCCAGTGGTAGTCAGCGCAAATGGCGCAATCTAGGTAAACAAGCGCCGCAGCGCCAGTTACCGGCATTGAATTTTGGTGGCAAAAGTAACGAGTTATGGTGTAAAGGCGGTGAGCTAACTTTTGTACGCAATATGATCAAAGAGAGTAAGGATTACGCTGAGCAGGTGCTGTGGTTTACCACGCTAGTATCAAAGTCTGCGCATATTCGTTTATTGCAGCGTGTCTTAAAGCAAGTAGGCGCTATGGATGTGCGGGTCTGCAGTATGGCGCAAGGGCAGAAACAAAGTCGCTTTTTAGCCTGGACCTTTCATACAGCTGAGCAGCGGCAAGCTTGGCTGCTAAAGGTTTAGAGGGCTTTGCTTTGATTCAAATGATCAGCAGCAATCATTGAGCAAGTTTAGCGCCTGACGTGCCTCGCTAATGCTGCTCAATCACCCTAACTCGATTGCGGAGCTGCGCCATCCATGGCTACGCTGGCATAGTAGCGGTAAGCATTAAATCCCTTGTGGGATTTCTTCACCACCTAGAGCTTCGATAAGTTCTGGAATAAACTCAACGAAAGTCATCATCATCAGAATAAAACTAGCATCAAACTGGCTGGCTGCATCATCGCCACCGTCTTCTTCGGCTTGATCCAAGAGTAAATCTTCAAAGCGAAGACGCTTGATGGTGAGTTTGTCATCGATCAAAAAGCTTAGCTTGTCTTGCCACGCCAAAGTCAGCTGGGTGACTAACTTGCCTGCGGCTAAATGCATTTGCACTTCTTCGCTGGCCAAGTCTTCGCGCTTGATACGGATAATGCCACCATCTTCGGCACTGTCGCGCAATTCACACTCATTGGTTAAGACTAAGCCGTTGCTGGCTTGGTGCTGCTTAACCCACTCAGTAAAGGTTGCAGTGGGCGCTGCTTTAACGGCGATCGGGCGTACAGGCAAGCTGCCTAGCACTTCGCGCAAGGTCGAGAGCAGCTCTTCCGCGCGTTTCGTGCTGGCAGTGTCGACTAGAATTAAGTCTTGCGCCGGTGCGATAGCTGCAAATGTTTTGGAGCGGCGAATAAATGCGCGCGGCAGCAGCGCTTGCGTGACTTCATCTTTAATTTGATCACGCTCTTTTTTGTAAACCTTACGGCCTTCAGCTGCTTCGATTTCATCGGTTTTTTCTTTGACGGCATCACGCACGACGCTGCCTGGCAAAATGCGCTCTTCAGTGCGCGCGCAAATAAGTAAGAAACCTTGGCCGCTGTGTACCAATGGTGCGTCTTCATTTTTGCCAAAGGGCGCAACAAAGCCGTAGGTTGAAAGTGTTTGACTGCCGCAGGGCAGTGCAGGCTTAGCGGCCAGTGCAGTTTCTAAGGCGTCAGCTGTTAAAGGTGTGTCTGATGTTAAACGGTACATCAGCAGGTTACGAAACCACATAAAAACTCCAAATATAATGTGAGGACAATGAGCTCAGCGTTTTGATGGCAAGTGCAGACGCTTCTTGCTTGGTATGGCTGAGTATAAATATGCTGTATATAATATCAGTGATTGTTTGTAAGGTGCAGACTCTTAATCTAAAAATAAGAACTGTAGCAATGAACGTTTGTAGGTTTTTAGCAGTGGATAGTTCATTAGCAGCTGCGCAGTATAGTGTCTTTGCCAATAAAGCCGCAGGGAAAAGTAGCCTGTCAGCCATCTCGGTGTTTTGCTGATGACTGGGCTATCGGCAATGATGTTGGTGCCATCTGTGTTGAATCCTTGGCAAAGTTGAGCTGAACACACGTGAATATCGGCGGTTTTGCTAAGTCATTGGATTAATTATAAGAATAAACCTATTTAGAGCTTGCCAAGAGTGGTTTTGACCTCTAATATACGCACCACTTCGAGAGACATGGGTGATTAGCTCAGCTGGGAGAGCATCTGCCTTACAAGCAGAGGGTCGGCGGTTCGATCCCGTCATCACCCACCATAATCTTTCAAGAATTGCGCAGTGGTAGTTCAGTTGGTTAGAATACCGGCCTGTCACGCCGGGGGTCGCGGGTTCGAGTCCCGTCCACTGCGCCATATTACGAAAACCCGTTAAGTAGTTGATACTTAACGGGTTTTTTCGTTTCTGGGTAGCAAAAACCCTGTCTTTTTCCTAAATTATCTATGCGTATTCTTGCTGTGACCCTTTCTGTGACCAGTTTTGCGTCACGGATGATTGATTTGAATCTTTTATGATCGACATGGTTCGTGCTTGATTTATTTTTGGTGGTTTTAAGATTGCTTTCAGCTCGTTGAGCTTGTGCGCGAGGTACCTTAAAGCTGGGTAGTCAGTCACGGCGTGCCGATAGTCATTATGAAGCGTCAGTCATCAAAACTATATTAGTTAGCTGGTTTGGATTAGTGCTTTCTTATTGTGCAGATCAGTGCAGTAGCCAGCTGTTATAGTAATGTGGCTCTTACATGTTAAAGTGCCACTCATTAACAACGCTAGACAGGAAGCCCAACGCCATGGCAGGTATCGACAAGTCCAAACTCACCGAAGCTGACATCATCAGTAAATTCATTCTCCCTGCCATTAAAAAATCAGGCTGGGATGATATGACGCAGATTCGTGAAGAAGTGAAACTGCGCGATGGTAAGGTGGTTGTGCGTGGTCAAATGGCTGCGCGGCAGACAGTTAAATCAGCCGATATTGTCCTCTACCATAAGCCCAATTTACCGCTTGCCGTGATTGAAGCGAAAGCGAATAAGCACGAAATAGGCAAGGGCATGCAGCAGGCGTTGGATTATGCCAGCTTGCTTGAAGTGCCTTTTGTCTTTGCTTCTAATGGCGATGGTTTTATTTTTCATGACAAAACCAATACCCAGCACATCGAAACTGAGATTGCTCTAGCGGACTTTCCATCACCCGCTTATCTATGGGGTAAGTACTGCCAGTGGAAAGGCTATACGCAGGCACAGCTGCCCATCATCACTCAGGATTATCACGATGATGGCAGCGGTAAAATGCCCCGTTACTACCAGCTGCAAGCCATTAATAAAACCATTGAAGCCATATCGAGCGGCCAAGATCGCATTCTGTTAGTGATGGCTACTGGTACAGGCAAAACCTACACGGCGTTTCAAATCATCTGGCGCTTGTGGAAAGCGCGAAATAAAAAGCGCATTTTGTTTTTAGCCGACCGCAACATTTTGGTTGATCAAACTCGTATTAATGACTTCCAGCCGTTTGGCACAGCGATGACCAAGATCGAAGGCCGTAAAGTTGATCCAGCCTTTGAAATTCACCTCGGCTTATACCAAGCCTTAACCGGTCCAGAAGAATCGCAGAAAGCCTTTAAACAAGTTGGGCCTGACTTCTTTGATTTGATTGTGATTGATGAGTGTCACCGTGGCAGTGCCGCAGAAGACAGCTCTTGGCGTGAGATTTTGGAATACTTCAGTAGTGCCACCCAAGTGGGCTTAACCGCCACGCCGAAAGAAACCGAAGATGTGTCCAATTCGGATTACTTTGGCGATCCAATTTATACTTACACCTTAAAGCAAGGTATTGAGGATGGCTTTTTAGCACCTTACAAAGTGGTGCGTGTGGACTTGGATATTGACCTGCAAGGCTGGCGTCCGACCAAAGGGCAGACTGATAAGCATGGCGAGCTGATCGATGACCGTATCTACAACCAAAAAGACTTTGACCGCACTCTAGTAATTGATGAGCGCACTGAGTTGGTGGCAAAAACCATCAGCAGCTACCTGCAGCGCACCGATCCAATGGCCAAGACCATCGTATTCTGTAATGACATTGACCATGCCGAGCGTATGCGTCGTGCTCTGATTAATTGCAATCCAGAGCAGATGCAGAAAAACGATAAATATGTGATGAAAATCACCGGTGATGATGAGCTCGGCAAAGCGCAGCTGGATAACTTTATTAATCCTAAGCGTGCTTATCCTGTGATTGCCACCACCTCTGAGTTGATGAGCACTGGTGTCGATGCGCAAACCTGCAAGCTGATTGTGCTGGACCAAAACATCAAGTCGATGACCAAGTTTAAGCAAATCATTGGTCGCGGTACGCGTATCAATGAAAAGTACAGCAAGCTTTGGTTTACCATTCTCGACTTTAAAAAAGCTACCGAGTTATTTGCTGACGAGCGTTTCGATGGGATTCCAGAGCGCATCATGACAGTTAGGTCAGGACAGATTAACGAAGGTGGTGATGAGCTCGAAGAAATCATCAACGGTGAGACGGATGAAGAGCTGGATACCACGGCTGGCGAAGAGCAAGCTGAAGAGGCGGGTGATTACGTTAAGCCAACAGGTGAAGGTGAGAATGGTCCCTTTGGCGGCGGCGAGGGTGGTGAGTCCGCTAAAAAATACTACGTCAAAGGTGTGCCTGTGCAAATAGTGGCGCAGCGAGTGCAGTATTATGATGCAGACGGCAAGCTGGTGACTGAATCATTCCAGGATTACACCCGTAAAACCTTCACCAAGCAGTTTGCCAGTTTGGATGATTTTACTAAGCGTTGGCATGAAGCGGATCGCAAGCAAACGATTATCGATGAGCTGGCCAATGCCGGTATTATTTGGCAAGCGCTGCAGGACGAAGTGGGTCAAGATATGGATCCTTTCGACCTGATCTGTCATGTGGTTTATGATCAACCACCTTTGACCCGTCGTGAACGTGCCAATCAGGTTAAAAAGCGCAACTACTTTACCAAGTATTCAGAGACGGCGCAGACCGTGCTCAATGCCTTGCTGGATAAGTACGCTGATGCAGGTGTGGAAGAAATCGAAAGTCTTAACGTGCTGAAAGTGCAGCCACTGGATCAGCTGGGCACGCCCATGGAGATCGTTAAGCAGGGTTTTGGTACCAAGCAAGACTACCAGCAGGCCGTGAGTGAGTTGGAGGCTGAGATTTACTGGTTGCCACCCAAGCAAGCTTAAGCAAGCACGCCGGGTTTTATGTATTCAAGCCCCGTATTGGGGCTTACTTTATTTGAAACACCCATTTAAAAGAGAAACAGCATGTCGATCAGTTCCGTTATCAAATCTATTCAAGATATCATGCGCCAAGACGCCGGCGTGGATGGTGATGCTCAGCGATTAGGACAATTATCTTGGCTGCTGTTTCTTAAAGTGTTTGATGCGCAAGAAGAAGCGCTTGAGTTTGAGCAAGATCACTACACTGCACCCATTCCAGAAAAGTACCTTTGGCGCAATTGGGCTGCTGATGCTGAAGGCATGACCGGTGATGAGTTACTGAGCTTTATCAATGATCAACTGTTTACTGATCTAAAAAATCTTGTTGCGCCCATTGATACCAACCCGCGTGGCTTTGTGGTGCGTCAAGGTTTGAGCGATGCCTACAACTATATGAAAAACGGCACCTTGTTACGCCAAGTGATTAATAAACTCAATGAAATCGACTTTACCCGTTCCGGTGAGCGTCACTTGTTTGGTGATATCTATGAGCAGTTGCTGCGTGATTTACAAAGTGCTGGTAATGCCGGTGAGTTCTATACCCCGCGTGCGGTAACACGTTTTATTGTCGATCGTGTTGATCCCAAGCTGGGCGAGCGCATTATGGATCCGGCCTGTGGTACCGGTGGCTTTTTAACCTGCTCGTTTGATCATGTTAAAAACAACTATGTGAAAACCGCTGAAGATCATAAAACCCTGCAGCAACAGATTTTAGGCTTTGAGAAAAAGCAGCTGCCGCATTTGCTCTGCACCACCAATATGATGCTGCACGGTATAGAAGTGCCGGTGCAAATCCGCCATGACAACACGCTCAGTAAGCCTTTATCCAGTTGGGATAGCGATATTGATGTGATCATCACCAACCCACCTTTTGGTGGCACTGAAGAGCAGGGCATTGAGAAGAATTTCCCAGCTGACCTGCAAACCCGTGAAACCGCCGATTTGTTTTTACAGCTGATTATTGAGCTGCTGGCTGATCAAGGCCGCGCTGCTGTGGTTTTACCAGACGGCACTTTATTCGGTGAAGGTGTAAAGACCAAGCTGAAAAAGATGCTCACCGAAGAGTGTAATCTGCACACCATTATTCGTTTACCCAATGGCGTGTTTAACCCTTACACCGGCATTAAAACCAACCTGTTGTTTTTCACTAAAGGCCAGCCCACCCGCGATATTTGGTTTTATGAGCACCCGTACCCTGCAGGCGTGAAGAACTACAGCAAAACAAGACCGATGAAGTTTGAAGAGTTTCAAGCAGAAATTGATTGGTGGGGTAGTGAAGCCGATGGCTTTGCCAGCCGCGTTGAAAATGAGCAGGCGTGGAAGGTCAGTATTGAGGATGTAATTGCCCGCAACTTCAACCTTGATATTAAAAACCCGCACCAAGGTGAAGTGATTAACCACGATCCGGATGAGTTACTTGCCAGCTATGCCCAGCAACAGCAGAGCATCAGTCAGTTACGTGATCAGCTCAAAGATATTTTGAGTGCTGCGCTCGCAGATAACACGGCGCAGGGCGAATAATCATGAGCAAGGTAGAACAACTGATTACTGAGCATATTGATATTTGGACCAGTGCAATTTTAGCAAAGTCCACGGCGGGGCGTGGTAGCAGTAAAAGGTATGAGCTGTATGGAATTAAAAAGCTGCGTGAGTTGATTTTAGAGTTGGCGGTGCGTGGCAAGCTGGTGCCGCAAGACATTAATGATGAGCCTGCTTCGGTGTTGCTTGAAAGAATAGCTGCAGAAAAAGCTAAGCTGATTAAAGAAGGCAAAGTAAAGAAAAGTAAACCACTGCCTGAAGTTGGTGAAGATGAAAAACCTTTTGAGCTACCGCAGGGGTGGGAGTGGTGTCGGCTGCAAGATGTTGGATACGATTGGGGACAAAAAAAGCCAGATAGCAGCTTTACTTACATTGATGTTGGGTCAATAAATAAAGAACTTGGTTTGATTGGAGAGGCTTCAGTATTAAATGCAGAGGAAGCGCCGTCACGAGCGAGAAAATTAGTTAAAAAAGGAACAGTGATTTACTCAACAGTCCGGCCTTATTTATTGAATATTGCGGTTGTCGATCAAGAGTTTGTGCCTGAGCCAATAGCAAGTACTGCATTCGCTATCATTCATCCACTAAAAGGAATGTGTAGTAGCTTTATATATCGATACTTAAGGTCTCCTAGTTTTGTAAGTTATGTCGAGAGCTGCCAGACAGGGGTAGCTTACCCTGCTATCAATGATAAGCAGTTTTTTATGGGCTTAATTCCGGTTCCTCCTGCGAATGAGCAACAACGCATTGTCGCTAAAGTCGATGAGCTTATGCTGCTCTGCGACCAACTCGAGCAGCAAACTGAAACCAGCATTGATGCTCACGCTACCTTGGTCGAAGTCCTATTAGCAACCCTAACCGATAGCGCTAACGCCAACGAGATGGCGCAAAACTGGGCTAGAGTGTCTGAGCACTTTGCTACGCTGTTCACCTCGGAACAAAGCATCGAAGCACTCAAACAAACCCTACTGCAGTTAGCTGTGATGGGTAAGCTGGTACCGCAAGATCCAGACGATGAACCTGCAGCAGTATTGCTGGAAAAAATAGCAGCTGAAAAAGCGCAGTTAATCAAAGATAAAAAGATTAAGCCGCAGAAGCTATTACCGCCGATTGCTGAAGAAGAGCAGTTGTTTGATTTGCCGCCAGGATGGGAATGGTGCAGGCTAGATGATATCTGTAACGGTATAACTTCTGGATCTACGCCACCTAAAAGCTTCTTTAGTGAAGATAAAGGTGTGCCGTATTTGAAGGTTTATAATATAAAAAATCAGCAAATTGATTTTGAGTATAAATCACAGTTTGTTGAAGAAAATTATCACGCTTCAACATTAAAACGATCACTACTTATTCCTGGGGATGTAGTGATGAATATTGTTGGTCCGCCTCTTGGTAAAATAGCTATTATTCCTAGCACTTACCCTGAGTGGAACTGTAATCAAGCTATTGTTATATTTCGTCCGATTGTTTCAGAACTCAATAAGTATATTTATACATACTTAATCTCAGGTATGTTTCTTGATAAAATTGAACTCATAGGAACAGCAGGACAAGATAATATTTCAGTAACAAAAAGTCGCTCAATTTTATTACCTACTCCTCCTATTTTAGAGCAACATCGTATTGTTGCTAAGGTTGATGAGTTAATGAAAATCTGCGACCAGTTGAAAGCTAACCTACAGCAGTCACAAGAAACCCAAGTCCAGCTCACTGATGCGCTCGTCGATCAGGCGCTTGTGCAGTGAGTATTTGCATATATAGGTAAGAATAGGGCGGCAGCCGCTATACAGTTAATTAACCACTGGCTACCGTACACTGGCATTTTAGTGACAATCATTAAATTAAAAAGGGATGAACAGTATGAAAAAGTTAGCAGCAGTCGCAGTACTTTTCTTATGTGGAGCAGGTATCGCTCAAGCAGACAGTTACTACCATGGCCAGCCCGGTACGACCTATAACAATATTGGCAGCACCACGATCGGCTCTGATGGTACCAGCTACAACAATATCGGTAATCATACCTACGGCTCTGACGGCAGCTCATCCAACCGTATCGGCAACACCACAATCCATTCAAACGGCACATCGTCCACGCAAGTCGGCAATACCATGCTCAACTCAAACGGCACAACCGTGCATCGAATCGGTAACACCACCATCGGCACAGGCGGTACAACATGCACCCGCGTTGGTAATTCTACGATTTGTAACTGATATAGCAGTATCGTAATTAATGGTGCTGCAGAATTTATATTTAACAATGCGTCTGCGTTGCCTTATCTAATAGGCCTGATTCGACAGGCAATGAGTGCTAAGTGATTTTAGATAATAATAGTGATTTCCCGTTTTTAGAAGGATTCAGAAGATGGAAAAATCTATAGAAATGCTGTGGAAATTGTATTTGAAAGATGACCCTGATCTTAAGGGAGCAAAGCTAAGGTTAGCTTCTAGAGCTAAATTGGCTAAGCCATGGGTTACAGGTGTAGCAAGTCCGCAAGGTACAACCACTATGTTATCAAACGTTGAAATACATAAGGCATGGACTAATCCTCACGCTCTGAACATTGCACGTAAGACTATAGAAAGTAATCCGAAGTTTACACTCAGAGAACTTTCTCATTCTATGCTCTCCCAGGTGCAGCAAAAAGTTACAAGCAACCCTTATGTATGGTGGATTTATGAAAGCTCTTCACCCAAAAGACGAGCTGTCCATGAAGACGCAACTGGCGTGACATTTATTAAGCTTGATGGAAAATGGCAGCTTGTCTATCCATGTCAAGCACTAGGTGTATTAGTTGGAAGGCAGGGAGCTGGGTATTATGAAGACATACCAAGAAATGCTTACTTTGTTTTGTGTGAAAATGAAGCTGCTGCTCGTAAGCATTAATTTACTTTTTCAAAAATAATTTAAAGGTAGCCTGAATTTATTTCAGCGCCTTACTTATGATCTTGAGCTGTTATAAAAGATACTAACCTTTAAGTTATACATGGAGTTGAAGTAATACGATGAATGAGTTTGCACCTGGCGCGCGCGTCCGCTTAAAAGACAATCCCCAACGCACTGGCATTGTCGGGCAAGACACTGAAGGCAGTGGTCGTCGCTTGCGTTTACAGGTGGTCTTGTTTGATGGCACTGAAGATCACTTTCCACCGAGTGCTCTTGAACTCGTTAATCAAGACAGTACAAGTCCAACCGCGTGCTTTAAATCTGGACGTTATGCGCTGGTCAACAATCTACGCTCTACCATTACCTACAACAGGCTTAGCGGCCGTCTTGCCAACTTAATTTATAGTTTAAATACGACAAACACTGATTTTTATGCACATCAGTTTAAGCCTGTTCTGCAGTTTCTTGATTCTCCCAACAACAGCATTCTCATCGCAGATGAAGTTGGTTTGGGTAAAACAATTGAAGCTGGTCTTATCTGGACTGAATTGCGCGCGAGGGTTGATGCAAGACGTCTTTTAGTATTGTGCCCAGCGGTACTGCGCAATAAGTGGCGTGAGGAGTTATTGCACCGCTTTGATGTTAAAGCAGAGATTGTGGATGCTAATGAATTGCTTGATCGTTTTGAGAGTGTCCAAAGCAAGCCCAATCAAGAGTTTGCCTTGATCGCGAGTATGCAAGGGCTCAGGCCTCCGCAAGATTATGAGTCCTTAGATAATCAGCGTAGTTCAGCAAAGCTGGCGCGTTTTTTAGAAAATGCTGTGCAAAGTGATAGTCATTTAATGGATTTGCTCATTATTGATGAAGCCCATTATTTACGTAACGAAGGCACCAAAACTAATAAGCTTGGCCAGTTGCTGAGAGAGCATGCGGCAAGCCTAGTGTTATTGTCTGCCACGCCTATACAGCTAGGTGAAACAGATTTGTTTAACTTGCTGCGGCTATTAGATGAATCTATTTTTCCAGACCCGTATTTATTCCAGCTCAGTATGAGTGTAACGCGGCCTATTGTGCAGCTTCGTGACACAGTGTTGCAGGGCTTAGCTACACGTAAAAGCTTTTGTGAGGCGATAGAAGAAGCTTTGGCTAATGATTTTTTGAGTGAAAGTAAACAGCTTGCCGCTTTTTTGAAAAAACCACCTTCCAATACAGATTTAAAAGATCCTGCCAAGCGTTCAGAGATTGCTAACAGGCTGGATAAAGTGCATCCACTTAGTAAGCTGGTCACTCGAACATTAAAGCGTGATGTGCAGGAAAATAGGGTCTTACGCGCACCGTCTGATTTTCGAGCGCCGTTAAATGAAATTGAAACACGCTTTTATAATGATGTGACACACGAAGTGCGTGACTACTGTGAAAAAAATGGATTATTAGCAGGCTTTATTTTAACCATGCCGCAACGACAAATGGTGAGTTCGATGCCAGCGGCCTGTCGAGCTTGGCAAGAAAAAATAAAGACGGGGCAGATTTCAGGCTTGAGTGAAACTTTAAGTGAAATCACTGACGAGCTAGATGATGCTCCAATTGTAGAGCCCTCAGCTTTAAACAGTATGATCGAAAATCTTGTATCAATTGCGCAAGAGGCTGGAGGCTACGAAAAGCTTAAGGAGTTTGACAGCAAGTACACAATTCTTGCTGATAATCTACGCAAGTATTCGTTGACCCATGCGGGTGAAAAAGTTGTTCTGTTTTCCTTCTTTAGACATACCTTGGGCTATTTGCATGAGCGTTTAACTGCTGATGGTTTTAGCTGCATTGTTTTACAAGGTGGTAGTGATAAGAAGAAAACACTTGATGCCTTTAGTGCAGTGGATGGGCCGCAGATATTGTTATCGTCTGAAGTTGGTTCTGAAGGTATCGACTTACAGTTTTCTTCACTACTGATTAATTATGATTTGCCGTGGAATCCAATGCGTATTGAGCAAAGGATTGGCCGTATTGATCGCCTAGGCCAGAAGGCAGATAAGATCTTAATTTGGAACTTGATGTACGCCAATACGATTGATGAGCGTATTTACGATCGATTGTTGGATCGTTTGGATATTTTTAAGCAAGCCTTCGGGAGTATGGAAGACGTCTTAGGCGGCGAAATTCAAAAAATGACCCGAGATTTATTTCGTCATCAGCTCACACCTGATGAGGAGTTGCGACGCATTGAACAAAGTACTTTGGCCTTAGAGGCTGTCCAGCAAAAACAACAGGAGCTTGAAACAAGAGCGCCTGACCTTGTGGCCCACGGTGACTTTATTATCAATAAAGTGCGTGCTGCTAAAGAGCTTGGGCGCTACATTCAATCTGAAGACCTTTATGCTTATGTAACTGATTATATTTGCTCAGAGTTTCAAGGCACGCGTTTGGTGCAACATGATAGCGCTTTGCAACAATATGACCTTGAACTGTCTATTGATTTGCGTATTCAGTTAGCTGACTTTATTCAAAAAAATAATTTACAGCAGCAGACAGGCTTATTAACAGGCCGCCCATTACCCATCGTTTTTGAAAACGCCTATCAAGGACATACAGACGAATATGAGAGGATCCACCAAGAGCATCCCTTGGTTCGTTTCGTAACAGAGCAGCTAAGTAAGCCTCAGCATGCTCAGAAAAGGTATCCCGTCAGCGCTGTACAACTCAATTCAGACGATTTTGATAAAGGTATGTATGTTTTCTTAGTCTCGCGCTGGAGCTTCTCCGGAGCTGAAACTCAAGAGAGGCTGGTATATACCGTTCAAAATTTAGATGCGCAAGCGCCTATCGAAGATGATGTAGCAGAGAAGCTAGTTAATATGGCAGCAATAAATGGTACGGACTGGACAGCTGCGGGTAACTTAGTCGATAAAGAGCGTGTTGTTGATGTGTTTTTTGACTGCAAGGATCTTATTCAAGACCGCTTTAAAGATATTGAACAGTCGATGCTCAATGAGAATAATGATCGTGTGAACTTGATGATAAAAATTATTGTTGAACGCAATAATTTAGAAATAAAAAAACAGCACGTCCGTATTAATGATGCTCGCACCTCAGGCAATGAAAATAAGATACGATTGATACCTGCAGTACAGGGAAAAATAAAAAAAATGAAACAGCGAGTCGAGCAACGGATAGCAGAACTGCAGCATAAAAAAAAGCTGGAAGCTGCCAACCATTTTGTAACCGCAGGTGTTATTTGGGTTGGGGATTAAATTATTATGAAATTAGCAGGGCTGTTAAAAGATGCTTTTGAGAAAGCAGGTGTTGCTTTACCTGAGAAGCCAGTTGCAAAGAAGCCTCAGGCTAAATCTACGCCAAATAATAAAACGCATAAATCTGCAAAAGCAAAGAGACCTGTTGCTCCCAAGCAGGCTCATCGTAATAAGCCATTCAAAAATCAATTCTTAGGCTATACACACCCGGCTGCGGACAATACTGTTCAAAAGCAACGGCAAGCTCAACAGATATTAGCTGCTCAATTAGCTCCAGAAGAAGAAGACAGAATCATTGCTAAAGATGATGCGCGCTTCACTTGGCAGTACTCAAACGACATTACAAATCAGTTACTCACTTGGCCACAGTCAGGTATACAAACCTGCTTAGGGCGCACTGCAGATGAGAAGTTTTTATCGTTAGGTTTGGATTTTGGTACGTCAACATTAAAAGCTGTGATTACTGATAATGAACGGCAGTTAAGCTATGCGGTGCCTTTTAGAAATGCGCCAAGTGTTAATAGATACTTATTACCGTGCAGCGTTTATTATTCTGATAATAAATACAGCCAGATAAGTGATGGCTTAGCGTATCAAGATCTTAAGTTATCCTTGCTTGAAAACCCTTCCGACACAGCATTGCAATCGCACGTAATTGCTTTTTTAGCACTGGCTTTGCAGAGTATTCGTGCTTGGCTATTGAGTGAGCACGGTAAAACTTACTCTGGAGTAGTTATCTGGGATTTGGCAATTGGTTTGCCCATTGCTCACTCTACTGATGACGCAATAGCTGCTTTATTTGAAAAAATTGCAACTGCAGCTTGGATATCTTCCACAGCAGAGGAAATAAGTCATAGTACAGTTTCTTCAGCGTTAGCTCGTGCTACTCAATTACATGGTGGCTCAGCAATTGAGTCAGATAACGAAGATATCGAAGTTAGAGTACAGCCTGAGATTGCTGCGCAAATTAATGGTTTTGTCAGCTCTGAAGCATACGACCCAAATGCAAAAAACATCTTCCTTATGGTTGATATTGGAGCGGGTACCTTAGATGCTTCAATTTTTCGAATCGAAAGGCCTAAGGGTAAAAGTAAAGATAAAATCATTTTATTCAAGACAACCGTTGAGCCACATGGTGTGATGAATCTGCATAAAAAGCGTATGAGCTGGTTAGCTTCAACGCTTAAAAGCACTAGTCCCGACAGAACCGACTTACTTGAAGATGTTGAGAAGTCAAAAGCGATTACTGATAGCGCTGCTAGATTACCCAGTAACATGCAGGGGTATTTTGAACATGTGAAAATTAAGTGCAAGGGTATGGGTGTTGATTATGATTTTTACGCCCAAGTAAAAGCTCAAGTAGCCAGTGAAACTTACCACCAAACGCTAAAAGATCGATTATTAAGTGCTGGTGAAATGCGTATGCCGATGTTTCTTTGCGGCGGAGGTTCGCGTTTAGAATTTTATAGCAGGCTGAATAAGTATATGCATGAGTGGCCAGGCTTTAGTTGGTTTGGTGTGACCCCGCGAAAACTTCAAATGCCTCGAGGGTTACAAGCTTCAGGATTGAAAAGAAATGATTATGATCGCCTTTCTGTTGCCTATGGACTCAGCAAACTGAAACTGGATCGCGTGATTATTAATATTGATCCGCTTCCTGTAGAGGTTGTTGCTACTGATCACGCAGCCCGGTTTGTTGATAGTTCGCAGTTGTAGCCGTGGCGTATTTGTTAAAATATGCAGCTTCTGATATTTCGTAGGGAAGCTTTACTGTTAATTTAAGGAAATCTGATGGAACACCGAGAACTGTCTCTGATAAGTAAGCTGGATAATGGCTTAGTCAAAGGCCTTTGTATCATGCTGGGATGGCTTAAATACTTGGGTCTCTGGCTGCTAGGTCTAGTTATGCTAGTCGCTTCATTCTTGATGATCTTCGAATATGGCGAAGGTTTGGCTGATATCTCTTGGCATGAATGGGGCTTTTTGTTGTTACTGTCTTTGTTGTTATGGAGGCATGTTAGCTACTGTCAGTATTTCTCAATCGGGTTATGGAATGGGCTATCGCGTTTGTTGATCGCTCAAGGGCTGCTGGGAGTATTACTTTTTTTTGGTATTGGCCTTCTAATGGCCATATTGGTGTTAGGTGAGTATTTCGATGACTCTGACCTCACCTTTGGTCAAGAGAACCCATTCGTAAAGCTTGTGGAATATGGCCTTATTTTGCTGGCGGTTTACTTGGCCGCACCGGTATCTAAAAAACCACGCTCTGTAAAGCAAGCCGCACCTGCTCAGGTAGAACCTGATATACCCACTGTTACTGATGAGATCGTCCAATGAAGCTGCATACCTTGATAGTTGTCTTTTTTTTGAGTGTCTTGTCGAGCACCATAGTACAGGCCGACGAAGATCCCAAGCATCTTATCCAAAGCTGCCAAGAGCTGGTCGGTATCTACAGTAAACGTGATGAGAAACACTTAGTTGCTGGGCTAACAACTTCACTTTCTGAAGCATTGCGTGCTGGCTACTGTAGGGGAGTGGTTGAAGAATATCGCCGACACTATTCGCGCTGTGCTGGTGACTGGCTCACTCAGGCGCATGCTATTGCAAATCAGCAACTGTCGTTAGATAAGCCCACCTCTGTTCAAAATGTATTAAGAGTTTCCTGTGGAATCTAAAACAAATAACTGGCCAGAACTCTCCCACGTACTTGAAGCCTTGTTGTGCCCACCACTCAGCAAGCCGCTATCTCGTCATGGTGCTTTGCGTAACAGTCTTAATACGCTAGCTAATGCGCTTTGCCCATCGGAAAAAGATGCTGTAAATGGCGGGCGTAAAATCTCTAGAAGCAAACCATGTCTTATTAGTTTGTATTGGCAACAGCTTGAGCTCAGTCATCACACTGATGGCCGGACAAGTGTGCGTATTGATCCTGATGATAAGACTTTGCTATGGAACGCTATTCTGCTTCAGGGTGTGTTCGGTGAGCCTAAGGTTGTTGTCGATATTTTAACTGACCCAGCCAAGCGCACCGAATACACTGAATGGGCACGTACATTGTTTCTTGAGCGTCAGTCGGTAGTCGGGTTGGGATTGCTGCGGCAGGAACTATTTGGTTTTCTTCAACAATTACCTGTAGCTGATCTCAAGACTGAGCGCTTACCCAATCCGTTTGCTGATGTGTTGCCACAGATGGGTATGGGGCCACATAGGGGCAATCTATTGAAGACATTAGCAGCGCAAACTGCTGCGCTGTCGATGGGTGACAGCATGATGACTCATTATCTGAATGACGATCTTGAAGAGGCATACAAGGCTGCTTGCGCAGTCAATACAGATAACCCGTTTCTTTTAAAATACCGCGATCGGATACAAGCAGAGTTCAAAGAAGCCAAGGAATTTGACGATCTACTCGATTTACTTCGCTAAAGCACTTGGCTGTGGAATCCACAGAGTGACACTGGCTCCGTAATCACTTAGGAGCCAAAATCATGACACACTATACATCCCATCCCCACCGTCTTGATCCTTCTGTTGAGCAACTGGATCTGCTTTCTATACGCTGGGCACCTCAGTTGCAGAATTTGAATTGGGCTGAGTCTGTACTAGAGTACCGCCGCTTTCTTAGTCTGAAGAAAAGCTATCCCAGCCAGCTATTTATTCCTTCTGGTGCTGCCTTGCAAGTATGGCAAGCGCACATTCTCGATACGCGCCGCTATCGCAGTGACTCCGAACGTATCTTCGGGCGTTTTATAGATCACTTTCCATACCTTGGCTGCGACAGCCTAGCTGACCGACGCGAAAGACATTTTGCCGAACAGCACTATCAGGATCTATACGCCAGGCACTTCCCAGCTTAAATCAGCGTTTTGCCGTATTTGAAAATCAATTGAGACAGATAGGTTCTTTTATATAAGAGCTATGGATTCTGTCACCCAAAATAAAGGAATAGATCATGCTTAAAATTAAATTTGTTGGCGCAATCGAAGGTGTTAGCGGTTCGTGCACTTGGCTTCATCACACTGATTCAGATACCCAGTTTTTAGTGGATTGCGGTATGCATCAGGGTAATGAGCGTGATGATTGGGCTAATCGTCAGGACTTTCCTTTTGAAGCTGCGCGACTCAAATACGTGTTACTGACTCATGCCCATATCGATCATTGCGGTCTGCTGCCTAGACTTGTCAGTGAGGGTTTTAATGGCTTGGTGTATGCCACCCGCGCGACTCGAGAAATTACTGAGCTAATGCTCTTAGACTCTGCCCGGATAAGTAAAATGTATACGGAGGCGGATGTTAAGCAGATTCGCTGGAGTATCTTGGATGATGACTTAGGATTTAAGTGGGGTCGTAGTATTCGTCTTGCTGAAGGTGTTTGGGTCGCTTATCTACGCAGCAGCCACATCCTCGGAGCATGTTTGATCAGCATTGCATGGAAAGTGGATGGAGAGAACCGCTCCATCTGCTTTAGTGGTGACGTAGGTTGCCAGGCTGATGAGAACGCTTACCTGCCATTGATGAAGGGCGGCCAGCATCCTTTTGCCGACACCGACTATATCGTTGTTGAATCTACTTATGGCGGGCGTGTTCGTGCACAAGAGCATCAAAATTATCAACTGCGCCTTGAGCGATTAGCTGAAGTCATTGCCCACACCTTGTTCGTTAAAGGTGGCAAAGTTTTAATGCCAACTTTCTCTCTGCATCGTGCCCAAGAGTTGCTGATGGATGTGTTGCAGTGGATGAAGGTTAAGCTACCGGCGAGCCAGCAGGTTACTGGTCACTACGATAGGCCGCTGACGGCCAATATCCATGCGCCATTAGGCCGTGAGGTAACTCAAGTGTATGCAAAGCATCTGTGCAGTAAGTCACCAAACGGCAAGTTTAAATATCTGAATACCAATCTGTGTGAGTTGTTAGCGATGAATGCTGATGAAATTAAAGATATGTTGCAGCGTCTTGTTGAGCATGGTCAGTTCAAAGTGGGAGATGGTAACTACCTGAATATGACTAAACCCAAGCAGTCAGCTAATTTTGATGCTGATATTGTGATTGCCAGCGCGGGCATGTGTGATAACGGTCCAGTAGTTGGCTATCTGGAAAGCTGGGGTGCCGACCCACGTAACACTGTTATTCTCACAGGTTATCAAGCTGTAAGCTCGAAAGGGGCTGAGCTGATGAAGCGAGCAACCTCATTTAACATGCCGTTTGATAGTCTCTCTGTTGGTCAAGCGGAAGTAATTGATATGTCGCCGTACTACTCGGCACATGCCGATCAAAAAATGCTATTAAATTTCGTATTCCGTACTGATGGGTATGGCCGTAATAAGCCTGCAACACTACTTATCAATCATGGCAATCCAGAAAGTAAATATGCGCTACGTAACGCCGTTGAACAGCGTGCAGCGATGAACAGTGAAAGTGATCGTCGAATTAAAGAGGTGAGAATTGCCGATGCACGTTGGCTCAACTTAGATACTGGAGAATATATTGAGCACAGTCATTCTGAACAAGAGCTACTGAGTGAGCTTGCTGCTTTGCGGTTGCAGGTCGAGCTTCTTAATCAGAATGCAGAAAACTTAGATAAATAAAATACTTTATCGAGCAGGGAAGGCTGTAAAGCTTGCCCTGCGAACTTTAACAGTAAAGTAACCGAGATTTGCTGCATGGCTCATGCGCGGCGTAAGTTCTACGGTTCGCATTGATCTTGCTCTCGGTTGTGCAAGGTTGCGACCTCAATGCCGATTCCCTTAGCAGGGAGGGTTTGAGTCAGGCCAGTAGCTTTGCGGATTTCCTTTACTTGAATAGCACCAATATGAGAATCGGCGGACGGTGCAGACTCCCCCTTAATGATTTCATCCATCTGCTGTACGCTTTCTAAAAGATCGTCGAAGAATATACTCATGGTGTTTATCTCCATGCCTCAATAATTTGCTTAAGCCCTCTGCAGAAAACTTGCCATTTTTACTTAGCGATTTATGATCGTTATTAGAAGTGTGCTGCCATCAGGTCGTAAAACTATTTTAGGCTACCAAGCGTCAACTATCTGCGCTTTGTTCTTCTTCTTCCCCTTCCTCATCAGGAATGTACTGCAGTAACTCTCCTGGTTCACATTCAAAATACTTACACAGCGCATTAATAGTTTCTGTCGTACAGGTATAGCCAGGAGTGTTGGCTATGCGTGTCAGAGTCGCACGACTGATTCCAGTCTGCTTACTGACCTCTGCAAGAGTGATTTTTCTTTTCTCTTTAAATGATTTGTTATCCAGTTGCTGGACAAGAAGCACTCTGATCATGGGCTTATCTGTGATTGAAATGAGTCTGCATTGTAGCAAAGGCCTCATAAAAGATGCAAAAAGATCTTGACTTGCCTTTTTTGTGATGTATTCTAATCACAAATGACGCAAATCAATCGCAAAGGAGCATTTGTCATGACGACTTACTTGACTACAGAAGAGCTTTCGCAGCGTATTAAATACGATACTCGCACTATTCGGCAGTGCTTGATGAACGCAGTGTTATTTGAAGGTGTTCACTACATCCGCCCGTTTGGTGGTCGAAAAATCTTGTTCATTTGGGAGCAGGTAGAGGAAACGATGCTGCATGGTGCTTCGGCTAACGATTTAATTAATATGATGGAGGGGTAAGCCATGGCTACTATTAATAGCCGTGATGGCAAACTGTATATAGATTTTCGTTACCGTGGCATTCGTTGTCGTGAGCAAACGCGTGTTGCAGATACGCCTGAAAACCGGGCGCGACTCGAGCGGCTACTTCTCATGATTGATGGGCAGATTAAAAAGGGCACTTTTAATTATGCTCATCACTTTCCTTGCAGCCCGCGTGTTGCTCAATTTGAAAAATTAGCTGATGCCGAGCGTACTGCAGGGATAAGTGGCAGTACGAAATTATTCTCATCTTTTGCTGAGCGGTGGCTCTCTGAGAAAAAGGTGGAGTGGCGTGAGAGTCAGATTGAAACAGTTGAAGGCATTTTTAATGTGCACCTCTTGCCTAAGTTTGGCGCATTACAGGTCTCTGAGATTAGTAAAAGTCAGATTTTAGGCTTCAGGAAAGGACTGCATGAGCCTGATATTTTAAAAGGCCGCAAACTGTCACCCTCTAGAATTAATCACATCATGACCTACTTGCGGATGGTATTGAATGATGCTGCAGAGCGCTTCAAATACGAATCCCAGTGGAAGAATATCAAGGCTATTCCTATACCGCGCTCTGAGGTTAAGCCGTTTAGTTTGACTGAGATTATGCGCATGCTTAAGGCTGTGCGAGAAGACTATAAACCGTATTACACCGTGCGTTTTTTTACAGGTCTTCGTACGGGTGAGATTGATGGCTTGCCTTGGAAGAATGTTGATTTTGAACGCCGAGTCATACACGTCCATCAGGCTCTTGTACGAGGTTCGATTGGACCAACTAAAAACAGCAGCTCGTACCGCACCCTGATGATGACTGACTCAGTATATGAGGCAATGAAAGTGCAATGGTCCTTGACAGGGCATCGCAGTGAGTTTGTCTTTTGCGGACGTAATGGCCAACCTTTAGATTATCGTAATGTTGCTAACCGGGTTTGGTATCCCTTGCTGAATTACTTATCTATGGAGCGGCGCAACCCTTATCAGACACGACACACAGCAGCTACTTTATGGCTTGCCGCAGGTGAAGCGCCTGAGTGGATTGCGCGTCAATTAGGACACTCCAATACGGGCATGTTGTTCAAGGTTTATTCGCGATACATACCAAATTTACGTGGCCGTGATGGTGCCGCATTTGAGCGTTTACTGGAGGCAGCAGATGAGTAATACAACACAGCATATTTTGGCTTGGGTATTGAAAGTAAGTGAAGATGGTACGACAGAGACTTGGACTCTATCGAACTCTAAAGTGAATATTTTTATCACAGCTAAAAAAGGCGCTATGAGTCATGTGAATGAAAATGGAGCCCTAGCTAATGTTGTTTTTTGTAATGGAGAGTTGGTTGGTCATCCAATAGTTGTTGACTCTCAAATCACCGCAGGGTTTGCATATAAACAGTTTCAGATGGTTATGCCCGGTAATGAGGAAAAGCTGCGAGTAATGTGGACTTTGCTAGGTTTGATTGAGGATCCCGCGCTTAAAGCTTTTTATTGGTCTGTGTTAAGTGACGATAAAATCATGAGTAAGTTTTATCGAGCAAAAGCCAGCGAGAACCATCATCACTGCCATGACGGCGGACTGTTTGAACACAGCGTTGATGTTGCTACCTCGGCGGTTTTACATGCCCGTCAAAATGGTTTGGGAGATCGTACCGCTAATATTGCTTTTGTTTCTGGGATATTGCATGACATCGGAAAAATTGAGATGTACTACAACAACCCAGGTGCAAAAAAAGCAGATGGTTGCCAACATGAGGCTTTAAGTTTTATGGTTTTATCTGAGCAGTTGGAGGCATTAAAAGCAGCAGACGCTGTGTTGTTTGATGCTATCTCCAGCACACTAACGGCTAAAATAGGCAGCTCGCGCAATGAGTACTTGTCAGAAACTATTGTGCGCATGTGCGATAGGATTTCAGCAGATGCTCATCGTACTCGTCAGGTTTTTGCAGGTAAGCCTGCACACTATTGGTATGTGCGCTCAGCTCGAGATAAGCGAGTTTTTAAACGTCTTGATGAGGCGTAATGGCTACTAAAATGGCATGGATGCGCGTCTTAAAGTACTGCTCAACTGCAATGGTTGAGCAGTAATACTCACAGTTCTAATTTAAATCGCAGTCTTCACCATCTTCATGAGTCGATTCATTATTGTCGCTATTTTGCCAAGCTTGTATTTGATTTGGCGTGAAAAAAATTATAGCCAGTCGATGCAAAAGTACGTTCAGCGCTTGTGAGCTGAACTGCGATAACCCTTTCTCCATGTACTTTTCTTCCTCTACGTGTCGTAAAAATAAACGTGCCAGCCCGTTAGGGTGTTGAGCAACACGCTTGAGTGGAAATGTCTCAGTTTTCATATGTGGACTACATGCCCAGTCAGAGACTGTCTGTTCAGGGGCATTTGTAATAAAATCTTCCACCTGTGCCAGGGGTAAAGCTGGCTTGCTATGCTCATAAAGCGTTTAAAAATATTAGGGTCCGTAAACCTAATGCCTGCACGTGAGGATGTGCTGTTTAGTAGTGCGTACTTGAGGAGCCATTTGAACTCTGTAAGCTCTAGTGGGTTTCTACGCAGGTTACGAATAGCGTGTAGGCCTTCCTCAATATCCTGTTTTTCATAACTGTTATTTGGCGCTGCAGGCAAAATTTGATGTCTGCGGGCGAGCGGAAATAGTATTGATGTACCTTTGACTGTTTTGAGTCCACGTAAGGCTACTGCTGTCTGATACCAGGCTGTAATGCGCTGCTCATCACACTGATAAAATGTTGCCAGTTCATCGTAAGATTGTCCGTCCTGTATTTTTTCCAAAATAGCTCCGCTTATTATGTAGTGTGAGTTCTGGCGCGGAATAAGGTACTCCGGATTCTCACTTGTAGGCGGTTGTTCTTTCAATTTGTTTGTATAGCGCAGCAGTTTTTTAGCGGAATATGCATAGGTTTCTTGCGGGTGCATAGCTTTATTTTTTTTCAGCAGTGCTATGCGGTGTGGATTTAGACCAAACAGGGCTTTGCCAAGGTGGTCATCGAAAGGTCGTTGGTTTGCTTGTAAATGCAGTCCTACTAGGCAGTCTGTAAAATGTAAATAAGTGCTTAACGTCATGGCAGGACTGCTGTGTCCTGCCATGGCCGCTAATGCGGAATAGCGATCACGTTTACGACTCCTACCGACGATTAGGGTGAGAATCTCATCCACTTGCTCGTCAGAGTATGGAATAAGAGCTTGTAGCACTGGTGGTAGCTCAACCAGATCACGATGCAAAATTAACTGCATGCGAGATAACGCGCTATGCCGCATGTGGTACAGGCGGTACTCGAGACCGCCGGACAGATCGTAAAGAACACTGCTAACTAAACCTGCGATGCTCGATGTATTGATCATTTCAGCACTGTTTTCAGCCGTGCAAAAAAGAAGTTCACTTAGACTTTTTTGCTCTAGCCTGCGCTCATTGATATAAGCGTTAACGGTATCTACTTCGTGCTCTGCTAGTAGCGGGAATAGTGGAACTTTACGCAGAGCAGCAGGTGTTTTGTTTTTTCCAAACCTATTATTGCGCGGGTACAAAAAACCTTCGGGTGATGGTTCGATATCTTTGAGTCTGAGCTTTGCCAGCTCTCCCGGCCTTAGGCCGGTTCTGTAGGCCATGATTAAGAACGTCTGTAGCAGTAGTGCTTCGCGTGTATTGGTGTCGTATAAACGTTTGACGACTGCAAGCAGCTCTAGAAATAGCGGCTCATCAATAATTGCAGCGCTTATGTGGATGATTGTCTTTTTGTTTTCTGCGTTAAGCGAGAAGGGCAGATGAGCAAAGCCGAGTTCAAGTACTGCAAAGCTATGCATGTCAAATAGTCTGTCGGCCTTAAATTCTCTGTTTTTATCTGATTGCCGTCTGTTGAGGATTGACAGGTATAGAGTATGAAAATCTTCACCGTCAAATGTATCAAGGGGCTCTAGATAAGCCTCTGCAATCCATTCATCGCCTATGGCTGTTAAATAGCGTTCTGCAGTAGATACTGCATTTTTCTTATGAGCTAAGTGGTCATACAGCCAGCGGCATAGGAGATCCTCGCTGGCGTCAAGATCCGGAGTAATAAGCTGTTTAACAGCGTTTATGATTACAGCTCTGCTTTCATGGCGAGCGAGGTCTTTGCGCAGTATCTTTTTAAGTTTATTTACAATGGTGCTGGGTTTGCTTTTAAGACGCTTAACAGGTCTTGTTTTTGCATTGCTGGCTGTCTTTAACAGGTTAATGTTCTCTGCACTGCATCCGTAAATTTGCTTAGTATAGAGGCGCTTCCAGTAACATAATGGAAGGCTAGCGCTATGCTTTCGGCCGGTAATGTACTCAACCAGTATCTGCGGTAAGTTTACGCCTGTTTGGTTTTCTGTAACTGCCGCAGCACCGTCTCTAAATAAAGTGCGCGAGATTTTAATGTCCAGCTGGCTGGCCACTTTTGCCCTGTAGTGGTTAATAAACAGTGAGCTGTCATCCATATGGTTAGGCTGCCATGCATCAGGTTTAGTACGTAATAGCTGAGAAAGTACGGCTAAACTGGTTGGGTCGAGAAATAGGTTCACTAGGCAGGCTGGTTGATCCTCGCCTTGGTTTTGTGCTGGGCGGTAAAAGTTACTTGGGTAGTTTTCGCTTGGCTCCGTTTCTAAGCTGATAAAAAGCGCGGGGGCGCTGCCTTGTAACGGTTTGCTTTGCATAATGCTGCGGGCAAGGGCAGGCCAAAGGTGCATGCGTGTTAGGCCGCTATATAATAAAGAGCACGTCAGAAATAGAATAAAAAGCTCTTCAGTATCCATGGTTGGATTAAGCTCTGCTCGCCACTGTTTCTCTGCTGCAAGCATATCGGTAGAGCGTTTATGCCATGCATTATTGCGTGTTGGCTTAATGCGGCGAATCGTATTCCATGGTGTTGGAACATCTAATTGCCACAAGCCGTTTTCATTGCCGTCCTCTATGGCAAAGCTAATAAAATTATAGGCTCGGCGATAATTGCTGGTATTACCTAGAGCTGCTTGCAATGCCTTATCAATGCTGGGCCAAACCTCTGAGAATCGGGTACTTTCCGGGTTTTCAATACACATTTCAGGCAGGTGCTGTTGAAAAATGCTGGTGGCCTTGCGTAGGTTTCTGAAGTCTTCTTTTTTACGTTGCTCTTTACGCGTCCGCCACCCGGGCAATAACTCGGTATTGAACTCTATATGAGCCAAAATAAGCTTATTTTGCGATGCTGAAGGCATCGAAGATTCATATCCATTTGTCATGAGTTAGCTCCAGCCTGCTATTGCTTGGACATCCAGTTCATTTAACAACTGCTCAATCTGATCACTGATTTGTGTAAAGTCGTGCAGGGATAAGCTACTGAAACAACCCAAGCCTTCCTCACCAAACTCCTCATGACCCATCCAGCTGTTGATAAGCTCGTAATGAATATTTTTATTTTTAAAATAGGTTCTGAGGTGGTGTCTGGGCCAGTTGTACTGAAAAGGTACAGTATGTTTTAGCACTTGCTTGAGCACGCTGGGCGTTAGCCCTACTGCGTGTGCTGCTTGAGTCGATGGACTATCAATAAAAAATAGTAGATTGCTTTCTTTGTTTAAGACTTGTTGGCAGTGCAGGGAAATATTATCAGCTAAAAGGCGCGTCTTTTTTACAAGAGTTTGAATGTGCTGCAGGTACAGTTGGACTTGTAGTGCGGCTGTTTTAGGCAGTACCACAGTCCGAGCTGACAGGCCATTGCGGCGCTCTTTGTCACTAATCCACCAAGTGGCATTGTGCGCGTTATAATCAGTCAAGCTCCCAAGCGGAGCATTCACGTTACGGTGTCCGGTCGAAAATATGAGGAGTAACCATACGTAGCATGTGTATTGGTTGTGAAACTCGTACATGCTGGTCAGTGATGTACTTTTTTTAAGAGCTGGGTCTGGTTGCAGCAGTTTAAATAATTGTTTCAAAGCATGATCTTGAATTTTTATTGCGCTGCCGAGAGTGTTGGGTAGTTGCTGAATAACAGGTAAGTCGTAGTTGAGTTCAGCAAAACTAAAAATATCCTTTAGGTAGTGCTGGTGATTCAGTAGGAAATTGCTTTCATTAAAATGAGTATAGGCAATGGGTGCGTATTGCTGTGCCGTTAAGGCTCGTAAAATTGCGCTTTCAGCAGGGTCAAATCCATTGCAGGAGTACCAGTGACCTAGGTAGTTGCTGATACGGCCTAGGGTTAATCGAGTTGTATATTTATTGTTGATAACTTTTAGGAGTGTGCGAGCTTGATTGATGACCTCATCATTAATCACGATCTGTTCAATTGCTAGGCTTGTTATCAGAGGCATTGGCACTCTAAAAACGGTATGTGTAGGGCTTGATATAAGAGGCTCAATTATTGGGTCCTGTGTGCCACTAGGTACTAAGTGAGGCACTTCGTAAATCAGTAACCATTGCCTTTTTGCAGAGAACCATAAACGAATATTAGGTAGTTGCTCTATGCGCAGGCCGCTAAATAGCATAATGAGTAGAATGTCAGCCAGCACGTGCTGTTCTTCTGGTAGTTGTGCCTTGTTGGATGCGGTAAGTAAAAAATTTCGTATGTCCCATCTGCTGAGATGTTCAACTGAGCATGGTAGCGAGAGGTTGCGCATATAAATTTGCTCTGCAAATCGCTGGCCGTGAATAGCTTTTTGGGATCGTGATAGATTGTGCTGCGACTTATTAGTGGTACGCAGTGTTTTTGTGTTTTTTAGCGTAAGGGACTCGTCAGTCTCATCGAGTCCATGCTTACTGGGTTTATCGGAAGTGAGTTCTTCATAAGCCACGCCGCCTTCGTAAATAGTCGTTACGTTTGCAGGCGCTGGCGACTGTGCATCTGTAAGAGGCCTTGCTTTCTGGGTGCGGATGATGCCGCTTTTAAACTCAATAGCGTTGCTAATTGCCACTGCTATGTAGTCAACATACCATTTTGTATTTTTATCCAGTAAGTTTTTACGAGTCTGATCAAGATCGGCGTTTAATGTTTTGAGGCATGTACTCTCATCGATTTCAGGCAGCAATTTAAAGGCTTGACGGTGTTTTTTGTTCGCAGCAAATAAGCGGATTTGTCTCAGAGCTTTTTCTATTGCATTGCTATGATTTCCAATCAGACTCAGTTGCATAGTGCTGAAAATTATTAAGCATTTATACAGTTGGTACTGTTCCTGTTCATGAGCGTCCCAATCTGGAAATGGAGTCGTTGCTAATGCAGCTGTGAAATCTAAGACGCCTAGCATGCTCGCCTGTTTGATTGCGCGAGTTAGCTCGTTTTGCTGGTTATTATTCGATGTTTGCGGGCTGGCGTTTAATGTATTGATGTATGCCTCAATGGTACTGAAGTGGTTCAGCCAGCTGTCCGGAGTCCGGTCTAGTAATGCGCTTAGCTCAGACGTAATTACACCGCGGAAACCATCGATAATATGGTGATTTGGAAATACAAATTCATTTAACTTGTCGTTCACGTTATCAGTCAGCATTGTTACCCTCCGCCTCTACACACTCATCTTTTTCTTCATTCTTATTCAGAGCATTGATGATATCTTCAAGGCTGGAATTGCCTTGCCGCTTTGTCATAATTGTTTTCGAGCGTTGCTGGTAGATTGCACGTCGTGATTGTCCTGATTGCTCAGCGAAAAAAGTATCGGTTAGCGGACCTCCAAAGAAGTTTTTAGACAGCTCCGCTGGAACGTACTTTTTTATATTGTCGATAATCAGGCTGGATTGCCGCACATCAGCAGCTATATATAGCTGCTCTAGAAATATGGGCCATGCCATATTTTCTGCTAGCTGCTCTACATCGACGCCATACATAAGTAATGTTCCAAGCTCAGGGTTCGCATTGTTCCAAAAATAAGGTGCCCAGAATGGGAAAATAACCTGAAAGCCAGTGGGTTTGTTATCCTTAGAAATCTTGTGGCTTTCTGTTTGAAACGTCATGCTGCCAACCAAGATGCGAGGTAGCGAATTTAAAAAGCGCTCCTGCTTTGGTGTTGTTTTCAGCATGAATGGTTGCTGGATCAGGCACTGATAGGGCTCACGTACTGCTGGGTGAATACTGAAGGTAATGTCATGGTTTTTTGAATAGATGAGTTGAGGCATGAAAGTTACTCGCTGCAAAATTTCAGCGAAGATAGCAGTGGAAGCTGGAAGTGCTTGCACGGTTAAGTGACGTTTTTCGTAACTTAGCTGCAGAGTAGGGTTGTAGCCTTATTATTTGCAAGTGAGAGGCTGGAGTGGTTGTTAAAAATTAAGCTGAAGTGGCAGTAGGCTGCTGCTGAGTAAAGTGATTTATGCGGAGTATTAATGGACGTTGATTCGCGCATCCCGTTTGGTTTAAGCACTGATAGTGGGCAGATTGTAGATGTTGGAAGTGTTGAGCGTGGTAATGCTTGTCGATGCATTTGCCCCTCATGTAAAACACCACTAGTCGCAAGGCATGGAACTCAAAACGCATGGCACTTCGCCCACCGTAGTCAGAAGACACACAACGAAACTCGCAACGAGTGCGATTACTCCTTCGCAGTTTCTGTCAGGCTAATGATTCGGCAGCTTGCCACTAATGGTTTAAAATTTAAGGTGCCGCGGCTTGAGGGAGTGCTTCCTGCTTATAGTGAGTTTACTCATCAAGCAAAAGATTTTGACTATCTGGTGACGGAAGAATCGCTTTTGACTCTAGAGGACGTCGAAGTAGGGGCGGCTTTTTGTGGTGAGACTGTAGATGTACTAGGACTTGTGAAAAGTGTTCCATTTGTGGTGCATGTCACCTATAAGGATCGAAACCTGCCTATTAGTCTCAAAGAACCCCAGGTGGCTAGGAGTGGTGTGATTGAGCTTAATGTCGATGATTTACCGCAGTTATTTGCTAAGGAAGATAGCGGACAGTATCAAGAGGTTCTTCGTCGATACATTGAGGACCGAACAGATGGTAAGACCTGGGCTTATCATCCTCGTGAGAAGAAGCTTAAAAATATTGCTATAGCGCAGCGTGATTCTTGGCTAGACCAGCAAGAAGCTGAGGTAAAACTTAATACGTCTGCTAACTTTACTTGTCGTATGTGTGGCTGGGTAGGGCCGAGCATAAAGTGTGAGCCATGCGATTCTCATTTGTACACAAGCAATAAAATATAGCAGCCTGAGTGGTCGACATATCCAGAGCGCTCTGGATCGGTAGTTGATCGAGAGCGTGCCCATCTAGAGATATATTCAGTGTCTCGTTATACCAGTTGAGTTCATAGATACCCATAACCTTTGCGGTGAAGATTAGCTGATCAGTTGTTGCATCAGGGGGAGGGGTTCGAATTTTACTTTCCAATCGATCATGCAGGCCCACTCCCATAGATCAATATTTGAGCTATTGGCTACCGCCTAGTTGCAAAATCTAGAGTAAATCGGCGATAGGTATCAGGGTGGTAGAGGCATGCTTATGTTGCTTATCCACAGCTCTGCTCAGAGATAACTTGATGCAATTGTGGCTGCTCGGACGCTAGGGCCAAGACTGGCTTGCTGGGGATTCGCTCGCTTTTTAGTAGGGAGAGTGGGAGCATTGTTCCCGTTAAGAACAGAGGTTTCACTGCTTGTGACCAGATAACTGGTGTTAATTGACGTCGATTGAGGTTGCGGTTGCCTAACTATTTTTCTTTGTATATCAATTAGTTACAGTTAGTGTACAATGGAAGTTGATTAAGGACATCTGGCTCGAACGGCCTGTCACGCCGGGGGTCGCGGGTTCGAGTCCCGTCCACTGCGCCATATTACGAAAACCCGTTAAGCATCAAAACTTAACGGGTTTTTTCGTATCTGAAGGTTAAAAATACGCGCTAGCAAAATCATACTGACAGCTGTGGGTTCGCTTAAGCGACTGCGCAGCATAGTGGTGCTCGCTAGTGTTAGGCGGGCAGATACTGTGCTTGTCATGCCGTATGGGATGGGTGAGCAATTGTTGTTAATTAATAGGCTAGGCCATGCAGCCCTGACAACTCTTCGCCAAGATAATCAATCAGCATTCGCACTTTGGGTAATAGGTTGTGGTTGTGTGGGTAAATGGCCCAAACCCCTTCATCGGGTGCACTGTACTCGTCCAGTAGTGCGACTAGTTGTCCATTGTGGATGTAATTGAGTACATATTCTCCTGGCAGCTGCACAATCCCTAGTCCTTTTAATGCGGCGTCAGCCAAGGCGCGGCCGCTGTTGCAGCGCAAGTTACCGCTGATGTGGATATTGCGTGCTTTGCCTTTTTCTTGAAAACGCCAGTGATCCATCGAGCCCTGCAAGCAATTATGCTGATTGAGCTCTGCTGGTTTTGTCGGCTGGCCATATTCAGCTAGGTAGTTTGGTGCAGCGCAGACATACAGGGTACGTGAGGCGAGACGTTTGGCCATCATGCTGGAGTCCTGTAGTTGGCCCTGGCGAATACCGAGATCATAGCCTTCGGCAATCAAGTCCATTTTCTGATTGCTTAAATGTAGTTCAATCTCAAGCTCAGGGTAGCGGGCGATGAAGTCGTTTATCAGTGGTGCAATGGTCTGTTCGCCATAGGTGACCGGCGCGGTGATCTTGAGCTTGCCTGTGGGTTTACTGTGCAGGTCACTCATCGCATGCTCAGCATCCTGTAAGTCATCCAGCAGTTGTCTGCAACGCTGGTAATAGATAGAGCCCGCCTCGGTAATACTGACTTTGCGGGTGGTGCGCTGTAATAACTTGGTGGCTAAACGAGTTTCCAGTGCACTGACTTGGCGGCTGACATGTGCGGTTGAAATCCCTAGTTTTTTTGCTGCGAGGGTGAAGCTTTCTGTCTCGGCAACGGTAACGAACTCGGCAATACCTTCCCAGTTATACAGCATGCTTAACTCCTACAAAATCTTATGCGTCAGTTGCGGCGCGTGCTAATTTGATCTGTCTGCGCAGCAGCGGCGTGTGCTGATTGATCTTTTATTGATGCACGAGCCATGCGCCGGATAAAGTCTTTTGCACAGTGTTTAAAGTGGTTTGCGTGGTGCGCTTAAAGATGGATTATTGTTACCTGCAGGTAAAAGTAAATTACAAAGCAGGTTGATTATCTTCTCACAGCTAACAACTATAATAACCTCATTGAGCTAAAAAACATCGCCAACCTGCTTGGAAATCATTAACAGGCCGCACAGTGTTTCTATACGACGTTTATCTGTTCTGATGTGACATGACATTATCCGCAATAGAGGAATCAAGCTGATGACACAATCAATTAAATCTAAAGCTGCTATCGCCTGGGGCCCCGGTCAGCCTCTTTCCATCGAAGAAATTGATGTGATGGCGCCGCAAAAAGGTGAGGTTCGGGTGCGTATTGTGGCCAGTGGTGTTTGCCATACTGATGCGTTCACTTTGTCTGGCGATGACCCAGAAGGTGTTTTTCCTTGTGTGCTAGGTCACGAGGGCGGCGGTATTGTTGAATCCATTGGAGAAGGTGTTACTAGCGTGCAAGTGGGTGATCATGTCATCCCTTTGTACACGCCTGAATGTGGTGAGTGTAAGTTCTGCCTGTCTGGAAAAACCAACCTGTGTCAAAAGATTCGGGAAACCCAAGGTCAAGGCTTGATGCCAGATGGCACCACGCGCTTCCATAAAGACGGTCAGCCAATTTATCACTACATGGGCTGTTCAACCTTTTCTGAGTACACGGTTTTGCCGGAAATCTCGCTGGCCAAGGTCAATCCTGAAGCGCCGCTTGAAGAGGTGTGCTTGTTGGGTTGTGGCGTGACCACAGGCATGGGCGCCGTGATGAATACGGCCAAAGTGGAAGAAGGCGCTACAGTAGCTATTTTTGGCCTCGGTGGTATTGGCCTGTCAGCCATTATCGGCGCAACAATGGCCAAGGCCAGTCGCATCATTGCTATTGATATCAATGAAAGCAAGTTCGACTTAGCGCGCCAGTTGGGTGCCACTGACTGCATTAACCCGCAAACGTTTGATAAGCCGATTCAGGATGTGATCGTTGAGTTGACCGATGGCGGTGTTGACTATTCATTTGAGTGTATTGGTAACGTGAATGTCATGCGCTCGGCGCTTGAGTGCTGCCATAAAGGTTGGGGCGAGTCAGTGATTATTGGTGTGGCTGGTGCGGGGCAGGAGATCAGTACGCGACCATTTCAGTTAGTGACCGGCCGCGTATGGCGCGGTTCTGCTTTTGGTGGTGTTAAAGGTCGTTCTGAGTTGCCGGATTATGTCGAGCGCTATTTGCAAGGTGAGTTTAAGTTAGATCACTTCATTACTCACACGATGGGGTTGGCTGATATCAATCAAGCCTTTGACCTGATGCATGAAGGCAAAAGCATTCGTACAGTCATCCACTTTGATAAGTAAATACTTAAGCAAGCGCTGAATAATTACCTGTGTTGTCAGGGCGGTGTTAAAGAACGGTTCACAATCGTTAGATTAAACGTGCTTTAGCACAGCCCCAAAGGGGTGAGCGAAGCGAATAAAATGCTCATTTACTATGTGTAAACTGCGCTTTTTCGCTGACTTGACTCGCTAGCGCTCGCCCTTCGGGTCAGTCTTTGGCTGTTACTCCCGTTGGTCGTTGCGCCTAACCCTGACTGCTTCGCCAAGATTATTCAGTGCTTCCTCAAATCTTCGTGTTTCTAATTATTTTAAATAATAGATAGCCAGTTCTGGCTGTCTTCTGTGTTTTAAAGTCTCTTAAAAGTGCCGTTGCTTACGTTGAGTAGGCGTTAAACCTAGGGCGTTCGGGTGACGTGATCTCTGTTAGTGCAATCACGCTGTGCGTGCGCTTGGCAGTCCATTTTGTTTGGTGGCTGCAAGCTAAGGCAGCGGATAGATTTATGCGCCGCGCATGTCTTTTTCATCACGCCTAATACAGCGATAGTCAAAGTGTGCTATACTTGAGTTAAGTTTAAAAGTCAAGATATGTGGGGCAGGCTTTTTTGTGCTCTATGTATTTTATTTAGGAGTAGTTTATGAATACGTTTAAAGGATTAATGAAGCCTCTTTTAGTGAGCGTGCTCGCCGTATCTGCTGGTTATGCGTTTGCCGTTGACCCAGCTGCAGGTATGGGGGTTGAGGGTATGCATGGGGAGGGTGTCCCTGCTTTTGATGATTTTGATCTAGATGGCGACAAAGCTATTAGCAAGGAAGAGTTTACTAAGGCCCGTACATCAAAAATCAGTGAGCGTGCTGCGCAGGGTCGCCAAATGCGAGGATTAGCAGATATTGTCTCGTTTGAAGAAATTGATACCAATAATGATGGCTTAATTTCGCCAGAAGAATTTGCAGCCGCAACAAAGAAAATGCAAGAGCAAAAGCAAGGCGAGCGTATGAATCAACGTGGCGCTATGGGCCAAGGCCAAGGCATGAACCAAGGGCAAGGTCGTGGCCAAGGCCAAGGCATGAACCAAGGGCAAGGTCGTGGCCAAGGCCAAGGCATGAACCAAGGGCAAGGTCGTGGCCAAGGCCAAGGCATGAACCAAGGGCAAGGTCGTGGCCAAGGTCAAGGCATGAACCAGGGCCAAGGTCGTGGTCAAGGTCAAGGCATGAATCAGGGTCAAGGCATGGGTCGCGGTGGTGCACAGCAAAATGCAATGCCATCCTTTGCTGACTTTGATCTAAACAATGATGGAAAGATCAGTGAAAAAGAATTCACTGAAGCGCGTACCGCACGAATTAGTGAGCGTGCTACAGAAGGTCGCCAAATGCGAGGCCTCGCGGATGCCGCTTCGTTTGCTGATATCGATACCAATAATGATGGTTCAATTTCGCCAGAAGAATTTGCAGCCGCAACAAAGAAAATGCAAGAGCAAAAGCAAGGCGAGCGTATGAATCAACGTGGCGCTATGGGCCAAGGCCAAGGCATGAACCAAGGGCAAGGTCGTGGCCAAGGCCAAGGCATGAACCAAGGCCAAGGTCGTGGTCAAGGTCAAGGCATGAATCAGGGCCAAGGTCGTGGCCAAGGTCAAGGCATGAATCAGGGTCAAGGCATGGGTCGCGGTGGTGCACAGCAAAATGCAATGCCATCCTTTGCTGACTTTGATCTAAACAATGATGGAAAGATCAGTGAAAAAGAATTCACTGAAGCGCGTACCGCACGAATTAGTGAGCGTGCTACAGAAGGTCGCCAAATGCGAGGCCTCGCGGATGCCGCTTCGTTTGCTGATATCGATACCAATAATGATGGTTCAATTTCGCCAGAAGAATTTGAGGCGTATCAGCAAATGCATCGCCAAAATATGGGTCGCTAAGCTAGGATTACCCCAGTCACTTAGCGAGTCGCGAGCTGGCTGGAACAAACAAGCAGACACAGCGCAGGAGTGATACCTGCGCTGTGTCTGCTTTAACGCAATTATTAAGCAAGCGGGCTCGCGCTCTCCCTTCAAATGATCTCTTTATCGAGCGGATGTTTGGCGATCTGCCGCAGTTCTTTAGCGATGAAGATCAGCTACGTGCAATATGGAGCGATCCAACCACACGTGAAAAGCTGCTGGAAGACTTAGCTGAAGCGGGTTATGACGATGAGAAACTGAACAGCATGAAAGAGCTGATTGATGCCAGAGACAGCGATGTGTATGACGTGCTGGCGTATGTCGCTTACACCGCGCAAACCCGCACCCGCGGTGAGCGTGCGCAGCGTGCCAAGCCGCTTATCAAGAAAGCCTTTGCCAACTATAAGCAGCATGAGTTTGTCGATTTTATTCTGGAGAAGTACGTTGCCGATGGTGTGAATGAGTTAGCTGCTAAAAAAATACGCAGTCTGATTGAGTTGAAATACAACACCATCAGTGATGCTGCAAGCGAGCTCGGTTCAACGGCGGTAATTCGTGAAACCTTTATTGGTTTTCAACAGTATTTGTATAGCGAGTAGGTTGTAAGCCTTTCTAATAACTAGGGATTTGGAATCTCATTTAGTGGTTTAGAGCGTTTTAGCTGATGACTGTCTCAATGCAGTAGTGTTCTGAAGCTCATTCCGTAAGATGCATAAGGTTGGTGGCTGCTGCATGATCATAATGATGCGCGCTTTGCAATTTCACCAATAAGCTTCGTGCGAACATTGCTCTCCCAGTAATAGAGTTGAGTCTGTCACGGCATTAGCGGTGGGTAGATTGAGGGTGAAAGCTGTCTAGCAGGATTCCCTGTATAGCCCAGTGTCTAGTCTAGAAAAAACAAACACTTAGATTAAAAAAGGCTTACGCCGGTCTGACGTAAGCCTTTAGTTTTACTAGGGTAATTTGGTCGGGACGGAGTGATTCGAACACTCTACCCCTTGCACCCCATGCTTTTAATGAATGGACGGTGCTGGAAGGTGGTGGACAAGAAGTAGGCCTTCAAGCTATTGTTTTTGCCGGGTTTAATGGTGATTTACTATCCTTTGGTGTCCAGTTGCATCCAGTGAGAACAAGTTTCTTCTATGGGGTAAAAATGGGGTAAAATTCAGCAATCAAAATACTAAGGTTTTTAGAATGGCTAGAGTCACTGTGAAAATGCTTGAGGCATTTACACCTACTGAGCATGGAAAAGTTTTCCGTGAAAATGGTGGTCTTGTTGGTAAGGTTCGTGCTGGGGTGAAAGGGGTCACTGTTTTATTTCGTTATGAGTTTTCTCTTGGTGGTAAAAAAAATGATTATGCCTTGGGTTCGTGGCCTAAAAGTACACTGGCTGATATTAGAGCTAAGCGCGATCAAGCTCGGGTTAGTGTAGCTCAAGGAGTGGATCCAGGTGCTGCTAACAAAGCAGCCCGTATTGAGGCAAAAGCTGCAATTGCTTCGACTATAGCTCAGGAAGCGTTGGAAGCTTCAGAAAGTCTTACTGTAGCCGATATGTTTACTGCTTGGGTTCGAGATGGCGTATCTAGAAAAGATGATAATTTAGAATTGAAGCGCAGGTTTGAAAAGGATGTATTACCAGCAATAGGGAAAACGGTAGTCAAAGAGTTGACTGAAGCAGACTTGTTAACGCTATTACGCCGAGTTAAATCCAGGGGCGTAAAAGATGATCCTCAGCGGAACATGAACCGTTCTCTGGAGATACTTCACAGCGATATAGGCCAAATGCTGCGCTGGGCTGAAAAGCGTCAGCCTTGGCGTATGTTGATGGCTCAGCATGGTAATCCTGCTGACCTTATTGATATTACTACCTTATTGGATGACGACTATCAGACTGAGCGTGACCGTGTTTTAACTGAGGCAGAAATTAGAGAGCTTAAAAATAGATTTCAGCAGCTTGAGGACGATTACATATCTTTATCGCCTGGACAGAAATACTCTGGCATAAGGCCTGTTAATACACGAACTCAGTGTGCGCTATGGATTTGCTTGTCTACTCTTTGTCGTATCGGTGAGTTGCTAATGAGTCGTTGGGAGGATGTCGATCTTCAAGCTGGAACATGGTTTATACCTGCAACAAATACTAAAGCGCATAAGGGTAAAAAGCAGGAGCATCATATAGTCCTCTCTCCGTTTGCAGTGCAACAGTTTAAACGTCTCTTTGCAGAAACGGGGCATACTGATTACTGCTTTCCATCGCGGGATGCTGAGAGTCATGTTTGTGTTAAAACTGTGTCCAAGCTTGTAGGCGACAGGCAAGTTCGGTTCAAAAAGCGCAGCAAGCCTTTGTCTGGTCGTCATCATAATGACAGTCTAATTTTATCTGGTGGCAAGAATGGCGGCTGGACGCCTCATGATCTTAGGCGTACTGGAGCTACTATGATGCAAGAGCTGCAGGTTCCTCTTGACGTTATCGATCGTTGCCAGAATCATGTCATGGAGGGCTCTAAGGTGCGCAGGCACTACTTAAAATATAATTATGCAGAGGAGAAATCTGCTGCATGGTTGGCTTTAGGAAAGCGCTTAGAGGAGATTCTTAAAAGTTAGGGTCTGTTGACGTTTCATTACATTGGCAGCCATAACAACCCACAAGCCATGGCAACGGTGCTTTGATAATTACGTTTTAACTTATCATATCGCGTTGCCAGACCTCGAAATTTCTTCAAGCGCGCAAACGCATTTTCAACTAGATGACGATCACGGTACAGCGACCAATTCATATCCCCATTGCCCGCGACTGAGTTTGATCTTCTTGGTATAACGTAAGCGTAACAACACCCACACCTAGCACAACTGCGATCATTCGTTAGAGCATGCCGATGCTTAGCTAAGCTTGATATTCCAAGGCGAAAGCGTATCGATATCAGCAGCGCTGGTATGCGGTAGTTGTTCGAACAACGCTTGAAGATATACAGCAGGTTGCAGGTCGTTGGCTTTGGCTGTTTCAACGAGACTATAAAGAATAGCACTGGCTTTGGCGCCGCTGCGGGTGTTGGAGAACAACCAGTTTTTACGGCCAATCACAAAAGGTTTAATCGCACGCTCAGCACGATTGTTGTCGATGCTAACCAGCCCATGCTCAAGATAAGCCGTCAGTTTGTTCCATTGGTTCAAGCTGTATTGCAGTGCTACACCAATGGCTGTTTTTGGTGGCACTTGCAGCACTGTTTTATCCAGCCAAGCCTTGAGCTGCTGCATAATCGGCGCAGACTGTTCTTGCCTCACCTGTCGTTTATGTTCAGGCGTTGCATCGGCGATTGATGTTTCAATGCCATACAGTTTTTGAATCAAGTTGAGTGCTTGGTCAGCACGCCCTGTTTTGCCTTTAGGTTGAACCGCTTTAGCTTCAATAAACTTGCGCCGAGCATGCGCCCAACAGCCAACTAATGTGGCTTCAGTATGGTTATAACCGGCATAACCGTCGACTTGCAGCAAGCCGGTGTAGCCTTGCAAAAAGGTCTCAGGACAAGCGCTTGCACGTCCATCCTGATAGTCATACAGAACAATATTGGGCGGGCCATCGGCTGATTTTTTATCGGCGCCACAGCCATAAACCCACATATAACACTGCGACTTTTCAGTTTCGATCACTTTTACTGGCGTGTCATCGGACCAGATGGCTGGCTGCTTCAGTATTTGTTGATGCCAGTGCTCATACAGCAGTTCAAGCTGCTCACTGAGCTTGACCAACCATCGACTCATGGTCTGTCGATGCAGCTCAATACCAAAGCTTTTGAATAATGCTTCTTGACGATACAAGGGCAAGCCAAACTGGTACTTAGCGCTGATAATTTGTGCCAGTAACGTCGGTGTAGCGATGCTCTTAGGCAAAATACTCGCTGGAACGGGTGCGATTTTAATCTGGGTTTGTGTTGCGTTTTTCTCGCAGCAACGGCAGCTGTATTTAGGGCGAATATGGCGGATGACTTTAACGGTCGCAGGGATAAATTCCAGTTTCTCGCTGACCTCTTCACCCATGCGGTGTAAATCATTACCGCAGTCGTTGCACACTTTATCCGCGGCAGGAATGTCGTGAACAACGTCTTCGCGAGGTAGTTCTGCAGCTAAACTTGGGCGACGGGTTTTCTTGCGGGTGTAGGTGATGGTTTCATCTGCAGCGATTTCTTCTTCGCTGGGCGCAAGCAGCTCTTCTGCTTCGTTAAACAACTCACCTTGACCTGGATAACCTTCGCTACTGGCAGCAAAACGCTGCTTGAGTGAGAGCTGCCATTTTTCAAGCGTCTCATAGTACAGCTGCTGATACTTTTTAGACTCGCCCTGCAATGACAAAACGAGTGCTTTTAAGCTCTCGATATCATCAGGCAAGGTGGTTGAGTCAGTCGTTTTCATGGCGTTTATTTTACTATAAAGCGTCTGCAAAAGCCTTTAAAAACAACCATTTAATTAGACGTAACAGCTATAGATACAATCTTTTTATGCCAATCCAGTAGCGCTTGTTTTTCTCAGTAAGTGCTACTGAACTGTAGCGGCTTATGGCCTTTCATTCGCTCAATATCCAGCCCCTCAAGCAGCCAACTCCATTGGCGCTCAGACAATGTCAGTACTTCACCGCGCATCTGTTTTGGCCATTTGAATGTGTCTTTTTCAAGACGCTTATACCACAGGCAAAAACCTGTTTGATCCCAGTACAAGACTTTAACTTTATCGCGCTGACGATTACAAAATACAAACAGTGCGCCGCTGAAGGCTGATAACCGCATGTGCTCTTCAACGATCACACAAAGCCCATTGATACTTTTGCGAAAATCCACCGACTGCTTATGCAAGTAAATGGCCGGAGGCTCAACAAACATCTTCATACCGACAGCGCTTTGATTAAACCCGCAAGCCAGCGAGGATCAACCGACAAAGGCAAAGTGAGTTCAGTTTGCTGAAAGTTCAACGTCAGTGATGCAGCTAAATTAACCGCTGGCGTGCTCATCGATTGAGCCTGCACCTGCACAAAAGCAGACTCAGAGTGAGTATTTAATAACTCACTGCGGCGCTTGTTAAAATACTTAGGATTGAGCTTAAGCGCAGCGCAGAACTCGACCTGGGTTTGCCCGCTGCGCTCAAAAGCTTCAATTAACTCTAACCACTGCGCTGTGTTGCGATATTGGCGGCTCATACATCACCTCGTTTATTAAAACGGGTAAGCTATGGCATCAGAAAAGCGTTGGCTATGTGGGGTTGTTGTTACGCTTACGGTATAACCGCATCAGCGCCTTTGCTTTTAATCTGCTCACGAATCTTTCCGCTATCATAGCCTTTGTCCGCTACTATCGCGGTCGTAGGTGGTAACTTTTCAATCAGTTCGCTTGCTGCAGTGCTGTCATGAATCTCGCCACCCGTCACTGTAAATTCAATGGGTAAGCCGTAACTATCAACAGCTAAATGAATTTTAGTTGTATTTCCTGCACGGCTTTTACCGATTGCTTGTGGCTCAACACCTTGGGCGCCTGCGCTATGTTGATGGGCTTTAACATAGCTGCCATCGATAAATATCCACTCCGTATCAGGCTCTTGGGTAAGCGTTTTAAACAGCGTGAGCCATTTACCTTTTTTTGACCACTCATTAAATTTTTTGTAGACCGAATTCCATCGTCCAAAACAAGTAGGTAAGTCTCGCCACGCACAGCCAACACGTAGCCGGTAAAGCATTCCTTCAGCAACCATGCGTAAGTCATACTTGTTATAAATATTTTTTTGAAGGATCATTCCTTTTAGCTTCGACCAGTGCTCATCGCTGAGCATTAATCGGGGCATAGCAAACTCGTTTTGTTTTTGTGTAGGAACTTAAATATTACGAGTTTGCTTCTTTTTTTCAATGACTTACGGGCAAACGTCAACAGGCCCTAGGCTCTTGTCATGCTGTAAGTAGAGGAATGGTTAAGGAAACGCTGAATAAAACCAATCAAACCAGCCAATCCATGCGGATTTAAAATTCAGCTCTTAAATTTCAACTTCAGGGCCATAAATAACCTTTTTATCAGCAGTTTTACCCGTTTTTGCTGCTTTTACCGGCAGCTTACCGGTTTTTAGGCGGATTTATCCCGCCAACGGCATACATCGCTTCGACAAGAACAGGTTTGCCAAGGCAAACAGGCTATAGAGATGGGCTGTGTTTTTCGCCAAGCCACGGTAGCGAGTCTTGCGGTGACCAAAGTGCACTTTGACCCAGTAAAAGGGATGCTCAACCTTAGCGCGTATCCGGCTCTTTAATTTTTCGATTTTGTCAGCCAGTTGACCTTCTTCTGTGCCGCTATCGCGCAGCTTTCGACGCTTTCCATGGCGCATGGCTACCACCCACTCCACATCTTTATCCTTATTTTCTTCCCGTTTGTCAGCCCCCAGATAACCAGAATCACCGTATACCTGCTGTTCCTCGCCGTGTAGCAAAGCATGAGCTTGGTTCACGTCGTGCACGTTGGCCGCAGTGGTGACCAGTGTGTGCACCAAACCGCTAGCCGCATCAACACCGATGTGAGCTTTCATGCCAAAGTAATACTGATTGCCTTTCTTAGTGGAGCGCATTTGCGGATCACGGCTTTTACTCTTATTCTTGGTGGAAGGTGGTGCGGCAATAATTGTAGCGTCAACCACCGTGCCTTCCTTGAGGTACAAGCCCTTGCTCGCCAGTTGGTAATTGACCGCAGCAAAAATTTGTTGAGTCAAGCTGTGAGTTTCCAGCAGACGACGAAAACGCAACAAAGTGGTCGCATCCGGCACGGCATCACGCCCAAGATCAATATCCATAAACAGCTGAATTGCTGCGCTGTCATAAACGGCATCCTCAGTTCCTTCATCGGAAAACCCCATGACCTGCTGTAGGATGTACATACGTAACATGCGAGAAAGCCCCATAGTCGGACGACCTCGTTTGCCGTCAGATTTCGGATAGTACGGCTCAATCACTGATTCCAGAACAGACCAAGGCACCAGAGTTTCCAGGTCCATCAACAGTCGATCCCTACGGGTTTGCTTCTTTTTGCTGACGAACTCGGCTTCGGCGAAAGTGATTTGCATGACTGTGGACTCGATACTAATTACGGATTGGACTATTTTACCAAAGGCTGCAGCCCGCTTGGGGTTTGTTCAGTGTTTCCTTAAGTAATGAGTTCAATGCAAACTATGTTAGATGCTTTTGATGCAATGAGTCTGCTTGCTAGTTTAATTGGGCGTGATGTCAGGCCAAAAAGCTTTATTAGATTTTTGCAGACGTACAAAGTTGATTCTTACATTTGCTCAGAAAGACTTTGTTTCACTCTGCAAAAACATAAGCTAAAAAATAAATTATCGATTGCTCAATTAGATGCAAAAGATGGTGAGGAATATACCCTAGGATCTTCGGCTATTTTATGCTCGAATAATGAAATGACAGTGTTAACTGATGATGGTTTTGAAGTTGAGTTTTCCAAGGGAACATTTCAGAAGGTATTTCACTGCTCGGTAATCTATTACCCTGACAAGTTTAGGCTTCTAAGCTTATGTAATCCAGATCTTGAGGGGGTCAGTACTATAGGGGAACTGGTTAGATGGAGATCGCCAGAGCTTCTTTCCGATATACTTGAGCCCGTTTTTCAAGAGGCAGATATTCACGACGCCGCAAAGAAAATAAAAAAGGGGGCAACTAGCAACAATAAAAAAATTAAATTATTTAAGTACCAGGTAAGGCAGTCGTTAATTTTGGAGGCTATTAGAGAGTTAGGTTATGATCCAAAGAATATGCCACCACATGAAAAAGGCAAGTCTGGTATTAAGTCCGTGGTTAGGGGTAAGCTAAAAAAAGAACTTATTTTTAAAGGAGAGCATGCCTTTGACGGGGCTTGGGCTCAATTGCTTAAATCTAAGGATATTGTAGAAGTTAAGGTCTTATAACCATTGGATTGTGTCCATTAAACATTATCCAATGGTTGTCTTAATCGCCTCAACATCAGTTACTGGGTGCTTACTGATTATCTGCTTCCTCAACCGCAAACAGCTTTATTTCACCCTTATGCACCATAAACGGGAAGGGGTTGATAAGTTCTGGGTGCGCTTTAATTTGCTCCGAAGTTAAATATTTGGGTGCAGAAACGTAGTGAACTGACCAATCAGGCTGGTACTTAGTAAGCCAGCGCAACTCATTAAAATCACGGGCTATAACATAATATTCTTTATTCTCGCGCTTGAGGTTTAACGCCATAACCAGCATAGCGCGTTTTAGCTTGTCCTTTGGCTTGAATAAATAGGCTTGGTACGGCTGCCCTGTAATTTCTTTTGGAGCTGTGACAGTTTTTACTTCTGGCATTCTTGTCGTGATTGCAAAAACACATGCTCTGCTGTTTTTACCTCCCTCCTTGCACATATCACCAAAATTTCTGACTGTGATTACAGTGTTGTGAAAAGCAGGCTGCCAAGGTAAAAACTGAATATCTAAATCATCATCACGCGATGGAACCATGCCGCGCTCAGTAATGCTGCGCATCACACCCTCTACGCGCATCTCGTGAAACTTATCCATGGCATCTTTAGCAGAGCTGGCTTGGTCTACTGGGAACCAAGCAACAGTGGTGTCTTGGTGCATGAGTAATGTAGGCGGGCCTGATAACGAACCAAGTAGCAAGTCTACAGCCATAAAGCCGTTCATGCCTGACGATCCGAACGAGCTAGGAAATGCCATCATGCCGCCGGCTACACCCACGCCAAGCAAATCAGTTGATGCCTGCTCTAGGTTTTGAGTCTCACCCTTAGCCACCTCAATATCCTTGATATGTAGCTGTGAAGTTTTTGGTGGGTTGATGTCACTCAATACGGACACGTTGTAAGCAAAGCTTTTGCTCGGCTCAAAAGTTTGCACCAGCGGCTCTTTTCCACCCGACAAGCTGGCACAGCCTGCAGTTACCATAGCGGCTAAAATAGCTGATGAAAATCCTAATTGTTTAATAGTCCTTGCAAACATAACGTCCACCTAATGGGTTAATTTCAATAATCCAAAATCGTTTCCAGCAGTGTAATTACACATCTCGGTAATAGCTGGTAACCAAAATGCCTGGAGCGTTTTCCCGGCGCAAAATTGTAACGTGCAAATTTGACTCGGGATTGCGCCAAACTTCAAGGTTATCATCGCCGTACTTGGCTAACTTATGCTTTAAAACACTTTCAGGCAGAGTTGTTTTACGGAAGCTGTAAGCTCTGTTTGATGTCATAGCATTAAAAAAAGAACGCTCTGGATTGGCCACAGGATCACGATTTCTTTCATTCAGTCGGGCTTCGTATTGCTCAATAGCATGCCGAGTTATGTAAAGCGGCCCCATTGGAGTTTCCCAGAGTTCTTGGGGGATAAGGTTGCCATTGTCGCTTGCATCAATACTGTCAAGTTGTTGGGTGTCAGAGCTACCAAACAGTGGGTCGGTGTACTGTTGCTTCATCACTTTGATCTGCACACCAAACATCGGACCAGTTAAAAAAAGACCGTATGGGACAATATGTTCCTTGGCGCTTCGTCCTTGCGCGATTTTCTTGATCGCACCGGAAAATACATGTAGCTCATAGCCCTTGCCACTGATTGGTTTGCGACCAAATATCTGTCGGGTAAAAAGCAAGTGCCTTGTGGTGATTAGCTCGGCAATCAGCGCCTGATCGCGGGACTCACTACTGAATTGAACGGTAACAATGCCATGATTTTTCAGGCCGGTAGACCAGTGCACATTGATGTTATTTAAAGTGTCGGTCACCACGGGTACGGTACTCAGTGTCATCACTTCATTCTCTCCCAAGTTTTGCCAGCAGACCCTGACGGGTGCTTATGCTGCGTTAATTCCTGATGACTAAGTTATGACAGATTTTGATTGGCGCAAGTGTCAGAAACCTGGCCTAAAGCGCTTTAAGTGCTTGATTGGCGTAGGTCATGCAGTACGGTTACTCACTTACTCACTTACTCACTTACTCACTTACTCACTTACTCAGATGAGTGATTGATGCGATAAAGACTTTGCAGGGATCGCATTGCATGCCTATAATTTAACTGTTTTTATATACAGTATTATTCATCGGTGCAAAATTATGTATGTTTCAGTGATTGGCAAAAGTTGCAGTTCCACCTATATCGCTGACAAGAAGCTGGCTATCCCGCTTTTCCTTGATCGCGTTCCAGCCGGTTTTCCATCGCCAGCGCAAGATTATGTTGAGAGAGCACTTGATCTTAATGAGCTGTGCATCAAGCATCCTGCGGCAACGTTTTTTGTCAGGGTTGAAGGTGATTCAATGATTGAAGCAGGCATTTATCCCAATGACGTTCTGGTGGTTGATCGCTCTGTTAGAGCAGAGCATGGTGATATTGTTATTGCCGGTTTTCATGGCGAACTGACTGTTAAAGAGCTTGAACTCAAGCCAGTGACGCGCTTGATACCCCGTAATAAAGCCTACCCAGCCATTGATGTGCCAGAAGGGTGCGAGCTGGATATCTTTGGTGTTGTCACCAGTGTCGTACGTAACATGCGGCGTAAGTCATCAGCCAAGCCATGAGCACTGTATTTGCACTCGTAGACTGCAATAACTTCTATGCCAGTTGCGAAAAACTGTTCCGTCCAGATTTAAAAAACGCCCCGCTGGTAGTGTTGTCCAACAACGACGGCTGTGTGGTGGCTCGCTCAAAAGAAGCCAAAGCGCTGGGCATTAAAATGGCTGTGCCTGTCTTTCAAATTCAGGAACAAATCCAACAGCACGACATCCAGTTGTTTTCCTCAAATTACGCCCTGTATGCAGACCTTAGTTGTCGTGTCATGACAATCTTGGAAGGATTAGCCCCTAGGGTTGAGGTGTATTCGATTGATGAGGCGTTTTTAGATTTAAGCGGTTTAGGCTCAACTGTGTCGCTGCTAGAGTTTGGTCAAAACATTAAAGAGACAGTTGTTCAATGGGTTGGACTGAGTGTGTGCGTAGGTATAGCACCCACCAAAACGCTGGCAAAGCTGGCTAACCACGCAGCAAAGAAATACCCCGCCACAGGTGGCGTTGTTGACCTGACCAGTCGAGAGCGGCAACAGAAACTCCTAGCGATTACACCGGTTACTGATGTTTGGGGTGTTGGGCGTAGGCTTGGCAAGCGCCTTGAAATGATGGGCATTAAAACAGCATCGGATTTGTCTAAATGTTCTCCTGTAACAATCCGTAATTCATTTTCCATTGTGCTTGAGCGCACTGTGCGCGAGCTAAACGGTGAATCCTGCTTAGACCTAGAAGAACTGCCGCCAACCAAGCAGCAGATCATGTGCAGCCGTTCATTTGGTAGCAGAATTACAACCCTTGAGCAGATGAGCGAGGCTATCGCGCAATACACAGCACGCGCGGCTGAAAAGCTCCGACAGGAGAATCAACAAGCCAAGATACTGACTGTTTTTGTCCAGACGAGTCAATTTAAAGAAAGCCAAGAGGCTTACAGTAACTCGGCTACAGGCGAGCTTGTACTGCCGAGCAATGACACCCGGGAATTAAATGTACTGGCTATGCAGTTGTTAAAACGAGTCTGGAGAGAAGGGTACAGCTACAGCAAAGGTGGGGTCATGCTGTCTGATTTCTATAATAACGATACCTATCAGCCGGGACTTTTTGATGACGTGGAAAAGCGTCCTAACAGTACAAAGCTTATGTCCGTACTGGACGAAATCAACCAAAGCGGTCTGGGCAAGGTGTTTCTAGCTCGGCAAGGAATGAGTAACAGTTGGCAAATGAAGCGTGAGCACCTTTCTCCAGCGTATACAACCCGCTGGGCTGATTTGCCGAGGGTTAATTAGTGAGGAAACACCTGTAATGTTGTGCCTCGTGGCAGCTCATGCAGCATAATATTCTGTGGGGTTTCACATCTTGGGTGTCGGAATTTCAATGAAATACTGCTAACCTGTTTTTCGTTCAAATTGTCAGCATTTATAAAAGGAGTTACATATGCTTGTTTTGACTAGACGTGTTGGTGAAACATTAAACATCGGTGATGAAGTCACGTTGACGGTATTGGGTATTAATGGCAATCAGGTGCGTATTGGCACTGCTGCGCCTAAGGATATTGCAGTTCATCGTGAAGAAGTTTACCGCCGTATCCAGATGGAATCTGTGCAGGATAAACCTGAGTAAATATAGGTTTTATTGCCAGTTTGACGTCAAGCATCTTATCCACAAAATGCGTGGATAAGATGCTGCATTAAAGGCTGTAGAGCAATCAGGTCGTGGCTTTTGTATATGTGGTTGAAAAACATACAGACCGACCTTGGCTCTTTAGCTTTAAAACTTTTTAGCTAACAGCCCCCAGCAGTATCCCCTCTTTTAGAACACTCCAATCGGTTCATAAACAGCGAAGCTTTAAAGCTGCTGCACTTGCGCGAAAAAATATCTGAGTATCATAGGACTTAACAGCTGTGCGCTGGATTGAGCTTAACGCGGAGCACAGTAAGTTTTTACTTTGTTAAGTGAGGTTTTAAATGATGTTGAAATTCCTAATGAATGCGTTCTCTCCACTACAGGTCTGGCGTAATGCTCGGGTGTTGCTTGACTTAAAAAAGCCACTTTTATTTACAGTTTACCTCGTTGGTTTGCCTGTGAGATTCATGGCTCTTGAGTCATTTGCAGTATTCGTTATTGAGCCACTGCAGCGCATATACTTTCCACAACTGCCTGCCTTTTTAGGGGTAGTGCTAGGGGTTGTCTTAATTGTTCTGGCGGTGCTTTTTTTAAAGCACTGGTTCTCAGGCTTTGTTTTTATTGCTCTTACGGTGGCTGCGTTTCCAGCATTGATTGCCGTAGGAATGATGGCTCTGCCTGCAGATACGCAGGTGAGTATATTGTCTGGGTTTGCGGTTCTTGTATGTGCCTATTTGAGCTTGCCAATATTTTTACAGTTTTCGTTTATTCATCAACTGGCAGTAAGAGTGCCTAAGCAGCGTAAAGAGATTTCTTACAGCGCAAGTGATGACCTTCGTGACTCGTTTTTTGACCTTGGTTGTGACTCTAGCGGTGGGCAATCTTATTACAATTGGAATAGTGACCACTGAGTAATGCTGCTATTTACCCTGATACTCCAGATTCTGATGATTATTTAGGGCGCGACAAAAAGTGTCGCTTACCTGTCAAATACTGATCCTATAAAGACGTTCTACTGCTTCTAGGCTCAATCAATGTGAGGTATTTAATGTTCGACATCACTCGTTTTACAGAAATCCAAGCCAATCCATCGCGCTTTCGTCTCTTAGAACAGATTCCATTTTCTGTCGAAGATCACTATCCAATCAAGCTGCGCGAGACTGTAGGCGATGAACTTGCCTTGGCCTTGTTGGACTTTGAAACGACCGGCTTTACGGCGGGTAATGATGAGGTGATTGAGATTGGCTTGGTGCAAGTGGCCTACAGTCCAAGTTTAGAGAGAATTACTGAGATCATCGAAATCACCAGCCAGCTGGAATGTCCTAAGCAAACAATCAGTGAGCTGATTACCAGTATTACCGGTATCAGTAACGAAATGGTTGCCGGCACACGGATTGATGGTGCTCATGTAGCGCGTATCGTTAACAGTTCCAATGTACTTATCGCACATAACGCCCAGTTTGACCGTGCGTTCTTTGATATTCGCTTCCCGGAAATGGCCAATAAGGTTTGGGCGTGCAGCGTTAAGGATATTGATTGGCGTGCACATGGTTTTGAAAGCGCAAAGCTCGAATACCTGCTGCTCAAAAACGGTTACTTCTATGATGGCCACCGCGCTGCAACGGATTGTTTGGCCATGGTGCAGTTATTTGAAAGTGTACCAAATGCACTACCAGAGCTTTTAGCTAATGCACAGAAAGCCAGCTTTAAGATTCTCGCCAAAGGTGTTTCCTATGCTGACCGTGAAGTGGTGAAGAAACGCGGCTATCGCTGGGATGCAGCAAATCGTCACTGGTATACGATTGTGTCTGAGGATGAGTATGCTGAAGAAACAGTGTTTTTGAATGCGTTATGTGGTACTGCAGCAGCTAAGAATGTGTTTGAAAAGATCAGCTTGACCTCACGCTATATGTAAGTAATTACAGTCTTAATGCTAGGTTACTTAAGCACACAATGTTGATCTGTAAAGACCTGGTTTGCAAGATGCGATTTTTACGGCTATAAATGCCGTAAATAAGCCTAATGGTAAACCAGATGCTTCCTATTACTGAAAATACAGAGCTTTTACCCTATGGTCAGCTGGCCACCCGGCAGTGGTTGCTTACGCAAGGTGTTGAGGTTTATCAAATCGACAATTCGCTGAAAAGCAGAAAGTTCGAAAGCTTGGCGCGTGGCGTAGTGGCAAGACCCGGCGTGCCTGTGGAATGGCAGGGCGTGTTGGCCTCGCTTTATCGTATGTTTGAATGCCCTGTCTATGTGGGTGGTGCTAGTGCTTTAGCTCAGCATGGCTTGGCTCACTATATTCAGCTGCAAACGGTGGTCGATATCTATGCTGCACAGCCTGCACCCAGTTGGATCAGCAAGCTTTCATGCAATGTAGAGTTTCGTTGGCATACAACAGTGCAAATATGGGATGCGGAAAAATTGCTCGTAGCAAATAGCTTAAAATTGGTGCCACTCCATCAGGGTTGCTGGTTACTGGCTTCGCCTGAGCAAGCGTACCTAGAACTATTAGCTAAGGTGCCGAGTGCTATCAGTTTTGAGCAAGCAGACAATATCATGCAAAGCTTGGTCAATCTGTCACCACGACGACTGGATGTACTATTACATGCCTGCAAGCATGTACTGGCTAAGCGGTTGTTTTTCTTCTTTGCTGACCGTTATCAGCATGCTTGGCGCAATAAGCTCCAACCTAAAAGTTATGATTTGGGAGCAGGTAAACGCTCAGTCATAAAGGGTGGAAACTTTAATAAAGCGTATCAGATCACTGTACCCGAGGCTTTTAGTGGATAGAAATAGTTTGTTTTATGCGCAAGTGCAGCTGTTGCTTCGTGTGCTTCCGTTCGTCGCTCAAGAGCCTTGCTTTGCCCTTAAAGGTGGTACGGCAATCAATTTATTTGTACGTGAGTTTCCGCGCCTATCTGTAGACATCGATTTGGTTTTCTTGCCCAGTACAACCAGACAGCAAGCGCTTGAAAGCATTAAACAAGCACTGGATAGAATTAGTTTAAACCTATCGCAAAGCTTTGTAGGAACGCGGGTCACTAAAAGCTATCAAGAAAAAGCTGACGCATTAAGACTAACGGTGCAGCAAAGTGGTGTTTCTATTCAAATAGAGCTGTCACCTGTTTTGCGCGGCACTGTGTTCCCTGTACAGACGTTAAGTGTTTGTGAGTCTGTTGAAGATGAGTTTGGTTTTGCTGAAATACAGGTTGTTTCTCTTGCCGATTTATACGCAGGGAAGCTGTGTGCAGCATTTGATCGACAGCATCCCCGTGATTTTTTTGACGTTCTGTTACTACTTGAAAATGAAGGGATTACTGAACAGGTTCGTCAGGCTTTTCTTGCGTACTTGTTTAGCCACCCACGGCCCTTGGAAGAATTACTTGCCCCAAGATGGAAAGATATTCAAAACCAATATCTAGGTGAGTTTTCTGGCATGACCAGACGAAGTGTCACGATTGAAGAGTTAGAACAAGCCGCAGTTACAGCGCACCGATTAATCTTAAACGGACTCACAGATAGCGAGAAAGAGCTTGTCATTAGTGTTTATAGCGGTGAACCACAGTGGGAGAACTCACCCATTGGACACATCCAGCATTTACCCGCTGTAAATTGGAAGCTACTCAATATAGCTAAGATGCCCAAAGAAAAACGCGAAGCGTCACAACAAGCGTTAAGGAGAGTGTTAGGTCTATAGTGATGGCGTGCACATGGCTTTGAAAGTGCAAAGCTAGAGTATTTACTGACGCTGGACACGCTATGAGTATTTTAATGAGGATAAGCATCGATCTGCGCATAGAAATAACTCTATGCGACTCTTGGTAAGCTATGATAAGGCCTGACTAACCCCGACACTTTTTATGGTAAAAAGATAAACAACCATAAGGGGTTAAACATGAGCAAAGGCTACCGTTATTCAGATGAGTTTAAGCAAGAAGCTGTCAACCAAGTGACCGTCCATGGTTATGCTGTTGTAGACGTTGCTACGCGCTTAGGCATCAGCGATAAGACGCTGTACAACTGGATTAAGATCTTTTCCAAACCGGTTAAAAAACGACTGGAAGATAATGATTTACAAACAGAAATCGCCCGTTTAAAGCGCGAACTGAAGCGTGTTGAGCAAGAGCGCAACATCTTAAAGGAGGCCGCCGTGTTCTTTGCCAGCGAGTCAAAGAACGGTACGCGTTCATAAAATCTCGTCGCCACCGTTATCCTGTGCGCTTGCTTTGCCACGTGATGCGTGTTCTCACAGCAGCTATTACGCTTGGGTTAAAGCGCCAGAGAGCAAGCGGTGCAAGGATGATCAGCGCTTATTGCCTCTGGTTAAACACTATTGGCTGGCAAGCGGTGGACACTATGGCTATCGCAACATCCATCTTGATCTTGCTGAGGCTGGTATCAAATGTGGGCGCGATCGAACACTGAGATTAATGCGATTGGCGCAGATTTGTGCGCAACGCGGCTATAAAAGACCTAAAGGTTATTATAGTGGTAAGCCTGATATCACAGCGCCCAACACGCTCGACCGTGCTTTTAATGTGTCTGCACCAAACCAGTGGTGGGTCAGCGATATCACCTACATTCACACCCAGGAAGGCTTCTTGTTCTTAGCGGTGGTCATGGACTTGTTCGCACGCAGCATTGTTGGCTGGTCGATGTCTGAGCGGATGACTGACACTCTGGTTCAAGATGCTTTAATGGCTGCTTATTGGCGCCGTAAACCAGAAGGCACTGTGCGACTGCATTCGGATCAAGGCTCTCAATACAGCAGCCGTGATTTTAGGACGTTGCTCAGCTCACTTAATATGGAAGCCAGCATGAGCCGCAGAGGCAATTGTTGGGATAATGCCGTTGCTGAAAGCTTCTTTGGCAACCTTAAAAAAGAAAAAATACGCCGCCATAAGTACAAAACACGGGAAGAAGCAAAGCGGGCTATATTTCATTACATCGAGATGTTTTACAATCCAAAACGCAGGCACACGCACAATCAGCGGGTGTCACCAATGAACTATGAAAAGCAGTATTTTATGAATCAAAAAAGTGTCTGAGAAAGTCAGGCTTTATCACTATTTGCCTTTTTATGTAACTTAACGATGCCTGTAATATGCCAAGCATGAGCGAATCTACATCCTCAAATTTAATTGAGGATGTAGAAAATGTTCAAAAAATCGATTTTCAGAATCAAAAATGACCAGTTTTACTATCGCGGGCATCCCTACCTGCTAGCAGCAGGCTTACCTGAGGGTATTCCAGCATTTCCTGCTGAGTTGATTTTTCAACACAAGCCTATCAAGAAAAAATCATCTTGATACGAGGTATGTATCCGCAGCAAGCCCCCGACTTTGATCAGCAGATTATGCCAATTATCAAAACAGTTGTGCGTCACATGCACCTGCTTCCGGCTACAGAATCACATCACCATGCTGAGTGTATGGGGCTATTGACACATAGTCTTGACGTGGCATATCGAGCGCTGATAAGGGCAAAAACTAAAACTTGGGATGACGAACTTGAGGTCCAATGGCAAGTTGCAGCTATGCTAGCAGGGCTCTTGAGCGATATAGGAGTTCCATATGAGAATTTATGGGTTCAGCGTAGTAGCGATGGTCAGCGGTGGGAGCGCAAGGAGCCCCTTTCTGATTGGCTAAGCGATAGCGCAATCCATAGCTATCATCTGAGCTGGAAAGTAGGTCGAGTAATGACGCACAAGCAGCTAGCCCTATCTTTACCGCTGGCAAAAGCAATAATTAGCCCAGAGCTGCAAAGTTTTCTAGCACCGGTTTGGAAGGTGTTTTGTGTCGCACTGGGTGTGCAGGGTTCAAAGAGTCAAAATAAGCTACAAAAAATCCTGAACCAAGCAAATTTGAGCAGTGTAACCTGCAGTATAGCCGCTTCCTGTGACGCAGCTCTCTCTCGAGGGAGTATGCCCCCAGCATGGTTTCAGTATCTATTCATTATAGAGTCGCTTGTGCGATCAGATATTTTGACCGTAAATTTGCCAGATTCAGTTGTTTTCATCACCAGTGAACTTGGAGTTATGTTGGATTTATACAAGATTTCGCAGTTGAGCAAAGAAGGGGGGGTCCCCGCTCAATATTCACAGCAACTGCGATCTTCTAGGCAGGTGCGTCAAGCTTTAGCAGATATGGACAAGCTGATACCGCGGCAGAAGCCGTGCGGTAAACTTGTGGATTACTGGAATATCAATTTACAACTCGAAGTTGATGGCGAGCAGGTCACAGTGAAGCGCAAAGTAGTCCGTCTCAGTGGAGTTGCACAGAGAATGTTTTCAGTAGACATGCCTAAACCTGTAAAAGTGGAAATTAACGCATAACGAATAAGAGATAAACCATGCTAGCTTGCCGCAAGCGACAAGCTAGCTTTAGCTTTTTAAGCATCTACCAGTTAGAATGCTGCCTCTTTAAAGTATTGAGCCTATATACCTTTTTAGGCATATTAAATTAAAGACCTCTTCCCTGGCAGGCCATAAGCAGCCATATCAGCCACATCTTTTAAGCACAGTCAAATCACCCATGGCCAACTCTAAAAAATACCGAATGTCTTTCACAACAGGCAGTCTATTGCACTTGGAATCGGTGCGGCTGGCTGAGTTGTATGTGGAAATAGGTTGCTGGAAGGAAGTATCTGCTCAGGCGCTTGAGAGTAATTTGCTGCAAAGCCGAACGCAACGAACACTCAAGAAAATCTGTCGTGAAGTTGTTGCAAGGCTGAAGCATTTATCTGCTGAAGAGCTTGAGTTTTTGATCGCTAGTGACCGTCAAGACCAGGGTTATACACTCTGGCTTGCTGTTTGCCGCCATTACCGTTTCATTGGTGATTTTGCGATAGAAGTATTGCATGAGCGATTTATCAGCCTCAAGGGTGATGTGCAGTATGAGGATTACGAGACGTTCTTTAATCGTAAAGCTCAGTGGCATGATGAACTCGATGTCTTGAGTAAGCTTACGCAGAACAAGCTTAGGCAGGTATTATTTAAAATGTTGCGCGACGCTGGCTTATTGGCATCAAATAGCACCATAATCCCTGCATTTCCAAGCAGTAAGCTTATCAAGTTGATAGTCAGGGGTAATCCTGCACAGTTGCAATTTTTCCCTATTTTTGAATCCTATCTGATGAGACAGGCATTATGAGCCGTGATGTAAGTACGCAGCCGATCAAGCAAAGATTTGAGCATCTTTTGGCGGTGATTAGCAGTCCGCGATTTCTAAAGATGGAAGGCTTGAACAGCGAAGTTCCGTTTTTCATTTGCCCTTATGCACCATCTGAAGCAGTTGAAATGGAGCGTTTACAGCGACAGCTGATTAATTCACTAAGCCAGCAAGGTGTACAGGTGCTGGAGATCAATCTATATGACCTGTGCATCGAGTTGCTCAAAGAACGTGAGATTTGGGAGCAGGTGCTTGAAATAGAGCCAACTGTTAGCAAAGCTGAATTTAAGGAGCTGCTCCAGGGTGTGTTTGACCCAGAAGACAACCTGATTCCCGCCATATCAGTGAAAATAACCCAACAGCCATTTGATGTGATGTTCCTGACTGGTATTGGCGAGGTTTTTCCTTATATTCGCTCGCACAACGTACTGAATAATTTGCAGCGTGCGGCCAAAGACTGGCCCACACTCATGTTTTTCCCAGGTACCTACAGTCACTCAGCCGCAACCGGCACCTCGCTGGATTTGTTTGGCAAGCTGCATGATGACAAATACTATCGCGCCTACAACATTTACCACCGTGAACCATAATAGGAGGGATCCATATGTCACTCAGGAATATATTTACTCGCCCGCTTGAAACCACGATTGACGGCGTAATTAAAGCCGATGATGAAAGCAGCCTACGTCAGGAGTTGGAGGAATACGTTCTTACCAATGAGACCTCCAAGCGGTTGTCGGGTTTCCTTGACGCTTATAACGATTACCAGTCCGCCAATGGCGTATGGATTTCTGGTTTTTTCGGATCTGGTAAATCACACCTTTTGAAAATGCTCGCTTTGGTTCTGGAAAACCGTCAGGTTGATGATGCTCGAGCGCTTGATCTGTTTTTACCTAAGTGTGAAGACGATGCTCTACTAGCCGGAGCATTGAAAAAAGCGGTCTCGATTCCATCACAAAGCATTTTGTTTAACATCGATCAAAAAGCTGACATCATCAGCAAAAAAGAGCTCGATGCGTTGCTGGCAGTGTTTGCTAAAGTGTTTGACGAAATGTGTGGTTACTACGGTAAGCATGGTCATGTTGCACAGTTTGAACGCGATTTAGACAGTCGTAATCTTTATTCAAGCTTCAAACAGGCTTATCAAGATATTTCTGGAAAAGCTTGGGAAAAGGGTAGAGAGCAAGCCCTGCTGGAAGGTAACAACATAGCTAAAGCCTATAGCAAAGTTACTGGGGAAGATGATGCTATCGGAAAAAACATCCTCAGCCAGTATCGGGACCAATACACTTTGTCCATTGAGGATTTTGCTAATCAGGTCAAGCGCTACATTGATCAGCAAAAACAGATTTTAGGAACAAATGAGTTTCGTCTTAATTTCTTTGTTGACGAAGTAGGGCAGTACATCGCTGATAACACAAAGCTGATGACTAACCTGCAAACTGTTGCGGAAAGTCTAGCCACCAAGTGCAATGGTGAAGCTTGGATTATGGTTACCGCACAGGAAGAAATGAGCAGCGTCATTGGCGAGATGACTAAACAGCAGGGCGACGACTTTACTAAGATTCAGGCGCGTTTTGCCAACCGCTTAAAGCTCACCAGCGCGGACGTAGCCGAAGTTATTCAGAAACGTCTATTGACCAAAACTGAAGATGCAAGTGGGCAGTTAGCACTCTTGTACGACAAGCAATGCAATAACTTCAAAACTTTGTTTGATTTTTCGGATGGCTCGCACAGCTACCGAAACTTTCAGCATCAAGATCACTTTGTTAACTGCTACCCTTTTGTGCCGTATCAATTTGATCTGTTCCAGGCATCTATTCAGGGTTTGTCCTTGCATAACGCTTTTGAAGGCCGCCATAGCTCAGTGGGTGAGCGCTCCATGCTGGGAGTTTTCCATCAGGTAATGAAAACCATTGCTGAGCACAAGCTAGGCGATCTGGCTACTTTTGACCTGATGTTTGAAGGCATTCGCGCTGCATTGAAAGCGCAAATTCAAAAAGCAATTTTCAGTGCTGAACGTAACTTAGATTCTGAGTTTGCCATTCGCTTGCTCAAGGCATTGTTTTTGGTTAAATACGTTAAAGAGTTCAAGCCAACAGTACACAACTTGTGCGTTTTAATGCTGCCCAGCTTTGAACAGCCTATCTCTAAGCTCAAAAACCAAGTCGAAGAAGCACTGGGATTGCTGGAACAGCAGACTTATATTCAGCGTAACGGTGAGCTTTATGAGTATCTGACCGATGAAGAAAAAGACATCGAGCAGGAAATTAAAAATACCGAAGTTGATAACAGTGATCTGACCAGTGAGTTGGAGCGCTTGGTGTTCGATTCTATTATCAACCAACGAAAAATACGCTACGACAGCAAAGATACCAACCTAGACTACCCATTCTCACGCAAGATTGATGACAAGCTGCAGGGGCGTGAATATGAGCTATCGATCAACATTATTACAGCGTTTCATGAGCATGCTGACAATATCAATATGCTGCGCAACTACTCAGTTTATAACACCGACGAGTTGTTGGTCATACTGCCCGCTGACGCTAGATTGATGATGGATTTGATGATGTACAAACGTACCGAAAAGTACATTCGTCAAAACATGACTCAGGGTAAGGATGACGTTGCACAGAGGGTCTTGACCAGCAAAGGGGAGCAGAACCGTACCCGGTATGCCGACTTGCTGCTGCGTTTGCAACTGCTAGTAGGTAAAGCCGATCTGATGATCGCTGGTGGTGAGGTTGAAGTTACCGCCAGTGACGCTAAAAGTCGTGTGATTCGTGCATTCCAAGAGTTGATTGGCAAGGTGTACTCCAACCTACCTATGTTGCGTGGCATTACTTACAGCGAAAGCGGTATCAGCGCATGCCTCGACACCAGCGATGGTCTATTTGGTGGCGATGCTACAAATCTGACTGAAGTTGAGCATGAGCTGCTGGCCCACATCAAAGGCAACCAACAAACCGGGGTGCGTACCACCATTAAAAATCTAGTCGAGCGTTTTGAGCGCAAGCCTTATGGTTGGTACCTTGCTGCAATTCAGTGCAACGTTGCTAAGCTCTGCGCCCGTGGCAAGCTGGAAGTACGCTCCGATAGTAATCTTCTCGAAGGCGATCAACTGGAGCGTGCTCTACGCAACACAGCAAGCTTTGCTAATATCATCCTAGAGCCGCAAGTCGAGTTCAGTCAGTCGCAGTTACGGAACCTTAAAGAGTTCTATGAGGACTTTTTTGACTCACCGCCCACCGCCAATGAAGCCAAAGCCTTGGGGCATGAAACCATTGGTCGCATCAAGGATATGATGCAAGAACTAGAAGTGCTGCAAGCTCAGAAAAACAGCTATCCCTTCTTAACTGCACTTCAACCAGTTATTGAGCAACTTAAAGAGTTAAGCAAAAAAACCTACAGTTGGTATCTGACTGATTTGTCCAAAAACGAAGATGCTCTCTATGACAGCAAGGAAAAGCTCATTGAGCCTATCCGCAAATTCATGAGTGGCTCGCAGCGGCAAATTTTTGATGATGCGCGCCAGTTTGTGCTGAGTGAGGAGCCCAACTTCACTTATCTGGACAGTGATGAAATACGTCAGCTAACGCACAGTTTACAGTCTGCAGATAGCTATAAAGGCAACACCATTCAGCAAATGAAAATCAGGCTGGATACCCTGAAAGCAGCGTTAGCTGACGCACTGTCACAAGTACGCCTTGATGCCCTGAAAGCGTTAGCGCAAATGCAAGAGCGTATGCAAAGCATGAGTGAGTATCAGGGTCTGCCAGAAGAGCGCCAGGCTGAGCTAAATCAGCCGTTTAGCATTTTAGTCGATCATATTAATAGTCAAAGACTGATTCCCGTAGTTAACGATAGATTGCGCAAATTTCAAGACGATAACTATCAGAAGATACTGGCTAAAATGGTTGATATGGCCACGCCTAAGCAAATAAAACCAGACAAGGACTATCCAGACGATGAGCCACCTGAGCCTCCTAAGATTCAAGAGCCTGCACCAGTACTTATGCGCAGCGTTCGAGTAAACGCTTATAACAAAGCTTGGCTAGCTACAGACAGTGATTTAGATGAATACCTTAACGCTCTGCGTGCCGAACTTGCCGAACATATTGGTCAAGGCAAAAAGGTCATGATTTAACTAGGGAAGCTCAGTAATGGATACCAGTAAACTTAAAACATTCGCATCACTTGCTCGTCGCACTTTAATGGAGCAAGTAAAAGCCAAGCTTAGCCTTGTGCTGGCTGTAGATAGCCCTGCTCAGCGTGAAGCCCCCAAGGCGCTTAAACAACTGCAAGAAGTCATTGCTCAAGATGGGCAAGAGCAGGTGATTGAGCGGGTAGCCTATATATGGTTCAACCGTATTTGTGCTTTACGGTTTATGGATGTGAATCGTTATACACGTATAGGTGTGGTTTCACCGGCAGAAGGCCAGTTTCAGCCAGAGATCTTAGCCGAAGCTAAAATGGGTCATATCGATGAAAGCCAAGTACCAGAAGCAACGCGACAGAAGATTTTTGCTTTACTCAATAATCAACAGCCCAGTGCAGATCCACAAGTAGAAGCCTATCGCTTGCTGTTAGTCGCTACATGTAATTACTGGAACGCGGCTATGCCGTTTTTATTCCAGCGTATTGACGATTATACCGAGCTGTTGATGCCGGACAACTTGCTTTCGGCTAACTCTATTTTGGCGCAAACCCGTGAAGCGATGACTGTAGAAGCCTGCGCTGATGTAGAGGTGATTGGCTGGCTGTACCAGTTTTATATTGCAGAAAAGAAAGACCAGGTATTTGAGGGGCTGAAGAAAAATAAAAAAGTTACTCCGGAAAATATTCCGGCAGCCACGCAACTCTTTACCCCAGGCTGGATCGTGCGGTACTTGGTAGAAAACTCTTTAGGACGCTTGTGGCTGCTCAATCGCCCAGACTCTAGCCTAGCGGAGCAGATGGATTACTACATCAAGCCTGAACAAGCAGAGGAAGATTTTTTACGTATCAGTAAGCCAGAAGAAATCAAGATTTGTGATCCAGCCTGTGGTTCCGGCCACATGCTGACTTATGCCTTTGATTTGCTGTATAGGATCTACGAAGAAGAGGGGTACGAGCCTGCCGATATCCCTGAGAAAATCCTTACTCACAACCTGTACGGCATCGAAATCGACGAGCGTGCAGGAGAGTTGGCTGCTTTTGCCCTGACCATGAAAGCGCGCGCTAAACAGCGCAGATTCTTTAGCAAGGGCGTTAAACCTAATATCTGTGTATTGGAAAACATTAATTTCAAAGAAGACGAACTGGATGAGTACATTGATTTTGTTGGTCGTGACCTTTTTACGGCCTCGTTAAAGACCACCTTACGCCAGTTCGAAGAGGCTGATAATTTTGGTTCTTTGATCCGTCCTGATAGCACTGACGTTGATGCCATTCTCCAAATTTTGGAGTTAAAAGATATCTCAGGACAATTGTTTCTCAATCAAACCCATCAAAAAGTACTGCAAGTACTAGAGCAAGCTAATTATCTCAGTCCAAAGTATCATGTAGTTGTTGCTAATCCACCATATATGGGTGGTAAAGGTATGAATGGGCGGCTAAGCAAATGGGCTGGAGATAATTATCCAAATAGCAAATCTGATCTATTCGCTATGTTTATTGAACGTAGCCTTGACTTGGCTCTGAAGTCTGGATCAGTAGCTATGATTACTATGCAAAGCTGGATGTTTCTCACATCTTTTGAAAAATTAAGGCTAAAGATGCTTACCGAGATAAATATCTTGAGCATGGCACATCTTGGAGAGCGTGCCTTTGACACAATCGGCGGAGTTGTTGTGTCTACAACAGCATTCGTTTTAAAAAACTCTAATGATTTTGTCATTAATGGCGACTATTTACGTTTAATTGATGGTAACTCTGAGTTTGAAAAATCAAAAATGACTATTGAGGCTATTAAAGGCCGCAGAAATAGCTGTAATTTTTTTAATGCATCATCAAGTGATTTTAAAAAAATACCTGAATCTCCGATTGCTTATTGGTTATCTAAGAAAGTCAGAGAAGCATTTGTTTTTCCAAAAGTTAGCGAATATTTTGATGTCAAAGAGGGGCTTGGAACTAGGGATGACTCACGGTTTCTAAGATGCTTTTGGGAGGTTAGTTACTCTCAAATAAGGCTAAGCTCTGACGGTGAAGAAAAATGGGTGCCAACAGATAAAGCAGGAGGCTTTAGGAAATGGTTTGGTAGCAATGAGACTGTTATGAATTGGGAAGGTGATGGGCATGAGATTAGAAATTTTGAAAAGTCTGTACCGAGAAACACTCAGTATTTTTTTAAAGATGCTGTAGCTTGGGGGAAAGTAGCAACAGGCCGTCCATCATTTAGACTCCGTACAAACCAGTTTGCTTTTGTTGATGCCGCACCGTCAGCATTTGGAGACAATCTGCACCTGCTTTTGGCCTCTTTAAATAGTTGCGCCATTGCTCAACTACTTAAAATCCAAGGAAGTACAGTAAACGTTACTGTAGGAACCGCTAAAAACCTACCATACATCAAGGAGATTAAAGAAGGGGTATCAGCTGATTGTGTATCTATAGCAAAACAAGATTGGGATTCCTATGAAAGCTCATGGGGTTTTACTGGTTTACCTATACTTAATATCAACTTACGCGAACCAACATTAGAAGCTAGTTATAAAAAGCTTCGAAGCAATTGGCAAGACATTACGTTAAAGATGCAACGGTTGGAGGAAGAAAATAATAGAGTTTTCATAGATGCTTATAACCTGATAGATGAACTTACCCCTGAAGTATCTCTTAATGAAGTCACACTGACTTGCAATCCGAGCTATCGCTATGGCGGTAAAAAAAGCAAAGAGGAACTAGAGACTCTGTTAATTGCTGATACCATGCGTGAGCTTATTTCTTATGCCGTAGGCTGCATGTTTGGTCGCTATAGTCTGGATAAAGAAGGTTTAGTGCTGGCTAATCAAGGTGATACTGCGCAAACCTATTACGCGCAAATCCCAGAACCAAGCTTCAAGCCAGATGAGGATAACGTTATCCCTATGCTTGACGGCGACTGGTTCACTGATGATGTGGTTGAACGTTTCAAAGAGTTTCTCAAAGTTACCTTCGGTACCGAACATTACGATGACAACTTAGCCTTTATCGAAACAGCGCTAAACGTCAAAGGCAGCCGCAACTACAGTATTCGTGATTACTTCCTTAAAGAGTTTTACGCTGACCACTGGCGACGTTATAAGAAACGCCCCATTTATTGGCTATTCTCCAGCCCTAAGGGCAGCTTTAATGCGTTGATTTACATGCACCGCTACCGCTCGGATACAGTGAGCGTAGTGCTTAACGACTACCTGCGTAAATACCGCGACAAGCTTATTGCTCAGAAGGCGCACTTGGAGGCAGTAAGCAACAGTGCCAGCAGCAGCCAAAGTGATAAAACCAAGGCGCTAAAAGAAATTGAGCGGATCAATAAGGTGTTAATTGAGCTGGATGAATACGAGCGCGACACTCTGTACCCGCTAGCTACAGAGCAGGTCGAGATTGATTTGGACGATGGCGTAAAAGTTAACTACCCTAAACTCGGTGCAGCTCTGAAAACTATCCCAGGTCTAGCCGCAAAGGATTCTGATTAAAGCATGACAAGTAATCGCATTCAGCAGTCGCTCGCTAACCTTTTTGGCAAGCATCGTATTCTTTTCTGGTATGACAGCAAACAAGAGCTGCGCGAGGAGTATGAGGCTTTAGCCCTGCCGAGCGTGGAAAAGATCGAGCTGTGCAATAACGAATACGCTGTAAAGCATCGTATTTTGCGTGAGCAGCCGACACAGAAGTTTTTGCTTTATAGTCACGGTCCACAACCCGACGCTCTTGATAACTGGTTGCTGGATGTGCAACTGGCACATGGAGAGTTTCGCACCGATCAGACGGCAATTTGGTTGGCAGACTTGGAGTTGGGCTTAGAATTTGCTGATCTAGTCAATCAGCACATCGAGTTTTTCCAAGCTAGCGTGCGCAAGAATGCTTTGAAAAAGCTGCTGGCCAACGACGATACGCCCAGCATGGTGCGTATGAAAATACTCGCTGTCTGTGCCGGTAGTGAGCCAAGACTGGATTCGATACTGGAACACCTGCTGGAAGAGTTAGTCGATGGCTGTGAAGACAGTATCAATCTAATTGAGCGTAGCGCCCTGAATGCATTTCTGTGGCAGCAAATGTCACGTTATTACGGTTATCAGTCTACCGACCCGAGCATTCGAGATTTTGTAATAGAGTTATTTAAGTCGTGCTATGCAATGGGTACTGATGGCACTGTGCAACTGAGCAATGATGCGCTGGTATTTCTTAAACGCTGGAAAGACAGCCGCAGTTTTACCAAAGGTTTTGAGTATTGGTCCAACCAGTGCGCTGAAGTTTTGGGGGTGGAGCAAGATTTAGCCAAACGCGATTTCCGTAAGCTGGTTGAGCTGGATTATTTCGAGCTGATTGACCGCAAGATAATTAGCGACTTGGTTCGTGAGGTAGTAGCTCGCACAGTTTCTACCGGTGATGTCATTCTTTGGATACGTCAACGCCGTCAGGGCTATTGGTACAATCGTTACCAAGATCTATACGAGGCTATTGAGTATGCCGCTCTGTTTATTCAACAGTTGGCTGAAACCAGCCTTGGAAGTCAGAGCTTAAGTAAGGCAGTACAGCTCTACAGTACAAAGTGGTTCAAGCTGGATCAGTTGTACCGCAAGTACGTATTCCATGCCCGTAAGTCCGGTCAGATTTCCTTGATGGGACCGTTGCTTGAGCAGGTGGAGAATCTGTACACCAACAATTACTTGCTCAAACTTGGGGATGACTTCCAAGGTTTTGTTGATGGCATTAGCCTATGGGAGGCGTTGCCAGTACGCCGACAGAACCAGTTTTTTGATCACTATGTGCAGCCATATTTGCGTCGAGAACAGCGTGTATGTGTAATCGTTTCTGATGCGATGCGCTATGAAATTGGTGACGAACTGCTCAGTTTAATCAACCAAGAAGACCGCTACAGCGCTGAACTAGAACCAATGTTGTCCATGCTGCCCAGTTACACTCAGCTAGGCATGGCAGCGCTGCTGCCTAATACGAGCTTACAGATTGCAGATAATGAAACTGCAACCGTTCTGGTCGATGGGCAAAGCAGTATGGGTACGGACAATCGCAATAAGATTTTGAAGAAAGCGCTGAATGACCGGGGTGAAGCCATAACGGCAGACAAACTGTTGAACATGAATCAGATTGAGAGTCGTGAGCTGCTCAAGCGCAATGATGTGATTTATATTTATCACAATCGTATTGATCACACTGGCGATAAAATGCACTCTGAAGGCGAAGCGTTTGAAGCAGCAGAACAGACTTTGCAAGACTTGCTGCGCTTAGTTAAAAAACTGGTTGGGGCTAATGCCAGCAGTATTTTAATTACTGCAGACCATGGTTTTATCTATCAAGATAGAGCCATTGATGAAAGTGACTTTGCTGTTGCTGATGTGCAGGGGGAGCAAATCCTATATCGTGACCGCCGCTTTGTGTTGGGTAAAGGCTTGAAACCGCATGCCAGTTTACACTCACTCAGCCCTGAGCAACTGGCGCTAGAAGGCGAAGTGCAGGTTCAGTTACCTAAGTCGATTAACCGTTTGCGTCTAAAAGGTTCCGGCAGCCGTTTTGTTCATGGTGGAGCGACACTTCAGGAAGTAGTGGTGCCAGTATTACGCGTTAGCAAAGCGCGTCAGAGTGATGTCAGTAGGGTAGAGGTGGATATCTTGGGCAGTGCCAGCTCGGTGATTACTTCAAGTCAACTGGGTATCGCGCTGTATCAGAAAGAACCGGTAACGGACAAAGTCCAATCATTGCAATTACGTGCAGGGATTTACACTCAGGATGGCGAGCTGATCTCGGATTGTCATGAACTAACATTTGACTTTACATCAACCAACTCTCGCGAGCGTGAACTGCAGGTGCGCTTCCTGCTGAGTGCTGAATCGGACAAAGCTAATGGGCAGGAAGTGATACTCCGACTTGAGGAAAAACACGCTGGTACCACCCATTACCAGATCTACAAAACCCGCAGCTATACACTGCGCCGCTCCTTTACTGGCGACTTTGATTTTTAGGTGATGACCTGTGACGACACTGGATGACAAGATCAATACCCACTTTGCTGGGCTAGTGGTACGCAAGGATCTAGTAAAGACTGTCAAAGGCAATGCTATTGTGCCGACCTATGTGTTGGAGTATTTGCTAGGTCAGTATTGCGCAACCAATGATGAGGCCAGTATCCAGACCGGTATCGACACGGTGAAAGAGATTCTTGCCAAACATTACGTACATCGTAATGAGGCAGGATTGATTCGTTCCAATATCCGCGAAAAAGGACGTTACAAGGTTATCGATAGGATCAGTGTGTCGCTCAATGACAAAGATGATGTCTATGAGGCTGAGTTTGCTAATCTGGGTATTAAAAAATTACTGGTCGATGCCGACACAATTAAGCGGCATCCTAAGTTGCTGGTTAGTGGTGTGTGGTGCATTGCCGATGTCGAATACGATCACAGTGAAGACAAACGGATTACGCCTTGGGTTTTATCTACGATTAAGCCCATTCAAATGTCGCACTTTGACCTTGAGGGTTATCTGCAGGCACGACAAGAATTCACACTAGACGAATGGATTGACCTGTTGATACAAAGCATGGGGTTTGATCCAGAGAAATTCGGCAAGCGTAGTAAATTGACGCAACTCACACGCTTAATTCCTTACTGTGAGCGTAACTACAACCTGATTGAGCTGGGTCCTAAGGGGACCGGTAAGTCGCATATCTACTCTGAATTCTCTCCGCACGGTATTCTTATCTCCGGTGGTGAAGTCACAGTACCTAAGCTGTTTGTAAATAACTCATCTGGAAAAATCGGCCTTGTTGGATATTGGGACTGCGTTGCGTTTGATGAGTTTGCCGGTAAGAAAAAGCGTACTGATAAAGCGCTTGTCGATATCATGAAAAACTACATGGCCAACAAGAGTTTCTCTCGCGGGGTAGAAACACTTGGCGCTGAAGCTTCCATGGCATTTGTTGGTAATACGCAACATACAGTGCCGTATATGCTCAAGCACACGCACTTGTTTGATGACTTGCCAGAAAACTTTCGCGACACTGCTTTTCTTGACCGTATGCACTTCTATATCCCCGGTTGGGAAGTAGACATTATTCGTGGCGAGATGTTTTCTGAAGGGTACGGCTTTGTAGTCGATTACTTAGCAGAAATCCTACGAGCGTTCCGCAATCAGGATTTTTCTGACCGCTACCAGCAGATGTTTACACTATCGAGCGACATCTCCACCCGTGACCGTGATGGTATCAACAAGACATTTTCTGGTTTGATGAAAATCCTTTTTCCGCATGGTGAGGCCAGCGAAGAAGAGATTGAGGAAATCCTCAAGTTCTCTATTGAAGGCCGTAAACGCGTCAAAGATCAGTTGATGCGTATGGATACGACTTATCCTGCTGTGTGCTTCAGTTATAGCGATATGCAGGGGCAGGAAGTGAGAGTTGCCACGTTAGAAGAATTGGAATACCCGAACCACTACCAGCAGAAGGTAGGGGATGTAGAGCCGCAGATGGCATTGCCGGACCAAGCCGTAGCTATAGAGCAGTCTGCATCATTACCGAGCGCGCCCAGCAGTACAGTTATTTCTACAGCAGAAAAAGCGCTTTTACAGGAACAACATCTAACGTTTCAAGAGAATCAGAAGGGCATCAGTTATGACGGTTTGTTTGGACCGTACCTTAAGGATGCACGTAGCCTGACCATCACTGATCCATATATACGACTGTTCTTTCAAGCACGGAACCTGATGGAATTGCTGGAAATTATCGCAAGAAATAAGCCTGCTGATGAAGAAGTCACTATCAATCTAGTTACCGTCGCAGATGAGTTTCGCCAAGAACAGCAAGAAGAGTGGTTCGAGAAAATCCAAGAATCAGCAGCCAGTATTGGCATTCTATTCACCTGGGAATTTGATCAGACCGGCACGCTGCACGCCCGGCACATCATTACCGACCATGGCTGGAAAATCTCATTAGATCGCGGCTTGGATATTTTCCAGCAGTACGATATGAATGATGCCTTTTCCTTTGCCAATCGAATGCAGCAATTCAGACTGTGCAAGGCATTTGAGGTGACGTTTATTAAGTGTTCGTAGGCTTATTACTTTCCGTGGCAGTGCATTGCTAGGCTGTAAATCTAAAAAATCAAGGAATGAAATATTATGTCTGCTTATCTACTTACGTTTAATCCCAAGCATTTCTCTAATAATCCAGAGAAAACACTGACTTATGCTGTCGGTGATAAAGACACTTGGACCTGCTATAGCAAACAACCTAAGTTAGGCGATACTGTGTACTTAATGCGCGTTGGAGTAGACCCTAAAGGAATTATTGCTAAAGGTACTGTGACCAAGGAAAGCTTTTTACAAGATCATTGGGCTGACGCTACTAAACAAATATCCACGATAGAGTTTACTGTCGACGAATTTAGACCAACCTGCGCTCAAGGCCTGCTTCCGCTGATGCTGCTTAACTTAGCCATTACGGACTACAACTGGTGTCCACAGCGATCAGGCTTGGAAATTGGTGAGGCTGAACATAGCAAACTCCAGCAACTCTGGGATAGCGGCCAATCAAAACATTCACTAACCCAGTATCTGACTTGGTACGTTGCTAACAAACTTAATACTAGGTGGTACAAGTCTTATAAAGAAACTTGCCAGCAAGTCGCTGACATAAAACGGGCTGGCACTATTAGCGATGGTGATCTACAAAACCTTTGGTACGACCGTAGTAATGGTGTCGCATCTGTTGGCCAAGGTGCTATGTACCGTAAAGATTTTGACAATAGCAGCGACTTTCTCAGGAAAATAACAAAAAAAATTTTTTCCTCGCCCACGGATGAAACCTATCAAAAAATAAAGCATGTTTGGCTTAAAGATGGCAGTTTTAGTCGTCGCTTACCTAGCGTTATACACCGTGTTTTTGCAGCTGTTGCTCCGGATCTTTATACAAGTATTGTTGGTGATACATATTTTATAGCTGTACTTAAAGCCCTTAAGACGCAGTACCAGATTGATATAGCAGAATCTGACTCTTGGGTTATCCAGAACAAAGAGCTATTAAATGCTGTTTCAAGTTTGACGCCTAGCGACATAGATATCTACCAGCGCAATATAGCACTGTGGAGTCTTCAGGATGATGTTGTTTCTAGCGAGAATTTACAACAAGTGCGCGAAGACAGTCAGGAGTATGCAGGCGCGGGCGTTAAAACATCGCGCCCACCAATAAATCAAATATTTTATGGTCCGCCGGGCACAGGTAAAACATTTAAGCTGCAGCAGTTATTTAAACAATACACAAGTGAGAAGCAAGGATTGACTCTTGAAGCTTTTCTAGCGGAAGAAATTGCACCGTTAACTTGGATGCAAGTTATTACTTTATGCATGCTTGATCTAGGTGGCAAAGCTAAAGTTGCACAACTAGTTGAGCATAAATACTTTAAAGCAAAAACCGAATTAAATGGACGTGACAAAGGGTTAGCTCAGACAGCTTGGGGTACCTTGCAATCTTTTACTGTTGCAGACTCAATAACAGTCAACACCAAAGAACGTAGGGAGCCGGCTGTTTTTGATAAAGACAGTGATTCCACATGGCGTTTGGTTGACGAGAAAAAAGAGCTTATAGAAGACTTAATAGCTTTACAGCAGACCTTAAAACAAGGCCCTCAGTCGCAAAAGCAGTTAAAGCGTTATGCTAGTGTGACCTTTCACCAGTCCTACGGCTATGAAGAGTTTATTGAGGGATTACGAGCGCAAACTGATGAAAGCGGTAGCCTGAATTACTCTGTAGAGCCAGGAGCCTTTTTAAAGCTTTGTCGTCTAGCCGAGCAAGACCCTTCAAATCAGTACGCTATTTTTATCGACGAAATTAATCGAGGAAACATCTCTAAGATATTTGGCGAACTTATTACCCTGATTGAGCCGGATAAACGTAGCGGTACTCAAAATTCCATTTCTATTAATCTTGCTTACAGCGGTAAATCTTTTAGCGTGCCAAGTAACGTCGATATCATTGGTACCATGAATACCGCCGACCGCTCATTAGCCTTGATTGATACAGCTTTACGTCGTCGCTTTGATTTTGTAGAAATGATGCCGAATCTTGATAGCTTAGGTGATGCTGACGTTAAAGGTATTCATCTGGCCAAGCTCTTGCAGAAGCTGAATGAGCGTATTGAAATACTCTATGACCGCGAGCATATGCTAGGTCATGCGTTTTTTATACCGATTATGGAAATTTTTGATGGTGGTGATGAAGATCTGGCTTTTCTTGAGTTACAAAAAGTTTTTCAAGGAAAAGTCATTCCTTTGTTACAAGAGTACTTTTTTGAAGATTGGCAAAAAATCCGTTTAGTACTCGGTGATAATCAGCGTGCAGAAGCTTCTCAGTTCGTAATCGAAGAAGAACTATCAGACAAAACTCTGACGCAGTTGTTTGGCAGTCAGCATGATCTAAATCGCTTTGGTGATATGCCCAAGCGCTACAGCTTAAAACCAAAAGATGACAGCGTTTGGACAAGCCCTGAAGCATATAAAAGTATTTATGCTCAACTCACTAGAAGTGAAGAGGCTGATGAGTCTTAGATGCAAACTCACCCTACAGTTTTTGAATATGGCCATTTGTGTGCAGACAAGCAGCTAGCGCTGCTTAAAGGCTATGTGTTTATTCCAGACCAGGACTTTACTTATCTTGAGCAGCGCTGCTTGACTGAGGATGGCTCTGATTTTAATCAGTTGCTCCAGCCTAGATGTATTCAAGGATGCCGTTTATTGCAGGTTAAAAGTTACGCTGGTGTGATTTTTGTACCTTCTGGACAGCACATTGAGGTACTGCCTAAAACAGGTAGGAAATCTGAGTCTTTAGTAGATGCGCGCAAAACATTACTGGTAATGCTTCAAGCTTTGGGTGAGTTTCGTCATATCGAATTAGAAAGCACACGCATTGAAACCCTGAGCATGCCATTGCTTGAAGTATTTATTATTCACTTTTTAGAAAGCGTTAACCATGTAGTGAAGCGTGGTTTGCGGCGTGATTATGTAGCTGTAGAAGATAATTTGTTAGTGAAAAAAGGCAAGCTTAATGTCGCTAAACAAATTAAGCATAACCTTACCCAGCAGCAGCGATTTTACTGCGAGTTTGATGAGTATTTAAATGATAACCCAGTCAATCGTTTGCTTAAATCAGCACTGATTAAGGTGCGTAGCTACTGTACGAGTCATCATAATCATAAGTTCTCAAACGAGTTACTTTTTGCTTTGGACGATGTTCCTGCCAGTAATAATGTAAAGCATGACTTTAATCAGGTGCAACTGAGTAGAGGAATGGCCCATTACAGGCCTGCACTAGCTTGGGCCAAGCTGATTCTTGGTGGTTTTTCACCCATGAGCATGAAAGGTGATAATGACTCACCAACGTTGCTGTTTCCGATGGAGGTCGTGTTCGAGGCTTATGTTGCTCAGGTGTTACATAAACAGCTACCTAGCCATCTTCAACTACGGACACAAATCGCTAGTAGACGATTGGCCGTGCACGTCAAGGAAAGCTCTAGTAAAGAGCTGTTTGTTCTGAAACCTGATTTGCTAATTGAACACAACACTACTCCAGTCTATGTGCTCGATACCAAGTGGAAATTAGTTGATGGCACTGATGCTTCAAATAAGTATGGTTTGTCACAAGCAGACTTTTATCAAATGTTTGCGTATGGCCATAAATACTTGGCAGGAGAAGGTGAGTTGTTTCTGATTTATCCTGCCACAGACAGCTTTTCACAGCCTATTGATGGCTACTTCCAGTTAGCAGAAAAATTACGTCTTCGAGTAGTGCCGTTTGTGATTGATACGGGTGGTAAAAGCCATTTGATTTACGATTTTTCAACTCTAAGGACTTCTCATTCATTCAGGCTCAACATCACATAGTGAAGTAACTGGATTAAATATAAATAGGTGGCCAGTTTTACCTGATAAATTGCGAAGTCTATTTTTTTGACAAAGAAAGAACTACAGCGTCCTTAACTTGGCATTTAATCAATACGCCATCCATTCCCCAAAAGTTAGATGATTTATTCCCCAAGTTTACTGACGAGCCATCGTTATTGAACACCTCGATTACTGCGTTCCATAAGCTGGTTTTAGATGTCTCTTGCCCAGGATCTAAGCATAGTAAATGAGTTGCCTGAGTACCTTCTTCAGTCTCAGTGTACTGATAGCCGACTACGAGCAGCCAGTGAGCACCGCCATTAATCCAATTGACTCGGATTATAGAAATAGCTCTCTCACCGAGCTCTTCACATACAGTGGCAAATACCTCTTTTTTGCTGCTGTTTACATGGTACGCCTCAAGACCCTTTCTTTTGTAAAAGTCAGTTAGCCATAGCAGGTCTTCACCATGCGTGCCTTCATTGGTCCATACACCAAAGGCGTATAAAGCATCGCGAAAGCGACCATCTCTTGTATTTCCTTTCCAATTGCCCATGTTATTTTGAATGTTGTTTCTGTCCATTAAGCCCAGCGCGATAAGCGCTGAGACTAAACAGTATGGACCACATGCACCATCAAGCTCGCCTTGACGCAAATGAATTAAATCTTCAGATATAGAAGATACTGGCCCATCTGGTGAGACTTTTAATAAAGGGCTTACAAGCATATTGTTCATTATTTGAATGTTCTCTCGTTAGCTTTATGCGGGTAGCATTGTCATTAATTTAGTGATTTATACAGGATTACGCTTACTTAGGCAGTACTAGTTCATATAAATGTTTGATTTTGCTTGTAGTTGAAAAAATAGCAGTCGAGTATTCCTGTAAATATTCATATTTACTTGTTAGCTGAGAGCCTCAGCTTGAGCAGCAACTAAAACCCAAACTTTTGTTTTTTAGTCTGCTCTTTATGGCTTGCCTCATTTTTTAACGCCTGAATAAATGCCTCCGCGCTTTGCAGTGGGCTAAAGCGCGACATCCGTGCCACAGCAGCAAAATCTCCAGGGGTTAAATATTCCAGTGCTGCTAATTGTTGTGGCAATGTTTTTTTTCGATGCGGCAAGTCCAGCTGTTTACAGTGACGGACAAACAGCTTCCAGACTTGTTCGGTACTTAAGAAGTCAAACTTAGCTTTCAAATCAAAACGACGCAATGCGGCTTGATCAAGACCATCCATCAGGTTAGTCGAGGCGATAAAAATACCGGAGAAGCTTTCCATTTGTGTGAGCATCTCATTGACCATGCTGACTTCCCAGCTACGTTGAGCACCTCGGCGATCGCTAAGAAAACTATCCACTTCATCAATTAGCAAAACCGCACCTTGCTCCTCTGCCTGTTTAAACGCTTTGGCGATGTTCTGTTCATTTTCGCCAACATAGGCGCCGAGCAAATCGGAAGCACGTTTGAGCAGTAAAGGCTTACCCAGTTGCTTGGCCAACCAGTGACCATAAGCTGTTTTTCCGGTGCCCGGTGGGCCGTATAGACACAAACGTGCATTTGGCTGTGCAGTAAGCCCGTCAGTCAGAGCAGCCAAGTCAACGTCAGCGCTGATAAAAGCCGGATCATACAACTGCGCAGTTGCCTGTTTCTTGGCAGGTTGAGCTGTCGAGTAACCTTGTGACTTTAAGGTGCTATCAATCAGTAACTGCATCGCTTGCGCAGGATTTTCAAGTTTTGCAGCAATGCTGGTCACCACATGTGCGGCACGTTCTATCACTGCAGGGCTGAGCTGCTCCTGCCCGGCCAAGCCTTGTAAGGTTTTTTTATCCAGTAAGCCTTTGCTATAGCGCTTGAGCAACTTTACGCGTTGCTCTTTACTCGGTAATGGCACTTCAATCACAAAATCAAAACGGCGCACAAAGGCTGGGTCCATGCGATTGATGCTGTTGCTGATCCAAATGGTTGGAATGCTGTTGTACTCCAGCATCAAGTTGATCCATGCCTTGTTTTTACTGGCAAGTGCTGATTTTTGGCTGAAGGGATTAGCGTCTTCACTGAAAATATCCTCCACCTCGTCAAACACCAGCATGCTGTCGTTGCTGGCAAAGAAGTGTTGTGCGGCGCGGTAAGCGTTTAAACGGTAGTGGCTGGTTACAGAGTCGCCATCGCTGTCTTCGCTGGCCACTTCATAGAGTTGGCAATGATTGAGTTGAGCTAGCAAACGCGCGAGTTCTGTTTTACCTGTGCCGGGTTGACCATGTAAAAGAATGTTCACGCCAGTGCTGCGCTGTTGCACACTGTGCGCTAAATACGGCAACAAAATATCCAAATGCTCAGACAAGCTTGGGTAGTCTTTTAGCTTGAGCTGTGCTGGAGCTGATTTCTTTATCTCATCTCGCAATAAGGCTTGCGGGCTGACTGCGCCGCAATACAAGGTGTCAGCAAAGGACACAGACAACACCCGCAACTTTTGCGTTAAAAACCCACCATCAAAATTACCTAAATTAAAGATGCCGGTACGCATTAAAGCGCCATCACGGGACAATGCCGCACGAATCTCATTTTCAGGACAGTTCAACAGTTTCGCTAAGCTATAGAACATCTTGGCTGTATTCAGGTCGCCGAGCAGATCGGCGGCATCGGTTAAGCGTGCATCCATTGAGAGCGCGACGGCAAACTCTAAAATAGAGCGTTCCACGCTATCTAAATTGACCAGCTTGGCCAGTTGCGCAACATTGCTCTGTAAAACATCAGGCAAACGTGCCTGTGTATTTAAACACTTTCGATATTCTTTGCGTAGCAAGCTGTGCAACTCTGCTTTGGACAGCTCTATATCAGCGTCATCAAAATCAAACAGGGCTTGCAGCAATGCATCGCTTACAATGTCATCGGATGCATAGGTGAACATACCGCCTAGAGGGACGAGCAGCGTTAAAATCCATTGGCGTACGCGAGGGTTTAAGTTCTCGTTATAGTGGGTTGCTGAATGATGCGGTCTTAGAAATCTCATTGTTCACCTCTCTATACGCTGCTTGCGACTGAGGTGTAATGATGCCACTCTAATGCGACACTACTTGTCATTTAACTTTGCAGGTGCAGCATGGCAGACTCATCTTTACGCTTATTATTGTTGCTGCAACAGATTCCTCGTGAGCCGCGCTCAATAAGCAGTCAACAGCTGCATGAGCGGCTAGAAGATGCGGGATATCCAGTGAGTTTACGCACTGTCCAGCGTGATTTGGTTAGCCTATCAAGTCACTTTCCCCTTGTACAAAGTACACCCACGGGCCGCGGTAAAACTGGCGTCGCCTGGGCGTTTAGTAAAGGCAGCCAGCATTTAGCCTTTCCTGGCATGGATGCGGTGACCGCATTGACGGTGTCGATGGCTATGGAGCATTTGCAATCCCTATTGCCACGACAAGTTTTGCAGTATCTAGAGCCGTGGCAGTTGGAAGCGGAAGCGCAATTGCGTCAGCACAACTCCAGCAAGTATCACGACTGGATGAGTAAAGTACGCGTTGTGCCGCAGCACTTTTTGCAGGCACCGCAAGTCGATGCAGAAGCAGTGGGGCTCATTTATGAGGCGGTACTGGAAAATCGGAAGTTTTCTGCTACCTATAAAGGTAAGCCTGAGCGCATCATTCATCCTTACGGTTTGGTGCAGCAAGGGCATACGCTGTATTTGATTTGTCGGTTTTTTGAGTTTGACGATGTGCGCATTACAGCTTTGCATCGTTATCAAGAGGTCGAGCTGCTGGATGAGTCGGTTCGATCGTTCCCAGAGTTTGATATTGATGATTATTTGGACAGTGGCGCAATGCAGTGGGTATTGCCTGATCGGCAGCGTATTACGCTTAAGTTACTCGTTAGTCCATGGCTCGCAGCGCATCTTAAAGAAACGCCTTTAGCTGACAAGCAAATCTTAACGACTGATCCGCAGCATGCTGAACGCTATGTGCTTGAAGCGCAGGTGCTGGATGGGATGCAGTTACGTCGTTGGTTGTTGAGCCAAGGCGCTGGCTTGCAGGTGCTTGAGCCTGAGCCATTAAGGGAGTGGATGCGGGAAATAGTGAGGGAGCAAGCTCACAGCTACATGCTTTAGCATTGTTATAACTGAACTCAGGAGTTATTTGGTGAACCTGTGTTACTCGTTTCAGGAATTCCGCGGCAAGCTTGAGACGTTGACTCCTTTCCCAGCCAGATGGTTGGTAGGTCATGAAGTAATGTGGCCCTGTCAGTAACAATTGGTGAGCAGATATTTTAGAATAATCTCTTGGTTATTTTCACTCTTCGTATGGGACGTAGGTTGAGCGTGCACCAAATCTAATTAGACGGGCTGAAATATCAAAAAAGAGAAAGCTTTACTCTAAAATGCGCTTTCACAAGTTTTATTTGTATTTATTTCACCAAATGACTTTTTATGTCACTTATCGGTAGCTGGGTTTTGTTAATCACGTGTGAATCTCCTGTTTCCAATTAACGTTAAAGGAGATGATGATCATGAGTGATCAAATAACTGACACTATTGCTCTTACAAAGGGCCTTGATGAGTTAGACAAGCTGATTGAATTATCTGCAGCTGCAGAGCGAGAAGCCTTTCCAGTAGAAAATCTTTATTTGGTAATGCAGCCTCAGCTGAGCCATGTTGGCAAATGTCTTGGTGTAATGTTGCAGCTCTTAGCTATTTTTGCGATGGCTCAATCCGACCGCCACTATAAATATCGTAAACAATTACAGTCAAATGGCAGCGCCCCTGCGCGTTACGCAACGCGTGTGACTCTAAAAGGCCAGGCCCTTAGCTGCACCTGGTACCACAATGGTTTTATTGGTGGCCGTGAGGAGGGTCAGTATTTTAAACCCCTGCCAAAAGACCGTGGACATCGCTACAGAGCGAAAGTTTTTCACGAGGCTGGTCCTGAGGAGCGACTACTGACTGATGAGATCGAGCAGCATTACACAGCAGTTTGCGAAGTTGCTGAGTTTTTAAAAAAACAACGTCGTGAGTTGGCCCGTATAGATAAGTTGCTGCAGAACAATTTTTCTACATGAGAAACCTGACCCTAATCACTACAGGTAGTAAAAGCCTAGTGTTAATGGCCATTTAAACTGATCCACTATTGGCCATTAATTTTGACCCACTTCTTGTGGCTTAGGCCACGTTTTTATGTGCCGTCACCCGATCAACTTTAAGCTGGGGGACGGTGCGTTGAAGGAGTGGACAGTGATTCATAAAATTAAAGCAATGCATAGCAAAGGCTCTGGGCTTTCGATTCGAGCCATCAGTCGTGAACTGAACATTTCACGTAACACCGTCAAGAAATACCTGCAGTTGGATGAGCAGGAAATATCCATGATGCAAGCCGATCCGTCGCGCTATAAGTGGTTGGATAATTACCGTGACTACCTGATTAACCTGCTCAAGGAATACCCCAAACTGTCAGCTGTGAAGCTGATGCGGCGGCTGAAAAACAAAGTTGGCACGCTACAAGTCTCAGAGCGCAGCGTGCGCCGCTATGTGCAAGCGTTAAAGCAGCAAGTAACCGTTGGCCAGTTTCGATATTACGAGCCGATTATTGAAACCGTACCCGGCGTGCAATGTCAGGTGGATCCCGGTGAACTGCGTCAAGTGCTGATCAATGGCAAACTTCAAACCATACACTTCGTGGTGTTCGTGCTCTCGTACAGCCGGTTAATGTACGTGGGCTTATCACTGCAGCCGATTAACACGCAAAGCTTTATCCAGATGCATGATGAGGCATTCCGGTACTTCGGCGGTGTGACTGAAGAGTGCGTGTATGACCAGACCAAGTTGGTTGTGCTGCATGAGCAGTACCGTGAGCTGACACTAAATCAACGCTTTGCGCAGTATGCAACCACGGCCAACTTTCGTATCCGTGCCTGCGAAGGCTTTGATCCTGAAAGTAAGGGGAAAGTGGAAGCTGACGTTAAATACGTCAAGCAAGATTGTTTGTATGGCGAGGTATTTTCAAGTGAAACTCAATTGCGTGAGCATACCTTGCACTGGCTCAATAACGTGGCCAACGTTCGAGAGCATGGCACGACCAAACAACAACCGCAGAGCCATTATGACCAACTAGAACGGCCACACATGATCCATTATCAGCCCAAGCTAGATGTGCTGAGTGACGCGCCTCTTGCTACACGCAAAGTGGATAAAACGGGATTGATCTCATGGCTTTCGAGCAAATACTCGGTGCCCATGCAATGGCAGAAAAACCGCATCGGGGTGAGTGAAAGCAATAGCAGTCTGTTTATTCATGACCTTGCCACTGCAGAGGTGATTGCCGAGCATAAGGTTAGCTTGGAAAAAGGCGCTATTGTCAAAAATCGTGACCATTATCGCGACAAAGCCCAAGCTATAGAGACATTAGAATTACAACTGCAGGAACGCATCGGTGAGGCCGCTGGCGTAGCCATTGCGGCACTACTGAAAGTAACCATGCCCAGTTATTACAAAGACCAGTTGCGTGGTGTACTTGAGGTGCTTGGCAAATATAACGAGCTGCCAGAAGCGTTGCTGAGTCACCTAACTGAGCGCGACACGCTGACCGCGACTCAATTGCGTGAGCATATTGAAGCGTGGATGCGCACCGAGAGCCGTGGCCGTCTGCTAAGCAGTGACGAGCCCGTTTCCACACCGATCGACCTCAGTATGTGTCAACGTGTCAGCCAGCCGAATTTGCAGGGAGCTCTGTTATGAGCCAGTTAGACAGTGCCGTAAAACAACTGCGTAGCCTGAGTCTCACTGCGGCTGCCAGCCAGCTGGCCACCCTAGTGGCCAAAGCTGAGGCCAATGAAATCTCATACCTTGGTTTTGTTCAGTCTCTGGCCGAACATGAGCTGTTACAGCGCAATGTGAATCGTATTCAGCGTCACTTTAAGCAAGCCCAGTTTCCCAGTGAAAAGCGTCTCGACCAGTTTGATTATCGTCATCAAACCACCGTCACCAAGCGCCAAATCAGCGGGCTGCTCGACTTCAGTTTTATCGATGAGCGTCAAAATCTGATCTTTATCGGACCGCCAGGCGTGGGTAAAACCCATTTGGCCATTGGTATTGGCCACGAAGCGATCCAGGCCGGTTACAAGGTGCTGTTTAAAAGCGCACTAGCGTTGGTTGAAGAGCTCGAACTGGCTGAAATGAAAGGCGAGCTTAAAAAGCGGCTCACACAGTTGAGTAAATACGACGTGCTCATTATCGATGAGCTTGGCTACCTGCCGATGTCGCGCCAATCGCGCTATAACCTGTTTCAGCTTATCAATAGCTTGTACGAGTACCGGTCAATCATCCTGACCACCAACAAAGACTTCACCAGCTGGGGTGAGTTCTTCCATGACGACAACGTTGCGGTGCCTATTATCGACCGCGTCATCCATCACTCACACGTATTTATGCTTGGAGGTGAAAGCTATCGATTAAAGCAAAAAGTGAATAAAACATAATCGTAGGTGGGTCAATTTTAATGGCCGAAAGTGGATCAAAAGTAATGGCCATTGACACCTAGCTGCATAAGCTGGGCTTTTTTATTACTCACTCAACGCCTGCAGTTGTAGTACTCATATAAATAAACGACTGTGTAATGTTCACGCATGTTGTTTAATCAAATATCCAGTCTGCCGGTTTCAGTTTTTGTTTCGCCGGCGAAAGCTTTTTATAAATGTCATTACATGAGGCTTGATCTAGGCGAACCATGCATGCGATGCAGTATTTTGCCTTGGCTCACACGGGCCATCAGCAATCTATCTCATGGTCTGAGCCGGAAAACGGTTTGACAGGCACTGTTTTACCAGCCAGTGAAAACAAGGTTTTTAGCGCATAGTAGTGACTCAATCGAGTGGCATCGCTGAGCTTTTTAAGGCTTTTGTAATAGCTAACCACATGTCGTTTACCAACCGCAGCCAGGTTCGGGGTTTGTAAACTGTCTCGACAAAACAATCCAAACTCTATCATCCGTTTGTGCTGCTGGCGGCGATTGGTTTTACCGCCTTTACGTACATAATCTCGCGTTAGGGTTTTTATCTCCTGCACGATGTCGTGTTTGCTGCTCATGATTTTCTGCTCCCTACATATGACACCAGAACGTCAGTGCGGCCATGCCCGAGTTCCTCGGCAATTATTTCCCTAGCGTGTAAGTCAATAGCTCGTTCTGCTGTGCGACGACAATTAGTATTGCAGGGGGCTAAAGACCCTGTTACCTCAAGGTAGCGGTCAGCCGCATAAGCGGCGCGTAAGGCGTGATAACCTGCGATACCGGCTCGTTTCAGCGCTGCTCTGCCGTTGTATAAGGTGGTCGCTCTGAACTCTACCCACGTTTGATGACTCGGGATTAACGAGCGATTATCACCCTGTAAACGAGCTGCTTTGATGAGTGCATCGACCTGGCTGGGCTGGGTTACAGGCACGTTACGCGTGCGCCCACCTTTGGTTCCGTCAACGATTGTCACCAAAAGTTTTTCCTTGGCTTCCTTAAGTGCCGCACGGGCATTTAATAACGCTGCTTCTTTACTGCGAAGTCCCAGTTCCCGGGCTAAATCAGCCACAATTGCAGCATGTTCGGGCATATCAGCCTGGGCCTGCAGTAACTGTTCTTTACTGGTCGTAGGTGATTTCCGAACATTGTCGCGACGCGTTAAACCCTCAGCACGGCTTGTTACTGGTTGCCATCGCTGGCTTTGACTTTCGTAGCCCCTAGCTAAAACAGTATTAACTGCTGAGAGCAGATTTTGCTGATAAGCAGGGCTATAATCACTGTCGCGTAAAAATAGAGCATAGTTCTGCACGAGCAATCGCGTTACTTTATCCAAACGTGAGACTCCTCGCTCCCTAGCAAAACCAACAAATTTCTCAAACCGCTGCAGCACAGTTGCTACAGTGCTAAACGATGTGCCGCCTGCATCTCTGGATGCATTTAGCAGCACGCTAGCTGCTCGCATGGGGTCGCGTTGCCGAGTACCAAAATTTCGTTTCATAGCAAATCACCGAATTAAAAACACTGAAATGTGCCCATCAAAACCACCCGCTAATTACCGAGAGTTTTTGGTGGGCACACTACGTCGATGGTGTAGCGGCACGACCCGCTGGAACATTTCATGCGCAGAGAAGAGAGGAGGGAGTGACGCAGTGTGTTAAGTGGTCTAATCAACCAGTACCGCTGGCGACCCGGCCCTCTGCCTAGAATGTTCTACTGTGTTTATTAACTAGAAAAATGCTGTAGGTGAAGTCCTCAGCAACGCGCTGTCCAGCCAGTTGCTGGAAGCTCCCATTCGCACATTTTTCGAGTTAGGTTGCTCGTTTCACGCATTTTCACGCGAGCAGCAACGATTAATTCAGCAGTATTTTGCTTATCTATCAGACACTTAGGACCTGACCAAAGAATCTGTCTCTTTTGTGGAGAATCAGATTTGATAAATAATTTGATCAGTTCCAGCACGATAAATTGCGCTGGCTAAATGATTTTATAGGTGAAATAACTGCGAATAGATTCAGTCCGTACAGACTATTAATAGATTTCTAGGCTCAAGGTGTCGGCTGGAGAAGCTGATCAGAGCATGGCGTTTCGAATATGGATTCGAAAATACTGAAGGCGGATTTAAGCGCCGTAGGATTGTTGAGCAGCACAAAGTGCTGTTCTTAGATCTTTGCCTGCGAACAGTGTTTGCAGCTTGTCAGCGTACTGGCAGTGCAGGACGATAGGTTAATACTGGTTCTTTTAGTCGGCCAGTGACCGGCATACTGCTCAACGAGCAGGTATAAAAATATAATAGCGACTTGCTATTCAGGATGCAAGCAGAGGCAACAATAGTTGCAGTAGTTTATACGGCTGATTTTGGTATCAGTCATTTCATATAGATACTCATCTATTTATTTACTCATAACCTCACTTGCGCGTTTGAGTTTCCATGAGATGCTTTTTAGTACATGTTATTTGAAAAGGCGTCTACGAATGAAAGTGATAGCAGTATTAAACCAAAAGGGCGGGGCTGGTAAAACTACAGTTGCAACCCATTTAGCCCGTGCATTTCAGTTATCAGGTGCAGAAGTTTTATTGGTGGATTCAGACCCACAAGGCAGTGCTAGGGATTGGTCAGCTGTACGCGATAACAACCCAGTTACCGTTGTTGGTATTGATAGACCCACAATTGAGCGTGACTTAAAGAGCCTCGGACGCAAAGATTTTATAATTATTGATGGTGCACCGCAGGCAGCCAATCTTGCAGTTTCAGCTATTAAAGCGGCAGACTTTATTCTTATACCTGTGCAGCCGAGTCCTTATGATATTTGGGCGACATCAGACTTGGTTGATCTGGTACAGCAGCGCATAGAAATGACTGACGGAAAGCTTCAAGCAGCATTTGTTATTTCACGCGCTATCAAAGGCACAAAAATGAGTTCTGAGGTTGGCGGTGCTCTTGAAGGGTATGGCTTGCCTGTTTTAGAAACAAGAATAACGCAACGAGTCATTTACCCAGGCTCCGCAGCGCAAGGTACGACTGTTTTAGATGAGTACCCTACAGGCGATGCAGCTATGGAAATTCATGCTCTTGCTGCTGAAATTAAAAGCTTTTTTGATAGTACTGTTGAGTAGGTGAGGGTTTGAGGAAATGAGTAGGTTATTAAACGCAGGCCGGCCAAGTGCCAGGCAAGATGCTAAATCCAAGTTTGCTGACTTAGCTGGTCTTGAGGAACAGAGAAGGGTCAATTTTAATATTTCTCTGGAGATGCACTCAAAGCTAAAGATTTATGCTGCCAAAAAAGGTTTAACCATCACACAGGTATTGACTGACTTTATTGAAAGCATGCCAGAATGAATAGGTAGTATTTGTAGTGGCATAGTGAAAGCTGCATCCTTAAGAGCACATAGCTTCTCATCCTCAACATGATGGGAAGCAATCAGTGTTTTATACCCCGCCGTTACTGATATCTCAACGTGTAGCAACTCGTGCGACAGACTAGCTATGGATAACCATCTAGTTAACTGCACCTTGTTTAAACACATCTGAATAGCGGTAGGCTTTGCTCATATTTAACCCCTTATGGTTGTTAATTTTTTACCACAAGGGGTTAGTCAGATATTATTATTTGAAAGTCACTGGTTTGATCAAAAATCTATCAAGACACCATCTTCGGGAATCTCAACCTTATCTTGAATGTTGTTTTCTTCTACATATTTCTTCAGCTCTTCACGGCTCAGGGCCATATGGTTGATGGCATCCATGTGGGTAGCAACTATAGTGGCGTTCGGAGCAGCTTGAACGGCGCGCAGTACATCTTCTTTACCCATGATGATGGATGCGTCAAAGCCGTTCAGCATCGCATAACCCGCATTTAGCACGATTACTTGAGGCTCGTATTCAGCCAGCGCCTGATCAACTTCATCACGCCAGATGGTATCTCCTGCAAGATAGAGTGTTTTGTGACCGGGGGCCTGAAAGACCACACCCATGGCATCACCTAGCAGAGTTGCCACTTCAGACAATGCGTACATGTTATCTGTACCGTGCTGGCCGCCAGTTTTGCTCAGGGTCACCCCGCCGAACTCAGCCTTGTCAGATAGTACTCGGACATTGGTGAAGCCCTGCGAACGAATAAGAGTGGCATCGGCCTGATGCTGTGTATACAGCGGAATGTCCTTGGGCAGGAACTTCTGCGCAGCATCATCCCAGTGGTCCAGATGCGTATGAGTGACGATGACCGCATCGACTCCAGCGAGTACTTCTTGTTCCGACATTGGCAGATCTACCAAGGGATTTCGTAACTCGCTACGGTAGCTTCCTTTAAAGCCGGGGTAAGTGCCTTTCTTTGACAGCATCGGGTCGATCAGGAAAGTTGTATCTGCGTAGGTGATTTTTACTGTGGCATTGCGAATCTGTTGCAGTTGCACAGCTTCTTGGGCCGCTTGTGAAACATTGATCGCAGTTGTCTGGGCAAATGCAACGCCGGAGGCAAGGCTGATTGCCAAAGCAAGGGAGCTCGCGAGAATCTTAATGGACATGTGTACAACTCCAAATACGTTATTGGTTAATAATAGTGCTCAGTCTAAAACGTACATCGTATGTGCAAAAGTGGCCTATATGACAATAATCAATATAATCGGGCCAATAACTAATTGCAGAGGTATTTATGAGTGATGTAGAGATTGCCGTGCTTGCTTTTGAGGGCATAAGCTTGTTTCATTTTTCTGTACCGGGGCTGGTGTTCGGTACGAGTGAAAACCCACCCGGTTCTCCGCGTTACAATCTGACCTACTGCACGCTAACCCCTGGCTCTGTTAGCAGTGATCAGGGCGTGATGATTGAGGTGCGCGATGGGTTGGAGGCCATGGAACAGGCCGATATCATCATAATTCCTGCATGGGAAAATGCTGAGTTGCCTGCGCCCGCCGAGTTGATTTCAGCGTTACAACTCGCCCATGCTCAGGGCTCACTGATTGTGGGTTTGTGTTTGGGGGCTTTTGTGTTGGGTGATGCCGGGCTGCTCGATGGAAGAGAAGCGACCACCCACTGGGCAGTACGTGACATGTTTGCGCAGCGTTTTCCACAGGCTGTGTTTCGTCCAGATGTGTTGTATGTGGCTGATGACAACATTATCACCTCGGCTGGAACCGTTGCTGCCATTGATTGCTGCCTGCACTTGATCAGGCAACGCCACGGCTTTGAAACAGCAAATCACCTTGCCCGCATGCTGGTTACCCCACCACACCGGCAAGGCGGCCAAGCCCAATACATTGAACGCCCCGTACAACAACTGTCCAGCGATAACCGCCTGCCAGGCTTACTGGAATGGGCGCGTGATAAGCTATCGCAACCCTTATCGGTCGATACCTTGGCGGACGAGGCGAACATGAGTCGCCGTACCTTTACCCGACGCTTTCGGGATATGACGGGTACGACGGTGAGTCAATGGTTAAACGCTGAACGGGTCGCCAGAGCACAACACTTGCTAGAAACCACCGATTTATCGATTGAACGCATCAGCGCAGACGTTGGTTTCGGCACCGCGCTGTCATTGCGTCAGCACTTTTCCACTCAGCTGGGCACTTCGCCCTCCAATTACCGTCGCACTTTTCGTGACAGTAGGTTTGATGAGCCAGCAGATAAGGCTACTCTAATGGATTAAGTGAGAACTTACCTATCAGCGATTCACATCGACCACTATTCGGCCACAAACTTTGCCATCCAGTAATTCGTCTGAAATACAGATAGCTTCACTCAGACTACTGTAGTGGCGTAGTGAGTTTGGCTACCTATTTATATTTGAGCTGACTCTAACGTATCCATTCCTTTCTTTACATCAGCAATCAAATGCCGGGAGCAACCCAGAGTTACTTGAATACTTGAGTAGCTTTGGCCAGCCTTAAGCAGCGATGCAATATTTGCACGCTTTTTCAAATCAGGTTTACGCCCAACGTACTTTCCGTCAGCTTGCGCTTTTTCGATACCTTGTAGTTGACGCCTGCGCCGATCTTCGTAATCTTTACGTGCTACTGCTGCCAACATATCTAGCAGCATTCCGTTAACCGCTTGAATTATAGATGCAGTGAACTCTGTATTATCTAAGCTTTTCAACGTCATCCAGCTGGTCGGTCAAATTGCTCCGCAAGAATAATAGTGTGACCTTCTCCAAAGACGGGTTCAAAAACGACCGTTTATGACACCACCCAGAACAATCCTTCCCGCCGGTATCAAAATATAGCCTTTGCAGTATTGATACTAACATGTATTATGCGCCTACGTTTATGACACCAGAAAGGGAAGTAATCATGGCGCGTACCTTCTTATATGCCAGAGTCAGCACCGCAGACCAGAAAACAGAAAATCAATTAATAGAAGCGCAGGCGGCAGGCTTTATCATTGAGCCGCATCGCGTGATCGAAGAAACTGTCAGCGGCAGCACCAGTGCAAGTCAACGCGAAGGATTTAATAAGCTGCTTGAGCGCATGGAGTCCGGTGATCGGTTAATAGTTTCAAAGCTGGATAGATTGGGCCGCGACATGATTGACCTAGTGCAGACAGTTAAGCGGCTTGAAGATAAGGGGATTCGTGTTCACTGCCTCGCTCTCGGTGGAACAGACCTAACCAGCGCAGCAGGAAAAATGACAATGGGGGTGCTGGCAACAGTAGCCCAATTCGAGCGCGATCAGCTTATAGAGCGAACCAATGCAGGGTTGCAGCGTGCAAAAAAAGAAGGAAAGCGGTTAGGACGACCACCCGTAACCAGTTCAGGCAACGTACAGGCACTGAAACAGCAAGGCATAAGTCAAAGCAAAGCAGCTGCAGAGCTTGGGGTGAGTATTAGCACGATTAAAAGACTGTGGAATGTCTAGACAGAAAAGTCAGCGCTCAATCGTAAACACTTTTCCATGACTAATTGTTGTCGCCCGGCTCAAGATAGGTCTACCGGGCGCGTACGTTTAGCGGCTATAATTAATTGATAGACAAACTAAAAGTCACCAACTTCGTTTTTGAACAGCCTTTGATTTTGATTAAAGCGGACATTAATACCCTCTCTACACTTAAGGGAAACCAAAAGCGTAATCGATAATGTTTTTATAGATTCCTGAATTCTTAAGCTGTCATTCTTCCAGGTTGCATAGAAAGCTGCTTGTAAACGTGTCTATATCGCTGGTGTAGTCTGCGCGATACAATATGCTAATCATCTACATTCGCCGCTAGGGCACTCAACTGCTGTTTAAGCGCTTAATTTTAAGAGTGATGCGCTATTGCTTGTGCTTCCAACTCCGCTTTTAGTGCAGGTGCAAGCTGCAGTTGACGTGCAAGTTCGTCAAGGTAGGCTCGCTCCATATAGCTTTCCTCATCGACTACAAGAATGCTGGCGAGGTACATCTCAGCTGCAATTTCCGGGGTCTTCGCTGCTAAAGCTAGGTCAGCTGGATCGAGAGGTTTGCGCAACTCTTGTTGGAACCATAATTGTAGCTGCGGCTCGTTGGTGAGCTTGGCGATTGCATCATCAATAAGCTGCCGCTCGCGCTCATCAATGTGACCGTCCGCCTTGGCTGCACAAATAAGTGCGCGAAGAATAGCTTGGCTATGCTCTTCCATGACTGCTGGGGACACACGATCCACTGTCTGCGGTTGATGTTGTGTATAAGGTGCGCTGGGCTGTCCCTGACCCCGATTTTGATTGTTATTTTGCCAGTTACTATAAGCTTTATAGGCCACGACACCCAGCGCTGCTAAGCCACCATAAGTAATAACATTGCCACCTACCTTGCGTGCCTTTTTACTGGACATCAATAAGCTGATAATACCGCCACCCAAAGCACCACCACCAATACTGCCAAGCAGACCATTGAGTGCTGTATTGGGCTCGTTTGGAGCTGCTGGATTTGTCTGATTGGATTGTGCTGTATTCTGCCCTTGCAGTAATTCTTTACCTGAGTTGAGAAGCTGATCGAGCAAGCTGCGAGTATTCATCTATGTCTCCATTGCAAATGATGGTTGATCCGAACTTATTGACAGGATAGTGGTTAACTGGTTCTAAATGCTGAAACTTTTTAGTGATACAGCTAGGCTTGCCTGACCTTTACATTCACGCTCGAGCGGGTCTTTAAAGCATCAAATAATGTTTGTTAAAAGTTTTTAGCGCAAGCTTAAATAATGCATATTTTTAAGCTTGAATTAAGGCTGCGTCTGTAACCTTGGCATCGTAGACACACAATTTCGTTGTGTTGCAGCTTCCAGACAAGGAAATAACTATGAAAACTTTAACTACATTATGTATGTCCGTTGCTTTAATGATGGGCGCAGGTTTAGCTCAAGCTGATGTCAGCCCAGCTAAAACAGTTGAACTAAGCACCTCAGGCGCAATTTTAGCCTTTGATAAACTTGACCAGACAGCTTTAGCGCAGCATCCAAAGGCCACCATAGTGGACACAGAGCTTGATGAGTCGTACGGCCGCTATATTTACCAAGTAGACCTGCGTGATGATAAAGGCCAGAAATGGGAAGTTGAAATGGATGCCGCTACTGGTGAGATTTTGAAAAACCACCAGGATGATTAATCCTTAAAGAAACCTGCTGACAAAGCTGCGTAACTCTCCATGGTGAGAACTCTTTCTAAAGCCCTACCATGGGGGCTCGTTAACCATGCACAACTTGAAGCCATGCAGCGCGTGGCATTACGTATACAGTTTGTGAACAACCCTATTAAAATCAATACATTAGACTTACAGTATCGGCCTTCCAAATATAGAATTTTGATTTTCAAACGCTAAAACATATTGATTGTGTCAGCATTCATTAATTCAAATACCCCCCTGCTACAACTAAACGAGATATTTATGTACTTAAAGGCTACAAAGCGTCCTGGGCGTTCGATGCAAGCTCGTATCTGGATGTGGGTAATGCTGTGCTTGCTGGTGGTTGCTGCGTTCCAGTTGCATACGCAGCGTCTTGATTATCGCCTGTATTACTGGCTCAAAACTCACATGCACGCTGATGATTGGCAGGATCGTGCAGTATGGTTACCAAACTATCGTGTCGAGATCGACGCTAAGCCTGTCATTGGTATAGACAACAACCTCTCTGGTCTGACTTATGACCGTGATTTGGGCATGCTATGGACTGTTATCAATGGCCCTAACGAGTTGGTTGCTTTAAGCCGAGACGGAGATGTGCTCGCACGTTATAGCCTTGAGGGGTTCAGTGACGTGGAGGCAGTAACTTATATTGGTAATGGCCAATTGGTCGTTGCGGAAGAACGTAAACAAAACCTAGTTATTATAGATATCCCAGTGAGTGTTGATGGCAGGCTACTTACCAGTGGATCTCTGAATAAGGAAAAATATCCATCACTCAAACTTGCATTCTGGACTGAGGACAATAAAGGTTTAGAAAGCCTTGCCTACGACCTTAAAAATGATCGTCTGTATGTGGCTAAAGAGCGTGACCCTATCCAATTGCTTGAGGTGAGCGGTCTGCGTGCAAGCTTAGATGAAGGACTTCCTGTAAGTGTGCGTAATCTATCAGACTGGATAAGAGATAACGTATTCGCAACCGATGTATCGTCGGCCACTTACGATGAAAAGAGTGGCCATTTAGTTTTGTTGAGTGATGAGTCGAAGCTACTGATCGAAATAACCACTGAAGGTAAAGTGATTAGTTTCAGATCCCTTGCTAGAGGGTTTGCTGGTTTACAAAAAGGTATTCCGCAGGCAGAAGGCGTAAACATTGACGAAGATGGCTATTTGTACGTGATCAGTGAACCCAGTTTATTCTATCGCTTTACACGCGAGCCCGATTGAAACGGTAAACATGCATGCAGATTTTATGGGGGACTCGTGAGTCCGCGATCATTACTTAGGTTTGAGCTTAAAACGCTCATACCCAATGATCGTTGTCATTGCCAAAGTAATCAAAAAATACTCATCATTGGTTAAGTATTTTACTATCTCAAGCAATACGGCATAACTTATAATTTATCGTCATAGAAGCCTCAAGAGACCTACATGCTGAAAAATATTGAACGCACCTTAGAGAAGGTTATTTTTAACAGCCGCTGGATACTTGCTCCCTTTTATTTAGGTTTAGTTCTGGGCGTGTTTTTATTATTCATAAAATTCGCTCAGGAGCTATGGCACCTGGCAACCCATGTTGTTACTGCATCTGAAGCAGATGTGATCGTAGGGGTACTTGCGTTGGTTGATATGTCCCTAGTGGGCAGCTTATTGCTAATGATTATATTCAGCGGCTATGAAATATTTATCTCGAAAATTGATACCGGCGATCATAAAGATCGACCTGACTGGATAGGGAAAGTTGATTTTTCAGGACTTAAACTAAAGGTCATCGGTGCGATTGTAGCAATTTCCGCGATTGATCTTTTAAAGTCGTTTATGGATATATCACTGACAATGAACGATGCAGACACCAACAGTTTAAAATGGAAAGTCATTATTCACATGGCATTCGTTGTATCCGGCGTATTATTTGCCATCATGGACAAAGTCGCCGGTGATACTAAAAAGCACTAGGGTTTCTCACGTTGCACGAAAGCCCCCCGTACTTTTAGCTCAGGAATGGATAGTGCAGGGAGGCATAAGTCTCCCTTGTTGCAGTCCAGCCTGGCTTAACCGACACTGCAACCAGCTGTTCGCTGGCTCACTCAGAAGTGGCCAGCGCGTGTCTGCCATAATACTGTTATCACCAGCGCAACACTTACCTACCATCGCCAACTTAAAATTGACTCACCTGGGCAAAATGGCCGTCTAATCCTATGATTTTCGTTCGGCATTTTGCCCAAACTGAAGCTCAAAGATAGGCGTGCAAGATCACTTCAGAGACTCCAGTCTGCTTTAAATGGTTCTCTAATTTCAGTCTGTTACAAGTGGTTTCTTAAGGTTCTTTACCCTCTAAAACACTAGTTCTTTTGGGGTATACCCAAATCGAACTGCTGTTGATCACCTGTGTTAACAAGTCTGCCAAACACTAGATACAGCTCACTGTGCTGATGAGTTTTAGCCGCTTATCCAGCTTATAGCTAATAGCGTTTTGGAAAGCTTTAAGACTTATTTCTGGGCGCTAGGGATGAGTGAGTAAGTCGACGAGTTATTAAAAGAGTTGAATAGATAACTTTTTATTTGAGGCCATAAAGGCTGTGAGTTGTTTCGCCGGCGAAAGTCGTTTCTGCTTTACGGCGCTAGACAGCTTTGTTTTGATTTGCTCCATCACGGCAACTGAATATTGGTAATACGGTTTGTGCTGATGATGCTGCCATTCCAAATCATTTCGTAGTGTGATGTTTGTACGATTGAACGAACGGGCAGGGGTGTAAACAGCGCCCAGCACAGTGAACCTTGAGGGCGCACGGAATTGTACTGCAAGCCTGGTTTGCCTGCTTGTTTCAGGGCGTGGCCAAGGCTGTGAGATGCACTGTAACCGTCTGAATCATAGATAGGGTCGTTGTAGGGTAAAGCCGAAGCGCTCATCATGCCTGTATCGTTAAATACGCACTTGAGTGCACGAAATACAAAGCGGTCATAATTCATCCCATCGACTTGAGACCAATATATATTTTGGTGGTGCTTAACTTCCAAAAGTGCAGTTTGTTCATTTTCCGCAATGTATAAAACCCCAAACGTACCTGGGCTAAAGCGTGAGCCAGCAGGATTAATATGTGTAAATGGCGCAGTGGCATAGGCGCAGCCCTGAATACCAAAAGGTATTTCATCGCGGGCTATGAGGTCCAGTCTGCCTACCTCGTTTAAAATTCTGGGGTTAGTCAGCTCTTGAATTGCAAAGAGTACTTCAAACTCTTCAGTACTGGCCACATCATCAAAGATGGCTATAGGCGGAAATTTTGAATTAACCAGCCTGTTGCCTGTGATTGTTTTGCCAGTGCATTCTTCAAGAGTGTTGACCATTACCATTGCGCTCCGCGAATAGAATCAATCCGTCTGTAAGTTTCGTACAGTGAGATAAAATCTCCTTGTGCCATGATTTCAAGCGGTGAGCGGCCATTAAAAAACTCATTATGGTTTTTCATGCTTGGAAACCCGTATACGTTTTCAGGGTTGTCAAAAACCAGGCGTAGTGCGCTGTGTATATTCAGAACAATGCTGATACGTTGCATGACATCAGAATCAAGGCTGATAGACCACTCAGTTCCTTCGGCACTTTTTGCACGAGCAACTGTACTGGGTGATACGCGCAGAATGGCACAAGCTTGTTTAACTGTGGCATCCCACTTCTCAAGAACACGAAGGGCAACCTTCAAACCAGTAGTGCATTTGTTTTTACTCAGCGCAGGTGCATTGACAGTAGTTTGCATAACAACCTCCTTATCTGTCTATAGGAGGTATTTTATCATATACCCGTCTGCAGATATAATCATGCTAAGTCGTTAATTATGAAATATTGGGATTTGTGCATAACAGGCACTCACCTAGCCTTTTGATCAACTCTAGCTGGGCTTCAATCACATCACTCAGTACTACTAGTCAGTTGAGTCACCAACACCTCTTACGTAGCTTTGGAACAATTGACGGCACAATAAATATTACAAACTGATTTATCACGTTAGGTGTAAACCAATAAGTACATCTGCTGGTAATGGCCATTGACACCTGCTTATGAATCGTAATCTGCAAGCCATTCTTCAACGCTTTGATCTTGTGGTGCTACTGAGGTTTTCTCATTGTGGATTGTGTTTGTTTGGGCTGTACTGAGAGTATTGTTAGGATGTGAAGGGCTCTTACCTACGTGCCTTCTTGTTAACTTTAAACGTACTACGTTTGACACGTAGTTAAAATCGTCTGTAGCCCTCGTATCGTATAGGTTTGGTGGGATTTCTATCCCCGCTAATCTTCCCCCTTTTTCCCCCACTTGGTTCCCTGCTTTATCCCCTACCTTTCCCCTCACTAGCTCACCATCGTTCTCTATTATGGTAAGACCTTGAATTGTATTTTTATCTGCTTTGCCATCACTAACGACCATAGTGAAATACACCGATTTAAGCCTTCCCATCACGCGATGAAACTCACTCAGGTATTTGCTTTTAGGTTCTGGCAATCCGCTGCGCATCCAAAACTTATACAGCGCCATGTTTCGCGTGATCCTGAACCTATTGCCTGTAAGCTTAGAACCTGCCTTGCCTCGTGCAGTAGTTTGGGCTCGGCTTCTATTGACGTTAAATACAGCATACGCATCCTCACTAGTGGCCAAGTTTATGAAACGTAACGTTACGCCGTCTGCCTTGTATTCCGTATATGAACCTGCTGTGTAGCCGGTATATTTATACAGTGAGATATTTGCTCTAGTAGCCAGGGCAGTTGCCAGTTCATCATTGTGATTTTTTAGCCAGTCCTGAGGTACTGCTGCACCGCTTGCTGGCTGAATGATAAGCCTACCGCGATGTAGTGCGACTAGGTCACCTCTGTTTGTGAGACGATCTAGTAAGCTCATAGCCCTAGCCACGCAGCCGCTCAATAATCCAGGCGTCAACATCAGCCGAATTAAATCCAATTGTGCGACTGCCAATTTTTTTAGGGCTAGGGAAATCTCCTTGTCTGATGAGCTCGTAAATCCAGGATTTAGAAAATCCGGTTTTTGTTACCACATCACTCATTCGTAAAATTTTCAGCTCAGAGTTTTTGTAAATTGTATTGTGCACCGTCAGTACTCCTAGGACGCCACTGGAAATGAGTGTCTAGGTTAGGCTGGTAGGTATGGGTCATTACTAGTGTGGTGTAGCACTAAAATAACCACTACAGTTTTTGGTTATATAGGTGTAGGAAAAATAGTGTTTTTTGCTATAAGTAGTTTGATGGTAGGAGTCAGAGTGTTGAAGCAGTAAGAACTGCGTAAGTCCTACGTTTTTAACGTGGCTATAATTTTAGGAGAAGGTAGGCAAGGGTGGTCTGGGTTGGTTGCAGCTAACCCTAGAGTTCTGCAGTTTTATCTATGGGGTAAAAAATGGGGTAAAAATGGCAGGCAATAAAAAAGGGTTACAGCTAAAAACTGTAACCCTTTGATTTTATTGGTCGGGACGGAGTGATTCGAACACTCGACCCCTTGCACCCCATGCAAGTGCGCTACCGGGCTGCGCTACGCCCCGACGATGTTTTCGCTGTTGCTGAAAACGAAGCAGACTATACCCTAAGCGTTTGAATTCTGGAAGGTTATAGGTGCAAATTATTTTCCAATAGCACTATTTCTTACTTTTTCAGCCATTTCCCGTTAATTTGAATGTATTGTCCGGCTGGTGTTCTTTCCAGTGCTTTTTTTCCGGCCATGGTTTCCACATCGCTCAGCTGAATATTATTACTTTTGGCCAGGCGTTGGTATTCAGCGCGACGCGCTTCATTGATTAAACGTGCAATTTCAGCTGCGCCACCCTGTGCTTGCACAACACCTAAGTAACCATTGGGTTGCTCACCGAGCCAGCCAGCAGATTTTGCTTGGCCCAGGTTGCTCATGGCTGTGTTTAGATCCATCGCTAGCACCGTTGTGCTGAGGAGGCTGCCTACTAACAACAAAGGCATTAAGAATTTACGAAAAGTCATAGTGCGCTCCTTAGAATAAACCGCTGGATTCGTCGAAAATAGTATCAAGCTCTTTATCTACCTTGATATAAATCTCATGCTCTATTTTAACGTTTAAATTAATATTAATTGGCTCTTTAGGGGCCGATAGCTGCACGGTAGGCGTGCAGGCACTGCTAAATAGAGCGAGTACAAAAACACTTAAAAATAGATTTGTACGCATAAATACCTCCTGTACTAGCGCTTTTCGAGACGCTCCCGAACACGCTTTTGAATAATCTCGCTGACTTGACCGCTGAGCTGGATACTGGCGAGCAACGCGGGAATGTCTTCTTCAAGGTTGATGTTTAAGTGAATGGGGCGACCTTTTTCAAGGTCGGGGTTTTGCCCCTTTAAATTCACACTCAACAACAGCTTACCGGATTGATCATAGCTTAACCCGCTGCTTAATAGATTAAAGTGAAAATCTTCTAAAGCATCCGCGACGATGCGCATGGCTGGGTTACTTTGTCCTAAGGCCTGAATTTTTTCTGACTGGAACTGTAAAACACCAGGTTCTCTGGCCTGCAATTGACCCGCTTCAATGTAAAAGGTGTCATGGGCAATGTGGATAGGCAATTGTCCATCGATAGTGCCTGTGCCGCTTAAACCTTCTGCAGGGTAGACCCGCAGCAGCTCTTGCAGTTCCAAACCTTCTACGTTGAGTAGCAATTGTTGTTGGCGGCGCAGATCGAGATACTGTGCATCGAGCCACACCTTGCCGTTAAGCAGGTTCGCTTGAATGCTCTGCCAATTACCGGCACCTTGCAAAGGGGTGTTGAGGTTGGTGTGGTAATGCACTTTATTAAAGGCAATTGTGCTCATTGGGATGCCAGGGTTGAGCTGCTCAATGGTTAAGTGGGGTAAGCCGAGCACCAAGGATTGATCAGACAACTGTGCACTGAATTCAAAAGTTAGGTTTTTTAACTCACTGCGATTAACAATACCACTCAGTCCATCGGCACTGCCGGTTAGGGCCAGATTAGCCGCGCCACTAAAGGGCACAGTAAAGTCAATGCGGCTGCGCAATCGGCCCGTGTTAAACGACACCAATTCAGGCCAGTCTTTTAAGGTCTGCTGTAGGGGGTTGCCAGCTTTGAAAAACACTTCTTTTAGCGTGGCGTGGCCTTGCATTGCGTTGTCTAGCAGGCGAACGTGACTGTTTAGAGTCAATCCGTGTTGATTGCTAAGTGTGCCGTTGAGTTGGGCTTGTGCTAGTTGACCATTGAGATTGCCGTTGAAATCCCAGTTTTGTGTGTGCAGTTGTTTTGCGCTGAGTCTATCGATGTGTAGGTTGACGGGGCCGGTCAGATTGGCTTGCTCAGGCGCAGTTGTTGGGCCTTGAATGATCAGCTCAGGCAGCTTAAGACTGGCTTTTACTGCGCTGGCTGTGTCACTCAGTTTGATTGCTTGGGCATCAAGGCGGGTGTTGTTATTAAAGCGTAGCGTAAAGTTTTCGTGATTGGCGTCTGCTGTGAGGGCGGTTTGCATGCGCAGCTGTTTAGTCTGCAGGCTTGGCCCGCTCAGCGCGTCTAGAGCGAGACTCAGCTGTGCGTTGCTGAGACTGGCTTGCCACTGCGCTTCAGGTTGAATATTGAGCTGGCCAGCGAAGGCTATGTTGAGGTTTTGGACGTAATGGCTGTCAATCGCGCCCTGTATGGCACTGGCGCCGAGATCGATATTAACGGACAAAGGCGCTTCTCTAGGAAAATTAAAATCGATAGTGCTGTGCAGTTGGCCGCTGTTGAGCGAGACCGACTGTGGCCAGTCGGTGAAGGTTTTTTGCAGAGGATTGCTTGTGTCAAAGCGCATATTTTCGATGCTGGCACTGCCGTGTGTTGCGTCATCGTTCAGGTTTAGCTGGCTGGCGATGATGAGGCCGTGTTCGCCGCTGAGGCGACTGGTTAGCTCAAGTTGCTGTAGCGGCCCGCTGAGCGTGCCGTTTAGCGTCCAATCTTGGCTGTGTAATTGCTCTGTGCGCAGTTGTTGAATGTGTGCGCTAAACGCGCTGTCTATTTCAATGGCATAGGGTGCATTACTGCGGCCTCGCACGCTCATGTTTGCTAGCTCTAGGCTGATCTTATCGGCTTGGCCGTTATCAGGCAGCGTGAGGTCAATAGCTTCAAGTCTGGAGTGTGGATTGAGGCCAATGCTGAACTGTTGCTCGTCAGCCTGCCCTTCAAAGTAGAGGCGCGCCTGCAGCTGTTGTGTCTGTAGTGAAGGATGATTCAGGGCATCGAGCTGCATAAACAGTTGGCTGTTTTTTAGCCTGCCTTGCCAATGTGGTGTTTGCTGTAAATCTAATAGGCCGTTGAGTTGGAGGCGCATGGGCCCTGTGCTATGTACATCGAACGTTAGCAGTTGTTGGCCATCGATGCTGTGTTTATGGTCAGGGTGGCTGGTGATATGCGCGCTGAAGTGGTTGGGGCGAAACTCAGGCGCAATAGTATCGAGCCATGCACCTTGTAGATTGTTTAGCGTCAACTGACTATCAATAAATGCGGGTTGCCAGGGTAGGCCAGTTGCGCTGGCCCGCAGGTTGAGCGAGCCTTGCAGGTGCCCCAGACCAGGTAGGTCAGCGTCAATTGTCTGCAACTCAATGTGTTGTGGAAGCCATTTGAGCAGGCTTTGCGGAATTGATAAGGCTGAGCTGTGTGCAGTGTTGTCAGAGCCTGTTATCGGCCAATAGACTTTAAGACGTGAGGCTTGTAGCTGCTGGATCGGCAAGGACTGCACAGCCCATGTGATGCGTACATCATCAAGCTGTAACTGCTGCGCTGCAGCGTCTGGATTGGGCAGGGTGAGTTGTACGCGCTCAGCGCTAAAACCGTTGAGCTGCCACTGCGGGTTGTGCCAATTAAAATCGATGCCTTGTTGTTGCAAGAGCCAAGGTAAAACATACGGCAGTGCCAGTACAGCGCCAATCAGCAACACAATCAGTAAAACGCCTCCACGCACTAAACGCCTAAAACATGAGGCTTTAGGTGGATTTAGTGGCGCGCAATCGGGTTCTTTACTTACAGTTGTAGGCATTGGCTTCATGGACACGTACCTAAAAATACAAACTCTACTGATTCAGTTTAGCAGTAATGCCACATGCCGAGCGCTGCGGTTTGGGTGAGGGAGCAGTTGAAAAGCTGTGTTTTTAAGTTTTAATTAAGTTAAAGATAGTAATGTATGCAGTGTCAGCAACATACAGTGATTAGCTGATTCACTTAAAACGAGGAAATGATGATGAAAACTTTAACTGCATTGTGTGTATCAACCGCTTTAATCATGGGCGCAGGTATTGCACAAGCCCAAGATGTTAGCCCTGCCAGAATTGTTGAGTTGAGCACGACTGGCGCGATATTGCCTTTTGAAAAGCTCGATGCAGCAGCATTGGCACAACATCCAGATGCCGTCATATTGGATACTGATCTTGAAGAGTCCTATGGCCGCTTTATTTACCAAGTCGACGTGCGTGATGCTAAAGGTCAAAAGTGGGAAGTTGAACTGGATGCTAAAACGGGTGAAGTACTTAAAAACGAACAGGATGACTAATGCGTAAAGGCCTTCTATATACTGGTTTAGCGATATTTTTTGTTGCTGCTTCTGGCCAAATATCTGCGCGGGATTTAAGCCAAGATGAGGCATTAAGATTGCGCCAGGAAGGCACGATCCTATCTTCGCAAACACTCATTGAGCGTGCTTTAGAGCGGCATCCTAAAGCACACTTGCTGGAGTTGGAGCTGGAAGAGGAGCATGGTCGTTATATCTATGAAATAGAATTGCTTACCGTGCAGGGGCAAGTACGTGAACTAAAATTTGATGCCAGCAACGGTGATCTGCTTGAAGACGAAGAGGACGACTGATGCGCCTATTATTGGTTGAGGACAATGTCGCTTTGGCCGATGAGTTATGCGTAGGGCAGCAGCAGTTGGGCTACGCCGTTGACTGGCTAACTGATGGTCGTGATGCGGCCTATCAAGGGGCAGTTGAGTCCTATGATTTAATTATTCTAGATTTAGGCTTGCCAGGGCTGCCCGGTTTAGAAGTGCTGGCGCAGTGGCGCGCAGCAAGCATTAGCACTCCAGTATTGATTTTGACCGCGCGCAGCGCATGGAGTGAGCGTATTGATGGTTTGAAAGCCGGAGCTGATGATTACCTGACTAAGCCTTTTCACCAAGAAGAGCTGTATCTAAGAGTGCAGGCGTTACTACGACGCAGCCATGGGTTTGCCAATCAAAGCCATTTAAGTGCAGCTGGCTTACGCTTAGATGAGGCACGCCAAATTGTATACAGCCAAGGGCGAGAAGTTGAGCTGACCGGTGCTGAGTTTCGTTTGCTGCGCTATTTTATGTTGCATCAAGGGCAAGTCTTGTCAAAAAGCCACTTAGCAGAGCATCTGTACGATGGTGAAACCGAGCGTGATTCCAATGTGCTGGAAGTGCATGTCAATCACTTGCGGCGCAAGTTGGGACGTGCAGTGATTGAGACGCGCCGCGGGCAAGGATACCGCTTCACTGGCGATGGAGTGCAATAGTGAAACATTCAATTCAACGCCAATTGACCTTCAGTTTGGCGATGTTGTTGGTTGTGGTTGGCTTATTTCTGGCGCAAGCAGGTTTGTGGATTGTTGATCGCGGTTTACGCCAGCATATGCAGCATAACCTACAAACCCAAGCTGAGAGCCTGCTGGCGGCACTGGTCAAAGGACCGCAAGGCATCGAGTTAAACAGCCGTCACCATGATGCGGTATTTTTAAAGGCATTTTCTGGCCACTATTTTATTGTTGAGTTTAATCAGCAACGCTGGCGCTCGCGTTCTCTATGGGATTTTGAGTTGCCAAAAGTTGAGCGCTTGGGCTTTTCTGAGCAGCTCAGGCCTGGGCCTGAAGAGCAGCAATTACTGATCTATCAGGGCCAGTATCGACGCTATAAAACCGATATTAAAGTGACGGTGGCGCATGATTACAGTCCGGTTTTGCAGAGTTTTAGACAGGCACAGATTATTGGTGGTGGCTTAGGACTGCTGGCTTTATTGCTGACCTTGTTGCTGCAATGGCGCTTGGTGCGTCGTGCATTGCGGCCATTGGAACAGACGCGGGTACAAATAGAGCAGTTACAGTTAGGGCAGCGCAGCTTTTTGGAGCAAGATACACCGATTGAACTGCAACCCTTGGTACAGCAGGTTAATCGTTTGTTGGTGCACACTGAAGACACCTTAAAGCGTTCGCGCAAGGGCTTGGGTAACTTAGGCCATGCGCTAAAAACACCGCTGGCGGTATTAATGAGTGTGCTGCGGCGCGAAGAATTGCAGCGTCAACCCGAGCTATCTGCCGTGCTAAAAGAGCAGCTTGAATACATCGACCAGCGTATTTCCCGCGAGTTAACCCGTGCGCGCTTGTCGGGCGAGGCTCTGCCGGGTGCCTATTTTAATTGCGCCGAAGAATTACCAGGTTTATTTCAATTGATGAATCGAGTGCATGGCGATGTATTGACCTTGCACTGGCATGCTACTGCTGAATTACGTTTACCCTACGAGCGTGATGATATTTTAGAAATGCTGGGTAATCTGCTGGATAACGCCTGCAAGTGGGCTGATAGTCGCGTTGAACTGAGTATTGAGAGCGATGGTGAAAGCTACTGCGTGCGGGTTGATGATGATGGCCCTGGGATCGAGGAAAGCCAGCGCGAGCAGGTGCAGCAGCGTGGCTCGCGTTTAGATGAGCACAGCGCCGGCCATGGCTTAGGGTTGGGTATTGTTCGTGATATTGTTGAAACCTTGCATGGCACTCTACAGTTGCTCAACAGCCCCTTAGGCGGCTTACGGGTTGAAATTCGCTTGCAGCTCCGCACCTAGTGGCTGCTGTTGGATGATCTGAAAGCTGCCTTTTTAGAGTTTTGCGGTTCATCTGGGACCCTGGCACTGGCTTGCTTGTCCACCGAAGTCAGCAGTACATATACCTTTGCCTTGCGGCTCGCTGCACATAAATGCCAAGCTGGAATCGCTGAGTGACAGGCTGGTTAGGTTTGGGCGCGCGACTGTCGCTTGCGTTACGAGTGCTGAGTTTAATCGTTGTGCACAAGTAAGTGTGGCTCTTTATCTAGAAAGGCACAGTAAAGAGCTTTTGTGCCGCTAAAGATAAACTGACGGACAACAGCATAATGGCGAAGATACGCTGCAGCATCGGGCCACCAAGGCGAGTGGCTAATTTATTGCCCAGCATGACACCGATTGCGCCTCCTAAAGCGATACCTGCCAGCAATGGCAGAGAGGGCTGAGCCGATTGGATATACATTAAGAAGCCTGCGCCAGACACCAGTGCAATCACCGCCATAGATGTGGCTGTTGCGGCGAGCATCGAGAGTGGGCTGAACCACAACAGGGCTGGGACAATTAAAAAACCCCCACCGACACCCATCAGGCCTGAGATGATGCCTACCCATAAACCGACAAATACCAGCATGCCGCGGTTAAGTGTTTTTTTCTCAGTTTTTTCTGGTAGTTTGGCGCTATTCCACATGCGCCATGCTGACCATAGCACCAGCAGGCAAAAGCCTAGCACTAACCAGAACTCACTGACTAATTGCCCCAGTTGTTGACCAATCCAACTACCGGGTAGGCCACTTATGGTCAATAATGCTACGGGTAGTAGATGTACATCACCAGCACGCCAACGCCCAATTGCACCAATCAGCGCAGATAAGCCTACTGCTCCGAGACTGACGCCTATCGCATCACGTAAGGGCAAATGTAAGCTCAGTAATAAGGGTAAAGCCACCAGTGAGCCACCAGCGCCGGTTAGGCCTAGGAGGGTGCCTAATAGTAAGCCAATGCCGAGCGCTTCATATATTAAGGTGTCCAATGTGTACTCAAACTCAATGCCTTTAGAGCGTCAGTCTACGGTGTTTGCTGACGGGGTAAAAGTGATTGTGCTGTTTAGACTTTTCAGGCGGTTAATGCAGTGAAATATCGATGCGCGGTTAAAAGGCGGTAACAGCTCGAGCAGTGGGGCAATGAGCTATAAAAAAGCCGCTTTGATGCAGTCTTTGCACAGTGTGGAGCGGATTTAGAGTGCTAAAGGAGGCATAATTAAACCTTGAAATGGAAACACTTTAGATATAATGCTTGTTTGTTTCGCAGTGGTTTTAAGGAGATCACCATCATTTATTGTCTTTACTGCCGTACTCATGACCATTGAATCTGAAACTCGTCAGCGTTGTCAAAACTGTACGCGACCTCTGACACACTGCCTGTGCAGCTTAATACCAAGCTTACCCAGTCGCACGCGGGTACTGATATTGCAACATCCAGATGAGGCTAAACACGCTTTAAATACTGCGCGCTTGGCTGCTTTAGGTTTACAAAACGCTCAAATGCTTATTGCGGAAACGTTTGGCGATCTCGAGCGCTACATTCAGCTGTCTGGTTATCGTGCATGTGTCTTATTTCCCGGTGAGGAGGCACAAATGCTAAGCGCTTACCAGGATGATCAGCAGCCTTTATTGTTGGTGGTGCCTGATGGGACTTGGCGCAAGGCGCGTAAAATTTTGCACTGTAATCCGCTATTGGCAACGTTACCGCGAGTGACGTTAGCACCTGGATTAAGTAGCCGTTATCGCTTGCGTAAAGCGCCTGATGAAAATGCACTGGCGACTGTTGAAGCGGTTACGCATGCGTTGAATATGCTTGAGCCAAATGCTGATTTCAGCCCGTTGTTGCGCCCTTTTGATGCGTTAATTGAGGGCCAAATTCAGGCGATGGGAGCTGAGGTTTATCAGCGTAATCATGTTGATTCAAGCCGTTAGGTGCCAAGCTGCTTTGCGACTTAAGCAGCTTGAATCAATATGAATAGCTTACCTTTCCTTAGATGTTAAAGCGTGCCACTAGGCCTTGTAAGGAGTTACTTAGGCGAGCGAGTTCAGAGGCGGATGCTGATGTCTGTTCCACCGCAGCGGCAGATTGATCAGCAATATTATTTACGTTGACGATATTAACGTTAATTTCTTCTGCTACCACACTTTGTTCTTCTGCTGCTGTAGCAATCTGGAAGTTCATCGCTTGAATCTCGGCAACGGTGCGGGTAATTGCTGCTAATTCTTCACCAGCCTCTTGCGCGTGCTCCAGTGTCAGGCTTGCTAAAGCGCGGCTGCTGTCCATCATGTTGACTGCGTTTTGTGAGCCTTCCTGTAGGGTGGCGATCAGCTCTTCAATTTGTGCAATGGATTGCTGTGTGCGATGGGCTAAGCTGCGTACTTCGTCAGCAACCACGGCAAAACCTCGGCCTGCTTCACCCGCGCGGGCGGCTTCAATAGCGGCGTTAAGCGCGAGTAAGTTGGTCTGTTCAGCAATACTATTAATTACGGTCAAAACTGTACCAATGCTGCCGCTGTCTTGGTTGAGGCGTTGTATGGCTTCAGCGCTGGTGTGCACATCCTGTGAAAGGGTGTTGATGTCAGATAAAACAACTTGCAAGGCTTGGTTGCCTGTTTCGGCTTGCTGATTAGCTTTCTGCGCTGCGGCCGATGCTTCTTCTGCGTTTTGAGCAACCTCATGCACTGTTGCAGACATTTCGTTCATAGCTGTGGCTACTTGCTCAGTTTCGATGCGCTGATTATGTACGCCAGCACTGGTTTGATTAGAGACCACTGACAGCTCCTCTGCGGCTGCAGCCAGTTGCGTTGTGATACCGCATACTTCTCCAATTGTTTTGCTGAGGTTGTTGCGAGTTTGGTCAAGAGCTTTAAGCAGGGTGCCAAATTCATCACTGCGTTGCTCAACGCCGCTACCAGTCATGTCGCTATTACCAATTGCTCGGGCAATACCAACGGCTTCATTTAGTGGGCGGGTTATTTGTCTAACAATGAGTACGCCAACTAAGGTACCTACTGCGATGGCTATTAAGGTTAGAGCAATGGATGCAAATTTTAAATTACCAGCGACACTGTTACGAAACTCGGTTTGGAAGTCTAATACAGTGTCAATGTTAGTACGCAAGTTTGCATAGACATTTTCCATCGTTGCTTCAGTTTCTATTTCAGTTTTATTTAATGCATAAAATTGACGCAATGAATCCATATAGCTTTCTAGCGAGACTGATGCATCTGCAAGCAGGGAAGCGGCTTGGCCGGTTAGTCTAGGGCGTAGCTTTTGATTGATGGCCTGCAGCTCAGTATAGCGATTTTCAAGGTGCTGCAAGCTCTGCGCAGTTTCTTCCATTAGAAAGACACGTGCTGCATAAGCGAGCTTATACCGTGATTCAACAAGATCGGCTGCAAGGCGGCCGGTGAAAACATCATAAAAATCTACATGGACAGTCGGTTGCTGTGCACTGCCGTTGATCAGAGTATTTAGATCATTCAGTAGAGTTATTGTTTCATTATCACTTTTTACAGTGCTTGCAAAATGCAGGGCTTGGTTTTGTTGAGCTAGGGTGTTGGCTGCAAAGGCTTGATCGTAGTTTTCAATATTCTGTGCAATTTGATTAATTGCCTCAATGCCCTGCTTTTGTGTCAGCGTTGCTCTGACATCATTTATGGTCTTATGAATATTGCGGATCAGCGCTTGGGCTTCTTGGATGTATCGCTCATCTGCAGAGAGGCTGTAGTTGCGGTTGGCAATTAATAAGTCCTTGCTGGCGCTGTCAATTTGAGTCAGCTGTAATGTGTTGTCACCGCGCATAAGGACTTGATTAAGGCTGTAGAGACTGTCTGTTGCTAAAACTATGATTAATAACAGCATAGCACTGATACTAATGGCTAGTTTTATTGACACCTTGATGTTTTTCATCTGATTTTACCTTCATATACGTGTGTAAAAACTCATGGCTTCTCCCTTTTAAGCCGATAGTGCACAACAACTCTGTATCTGTATTTTTTGCCTTCGCATGCCGGAGCATGCGTGCCAATTATGCAGACGCGTTGAGTTGCAAGGCATTGTTACTGATTAAAATTACGGTAGGCGCAATAAGCTGCGCTGAAAGCTGTATCGGCATGCAGCAGATTAACTATAGGCAGCATGCCGATACAATAGATTGCAGAGGGGGTTATACGTTAAATCTAAAGTGCATGACATCACCGTCTTTTACGATGTATTCCTTGCCTTCTAAGCGCCACTTACCCGCTTCTTTTGCACCAGCCTCACCTTTGTATTGGATGAAGTCGTCGTAAGCGATGACTTCAGCACGGATAAAGCCTTTTTCAAAGTCAGTATGGATTGCGGCGGCAGCACGCGGTGCGGTTGCACCGATTTTGGTGGTCCAAGCGCGGACCTCTTTAACGCCAGCGGTGAAATAAGTTTGCAGTTCTAAAAGCTCATAACCTGCACGAATCACACGGTTTAAGCCTGGCTCTTCAAGGCCAAGCGCCTCAAGGAACATGTCTTTTTCTTCACCGTCGTCGAGCTCGGCGATTTCTGCTTCGATTTTGTTGCAGACGGGGACAACGATAGCGCCTTCTGCATCAGCAATCGCGCGGACGATATCGAGCAGCGGGTTGTCCTCAAAACCATCTTCAGCAACGTTAGCGATGTACATCACAGGCTTTATGGTCAACAAATGAAAACCGCGCACAATACGAACTTCTTCTTCGCTCCAGCTCTTCAGAAGCAAGCGTGCCGGTTTGCCTTCAGTGAAGTGATTGATCAGTTGTTCAAGTAATGCTTTTTGTGCAACAGCTTCTTTATCGCCGCCTTTAGCATTACGCGCCACGCGTTGCAGCTGTTTTTCGCAGCTTTCAAGGTCGGCAAAGATCAGTTCAAGATCAATGATTTCGATGTCACGCTTTGGGTCAACAGAGTTGGAGACGTGAACTACGTTCTCGTCTTCAAAGCAGCGTACTACGTGGGCGATGGCATCGGTTTCACGAATATTGGCTAAGAATTTGTTACCTAAACCTTCACCTTTTGAGGCGCCTTCAACTAAGCCGGCAATGTCGACAAACTCCATGGTGGTTGGTAGTACGCGCTCGGGTTTAACAATCTCAGCCAAAGGACCTAAACGCGGATCGGGCACAGCAACGATACCGGTGTTGGGCTCGATGGTGCAGAATGGAAAGTTTTCGGCAGCAATGCCTGATTTGGTTAAAGCGTTAAATAGGGTCGACTTGCCAACGTTGGGCAAACCCACGATACCGCAGTTAAATCCCATGATGATGTCCTCGGGAAAAAAGATTCAAGCCTTTTGGCTGTGTAGCTGCTGCATTGCGCGGGAAAAATTACCGTCAAGAAGATCAGGCAGTACGCCAAGGGCAAATTCGATACTGGTGTGTATGAGTTCTTGCTCGTTGCGTGGCGCTCGGCCTAACACATAGTTAGAGACTTGGCTGCTATGGCCAGGATGACCGATACCGATACGCAAACGATGAAAATTCTTTTGGTTGGCGAGGCAGGCAATAATATCGCGCAAACCGTTGTGCCCACCATGACCGCCGCCTTGTTTGAGTTTGCATACGCCAGGCGGCATATCCAACTCATCATGTGCAACCAGTATTTCTTCAGGTTTGATTCTGAAAAAATTGGCCAGCGCGGCAACAGCCTGACCGCTACGGTTCATGTAGGTGGTCGGAATCAGTAAACGAATGTCTCGGCCTTGATGGTTGAATTTTCCAGTTAAACCGGAATACTTCTTATCAAAACTAAGACTTACACCGTAAACAGATGCTAAGCGCTCAACAAAAAGAGCCCCCGCATTATGCCGAGTCTGGTCGTATTCTGGGCCAGGGTTACCTAAGCCGACGATCAGTTGCACAGCATTCACTACGGGAGCTCCTAGTCTTACAGGGCAAGCGTTAGAGATTACTTCTCTTCGGCTTCTGCGCCTGCTTCACCTTCAGCTGCATCTGCAGGCTGATCTTGATCTTCATCGACTTCAACGTTAACGCGAGCAGCCTGTACGCTTGCTACTGCGAGGTTGTTATCGTGGCTTAATGCAACAAACTCAACACCTTTAGGTGCTGTGATTTCGTCCAAGTGGACAATTTGACCAACGTCAACATTAGCCATATCAACTTCGATAGCATCTGGCAGATCTTTTGGTAAGCAAGTTACTTCAAGCTCTGTAGAGAGACGGAAAATATCACCGCCGCCAGTTTTAGCGCCGACACAGATGTCTTCGTTAAGCAATACAACTGGAACCATAGTGGTCAGTTTTTGGCCGGCAACAACGCGAATAAAATCAGCGTGTTGAACGAAGTTTTTGGCTGGGTGGCGTTGCAGTGCTTTGATCAGTACGTTTTCTTTTTTGCCGTCAATATTCAGCGCAAGAATGCTGCTGAACGCTGCATCGTTAAGCAGCAGTCTTGCTACTTCACGGTTTTGCAGGCTGACAGAAACAGGCTCTTTATCACCACCGTAAACCACGGCAGGGATTAAGTTCGCGTTACGACGTAGGCGGCGGCTCGCACCTTTCCCCAAGTCGTTACGCGCTTGTGCGTTTAGAGTAAATTCGCTCATGTGTATCTCTCCAAAAAAACAACAACGCCCGCCAACTTGCGACCAGTGACGAGCGGGGTTGTGAAAGCCTAAATATCAGTTAGGCGGTAGTTGATTGCACGTTGTTCAGCGGAACATCGCGCTAATCGATTCTTCATTGCTGATGCGGCGTACGGCTTCAGCTACCACTGGTGCAATGTCAAGTTGACGAATGCGCGTGCAAGCCTGAGCTGCAGCAGACAGCGGAATAGTGTTGGTTATAACAATTTCATCAAGCAACGAGTTTTCGATGTTTTCGAGTGCTCGGCCAGAGAAAATTGGGTGTGTGCAATAGGCTAATACTTTCGATGCGCCACGGTCTTTTAGGGCTTTGGCCGCTGTGCATAGTGTCCCAGCCGTATCAACCATGTCATCGACTAAGATGCATGTGCGGCCTTCAACATCACCAATGATATGCATCACTTCTGATTGGTTAGGCTTAGGTCGGCGCTTATCGATAATTGCCAGATCAACGCCTAGAGACTTAGCCACAGCGCGAGCACGAACAACGCCACCAATATCTGGGGACACTATCATTAGGTCTTCAAAGCGCTGCGCTTGAATATCATCCACCAGTACTGGTGAACCGTAGATATTATCAACCGGGACATCAAAGAAGCCTTGAATTTGGTCTGCATGTAAATCAACAGTCAAAACGCGGTCAACACCTACACCGGAGAGCATGTCAGCAACAACTTTTGCTGTAATTGCAACGCGGGCTGAACGTGGGCGGCGGTCTTGACGGGCATAACCGAAATAAGGGATTACAGCAGTGATGCGCGACGCTGAGGAACGACGGAATGCATCAATCATAACAATGAGCTCCATGAGGTTATCATTGGTCGGCGCGCAGGTTGGCTGGATTAAAAATACATCCTTACCGCGCACATTCTCGTTGATTTCCGCACTGACTTCACCGTCAGAGAATTTGCCTATCGAAGCATCGCCCAATGGAATATACAATTGTGCTGCTACTCGACGGGCGAGGTCGGGGTTTGCATTCCCCGTAAAGATCATCATCTTGGACACGCGCAGTACCTGTTACTGTGGGTGGGCCTGACGAAAAAAACCTTCGTGTCTCGCGATCAACGCGAAACCCCGAAGGTTTCGTAATGTGGCAGGGGCGGCTGGATTCGAACCAACGCATGGCAGGATCAAAACCTGCTGCCTTACCGCTTGGCGACGCCCCTGTAGAGTTGTACATCTTACAATGTAGAACTATTTGTTTTCAGATAACTTTTGCAGTTCGCGGTGCAACATTGAAATGTTAGCCCCTCGTGCTACAAAGCTTGGTAGTGACTCTGAAATCTGGCTTGCTATGTTAACAGCTTGTTGTTCACTTGGGAAGCTCCCAAATATACAACTTCCAGTTCCAGTTAATCGAGCTTCAACAAAGTTGTTTAGCAAGATCAAAGCGTTACGCACTTCTGGGTAACACCTCTCAACTACCGCTTGGCAATCGTTGTGACCGCCTTGCTTGAGAACGGTGCGTATATTAGTCAGAGGCGTATCACGTGTCAAGCTCGGCTCTGAAAATATTTTAGCGGTGCTGATAGAAACAGCTGGTACAGCGACTAAATACCATGGTTCTGGCAAGTCTACAGGCTGTAGTTTTTCACCCACGCCTTGAGCGAATGCTGCGCGGCCCATAACAAAGACGGGTACATCAGCGCCTAGGTTTAAGCCCATTTGTGCAAGGGCCTCTAAGGGCAGCTGTGTACGCCAGAGGTGGTTTAGGCCGACTAAAGTGGTGGCGGCGTTTGAGCTGCCGCCGCCAATGCCACCGCCAACTGGTAGTTTTTTGTCCAGCCAGATATCAGCACCTTGGCTGCTTTTACTTTGCGCTTGCAGTAAGCGAGCGGCGCGAACGATGAGATTATCGTCGTGTGCGACTCCAGTAATAGGTGTGTGCAGAATGATCTGGCCATCTGTGCGTGCGGAGAAATGTAGCATGTCGGCATAATCGAGAAACTGAAAGAGGGTTTCCAGTAAATGGTAACCATCGGTTCTACGGCCAACGATATGCAGCATTAAGTTTAGTTTGGCGGGGGCTGGTAGGCTCAGTTGTGCCGTATTCGAGTGTGCGTGCTGCTGGAAGTTATCAGAAAAGGTGTAAGGCATCGTTTACTGACCCAGTTGCCGTGCTTGCCACTGCTTAATGACAAGAGTGATATTCAATCCAGCGCCCGTGAGCTTGATACGTTCAGGCAGTTGTACGCCGTTTTCGTTGCGGTAACTTAAGTACTCAATCAGCCACTGATCTTGCTTGAGTGTGGTGAGGACGCTGTCGTTATTAAGCTGGGCTTGGCTTTTACTTCGAGGCGCGGGTAGTCCACGTACCCACCAGAGTAGGTTCTCAACTGGCAAGCTCCAGCCCAACTGTTGTTGCATTAAGGCTTCGGCTGTTGTCGCCTTAAAAGTGCCACGGTTGGCGATTTCGAGGCTTACCGCGCCTTGGCGCCCGGTGAGGCGGGTTGAGCCTTGGCCGAGTGGGCCAGAGAGGCGAATATCAAAATAATCTTGGCGCTGCAGCCAAAATAAAATGGCGCTGCCTGATTCTTGTTCGCTGCGAATACCGAGCTTGCCATTGATTTGCCACGCATCAAGCGGGGTGATTTGCTGTTTATGTGCCTGCCATGAGCTGGCTTGGCCGCTGCCGCTGAGTTGCTCTTTTGAAGAAAAATGACTGCAGCCAGTTAGAGTAAGTAGCACGCTGAGTGTGACTAAGTTTAAAAAGCGCATGGGTTACAGGTCCTTGTTGATCAGCCGCTGCATAGTTTCCAGCAGTACAGAGTTGTTGGGCTGCGACTCAAGTGCTTGGTTCCAGATGCGCCGTGCTTCTTTGCGCTTGCCTTGTTGCCACAGCACTTCGCCTAAGTGCGCGGCAACTTCAGCGTCTGGGTAGGTGCTGAAGGCTTCGCGTAGCAGGCGTTCAGCTGCGACTAAATCTCCGAGGCGATAATAGACCCAGCCTAAACTGTCGGTAATGGCTGCATCATTGGGTTCAAGTTGATGCGCTTGTTCAATCAATTGACGGGCTTCCTGCAAGCGCTCAGTGCGGTCGGCAAGGGTGTAGCCGAGTGCATTCAGTGCCATGGCATTCTCAGGATCGCGCTTGATGATCAGGCGTAAGTCCTCTTCCAGTTGTGCGAGATCGTTACGCTTTTCAGCAACCATGGCGCGGGTGTAGAGCAGGCTTGGGTCGTCTGGGTAATGTTTTAAAGCTTGATTGATGCGCAGCCATGCTGTTTCCACTTGGTCGTGGGTTGCCAGGCTTTCTGTTTCAATTAAGTACAGTTGAATGGCGAGATCAGTATTGATCATGCGCTGCATTTCAAAATGAACAGTGTTGTCGCTCAGTCGCTGGTTTTCAAGCAGCAGAGTGCTGGTGCGCTGCTGCGCGGCGAGGTAGTTTTGGCCCGGTTGCACTGCGTTATAGGCAGATAAAGCTTGCTCTATTTCGTCAAGTTCTTGAAATACTCGGCCCAGATTGTAGTACGCGGCATCAGTGTAACTGCCGCGACTGATGAGGTCTTCAAGGTACACTTGGGCTTCAAGCCATGCCTCTAAATCCATATTGATCAGCGCCAAAGAAAAGCGTAATTCATCATCATTTGGGGATTGCTGTAAGAGTTCGATGAACTCAGCACGCGCTTCTTCGAGCTGATTAAGATCGATCAATTGTCGCGCATAGGCCATGCGTAGGCGATTGTCGTTGGGTTGGTTTTTTAACGCGTTACGCAGTAACGGCAGGGCTTCTTCACCGCGATTCAGTCGGCTAAGTAAGCGTGCTCGCAATAAAGTTATTGCTGGTGCTGCAGTTTTTTTAGGCTGAGCTTCGAGCAGTTGTAATGCTTCTTCGCTGCGCTCGTCTTGGCTGAGCAAAATGGCTTTGCTAAAAATTAGCTGCTGGTTGTGGGGTTGTTTGCTGATTAAACGGTCAAAGCTTTGCAAGAGCGCTTGGCGCGTTTTACGATCTGAGCGCACAGCTGATAAGGCAAGAAAATCAAACTGGGTATCGCCGTTTGCTAGTAGCACAGTTTCCATGCGCTGCATGGCTTCTTCGTAGCGCTTGGCCTGAGCCAGTTGAATGGCGGCAGAACGCTGCGCTTCTAAATTGTCTGGTGCGGCATCGGCCCAAATGAGCGCGCTGTCGAGTGCGCGTTGTTTATCGCCCATGTACTCAGCAATGTGCAACGAACGCTCAGCTACACCGGGGTCACCTGTGATTTGGGCTTGCTGGCTGTAGTGTTCTGAGGCGATATCAAAACGATCACGTTGACCAGCAATTTCTGCGGTCAGCAAACTAATTAAGGTATCTGTTGTAAAGTCTGCGCTGGGTTCAGATGCAGTCGTTGTTTGTGGCGTTGCAGGCGCCTCGGTAAGGTTTGTTGATACACTGTTGTCCGATGTCAAGATTTGACAGCCGGACAATATGAAGCTGATTGAGATAAGGCTAAAATATTTATTCATAAGTACAAGGCAAGACAAGTTAGAATAGATGCATCATGACA